>CAZFCK010000085.1:0-18384 GCA_964517355.1 uncultured Desulfovibrionaceae bacterium | reverse complement strand
GGCTTTCGCGCCCGCACGACGACCAGGGGAGGCCCCTGGACGCCATAAAAAACAACTAGTTGTACTTATTTTTCCTACAAATACGAACCATTATAGTACACGCTCTCCCTTTCCCACACTTTATAATTTGGGGAAGTTCTCACGCTCCAAACTTCGCCTCCTCCAGGGGGGAACACGTCCTTTGCCCCGTGGTTATCGTATCTAACATTGTCAACATGTTCGCAAGTTATGCCAGTCACAAAGTTTTGAAGATTCTTAAGGAAACGCTGAATAATTCACTGGATATGCGAGGGGGAGAACCTTTCTCTAGCGCATTTTCGCCTTGAAACAAGGCTCTCCCCTGAAACAATTTCCAATTGTTCCAGGGAAATGCATAAGAGCATCTAGCGCTTTTCAAGCGTGAGATGCTCTAGAAAGGTTTCCCCCCGGAAAAACCTAACAAGTCTTTAATCAGTGCTTCCTTAAGTACCTTTATCAAAAGGTACTTAACCAGCAGGATGCATTCATATTTCAAAGTTGAAATGATTTAAAGCAATCCGCGTTGGAGCAGCACTTGCAACATGCCCCGCGCCACCAGTTCACGGCCAGTATCAGTGAGATGAACGCCGTCCGGCATGTAGCCCACGGTTTGGCGTGAAGTGAGCACGTTGCGAAAATCCACAAAATAGGGCCGGTCCGTCAGGCTGTGCTCCAAGGCTTCGTAGGTGGTGAGGAAGTTATTCCTCATGGAGGCGAAGCGTTCGGTATTGATGAAGTGTCTGCTTTCCTTTTCACGCACTTCCACCATGACTTCCTGGTTTTCCACCCATTGGGCGGGCTGCCAGAACAGCAGAAAATGTGCGCCGAAGCAGGCGGAGATGCGATTCACATAGGTGTAGCGTTTCCCCACTTGTTTCACGTGTTCTTGAAATTCTGGACTTGAAGGGTTGATATCGAACTGCACCTGCATGAGCTTATCATGGAGTTCTTTGGTGAACGACGCGTAATAAGCGGCGTTCAACGCTTTGAACACGCCGAAAAAACTTTTGTAATAGCTTTCGATGAGTCCTTTGGCGCGGCGGTAGCCGTGATGCCCTTCGGCTGTGCGGTGTTGGGCGAAATAGACGCAATCGTTGGCTCCGTCGTAAAAGAGCACGATGTCCGGTTGATAATCGTTTTGTATGAGTTCTTTCTGGAGGTATTGCACTTCCATGAGCGAATTGTAGGAATTCTCGCCATAATTCACCACGCTCCAGCACGTGTTCAAGTTCAGTTCGTTGATCTCCTTGGCCAAATAACTGGCAATAGTGGCGTCGTCATTTTCCGTGGAACCGCGCATGGTGGAGCCGCCGAACATCCAGATGGTCTTGGTTGCTTTGCCGGGTTGGGGGCAGAAACTCGTTGTATGGCGCACTCCGCTGGAGCTGCGGAACAACGTATACGGGTCGTAAATGGCTCTGCTGCCGTCGCGGATATGACCGTAGATGATGTAGTTACTGATGGAAACAATGGCAAAGGCAAGCAGCTCCAGGCCAATAATGAGCAAGACCGCCCATTTCAGGAGCAACAGCACTACCTTGACCAATGATTTCATACGCTACTCCTGTGGCGCTGCATTGCTTCGCGTAAGCGGAAAGAGTTTGTGGGAGATGAGTTTCATGCGCACCAGGCGGAAGAGCGCGGCGGTTTTCAGGCAGCCGAAGCCATATGTCACGCTGCGCCGGAAATTGATCGAGGAGGAATCCGGCTCATAAAGGGTGGGGCAGGATATTTCGGCGATTCTGTGGTTCAGCCAAACGATTTGCGCCAGCATTTGATTGTCGAAAACGAAATCATCGGAATTGCATTCCAGGGGCAGTTTGCGGAGCAGTTCTGCGGAAAAGGCCCGATAGCCCGTATGGTATTCGGAGAGTTTGGCGCCTATAAGTAGATTTTCGACAAAGGTGAGTCCTCTGTTGGCCACGTATTTCCAAAGAGGCATACCGCCTTTGAGCGCGTATCCGCCGAGAATTCTCGATCCGAGCACACAGGAATAGAGGTTGTTGCCGATAAGCGCGACCATGGCGGGAATCAGCTTCGGGGTATACTGATAATCGGGGTGCACCATGATCACGATATCTCCACCGTGTTCGAGCGCCAGACGGTAGCACGTTTTTTGGTTGCCCCCGTAGCCTTTGTTGACCTCGTGCGCGTGGACCACGGTATCGGGGAGACCCTTGGCGACGCTGACGGTGTCGTCGCGGCTGCAGTCGTCGACCACGATGACCTGGTCCACGACCCCTTGGGCCATAACGTCTTCATATGTTTTACGCAACGTTTTTGCAGCGTTGTACGCGGGCATGACGACAATGACTTTTTTATCTTTAAACATGGATCTTCTTGTTGAAAAAAGTGAAGGGTTGGATGTCGAAAACAAAGATTACAGGCCAAGTTCGGGTACGTCAAACATTGGCGATTGTAAAGTTTTCGTTGCATGAAAACAGGGACTGAGCACGGCGGCTCACAGGTTGGCGATAACCACCTTTTGTTCCTTGGGGTCGTAATAGACCTGACTGGAATGCACGGCTTCACTGATTTTGAGTGTGGAACCGAAACAGTTGATCACGGTGCCGGGGTGTATGGTTTTATGCACCTTGACGCGCGCTTGCACGGCGCGCCGGACACGTTCGCGTTCCTGCTCCAGTTCCTCTTCTATGGTTTTGATGGCTTGTTCGCCGCGAAGTCTGGCTTTAAGGAGGCTGGCCACGGCCTGACGCTTTTTTGGGGCAGTACGTTCCAGAATGGCGCGAGGAGAATCCGAACCGAGTGTGGCGTAAATATGTTGCAGAATATTTTGTATTTTGCGTTTTTTTGCCAGCTCTTCCGCAAAGCTCCGGCGCTCTATGCCGAGAAAAATAGTTGTCTCCACTCCCAGGTCGCTGCCGATTTCTTGCGCTTCCACCCCTTTGCCAGCACGAACGGTCGAACCGATGATTTTTCCCCGGCCCTTGACGGCAAGCACTTTGTTTGCCGCGAAAACGATACAGTTGCTCAGTTCATGGGCAATGTTCACATCGCCGCCCGAAGCTATGGTGGCGTTTTTGGCATAAAGGGCGGAAATGCCGCCCTTGGCTGTAATTTTGCCGCCGCTTGTATCCATGAGGATGCCACCGCGAACTTCGATATCGCCCCCGGCCTTGACCTGGCAGCTTTCAATCACCTCGTCGACAAGGATATTGCCCGGAGACTCCACGGCGAATCCCGAGAGGATGGAACCGCGAACATGGACGGATCCTTTTTCTATGGCAATGTTGCCTGTCGCCATGTTGACGTCGCCGCGGGTGGTGAAGACGTCAGTCACCGAGAGATGATTGCCGACAAAAAAAACCATGCCGTCCACGGCGGCGTGGAATTCGGTTTCGTCGGGCGACGCGGTGACGGACTCGGCGATCTGCAGGTTGAAGGCGGAACCTTCACGGGCGGGGATGACTTTATTGTAGACATCCCGGCCGGGAACCCCCTTTTGCGGCAGATGTAGTTTTCCCAGAAATTCACCGGCTTTGACGGAACGCACAACGCCTCTCGCGCGAAAGTCGATACGTCCGGTCACTTCATCGACCATGCCTACTGCAAGGCGGTTGTCTTTGGCCACCATTTCAAACCAGCCATCGACGCCTGGCTGCGGTTCGATGCCCCGGCAGATGACGACATTCTTGACGGCAGCGCTCTTCTCTTCAGCCTCTTTAATGGCTTTGATGAGGGCGTTTTGGTCCAGGTTTCCACCGAGGTCCTCAGCCGCTAGGGCGGAGCGCATGCGTTCGATGGTGATTGGGTTTCCGCGAAAATCTTTTGGGTAGATGGTGGTCAACACTTCCATCGAATCTTTTGAAACCTTGAGTACGGCGGAACTGCTGACATAAAGATCCTGATTGCTTTGGGTGGCCAAACCAAAGCGGTCTGAGCGGATGACGAGGCTTGTTTGGTCAATGAAGCAGCCGCCTTTTTCCACAAGATTGATGCCGCGCCCCCGTTCCGGTCCGGAAGGCTGGATGGGATTTCCCGAGAGGTCCTTGCCGGGTTTGGCCAGGGTCGCGGGTATCAACCGGCCGATGCCGTCGTTGGGGAACACGGGGAACTGCCAATCGCCCAGGGGGTCCACTTTGGCGTTTTGCGCGGGAACCGCCGGGATGCCGCGCGCAATAACCACGTTTGAGACCTCATGGCCTTTGGATAATGTTCGTAAGACTTTTTTGGCGACTTCGGTTTCAGGGGGCAGGACGACGCCGTTGGCGCGCAACAACTCCACCAACATCGGACCGTCGAGCGCGCGGCCACTTCCCAAGGCGGGAGCGCCATTGACAATGATCGCCGTCATATTGTTGTCGGCGATAACGATTTCCAATTCGGCATCGCAGTTGATGACGCGGGCTTCGAAGCGTCCACAGCGGTTGTGGGCGTCACTTGGTTCGGCGATGATATTGTCGGGCGAGGTCTCAAGTAGTTTGGCGGCCTTGATAGCCGCCTCTTGCGCGGTTGCGGCCTGCACAGGGACCATTCTGGGGCGCATAACCTCGCTACCTCACAGAGTTGTAATACGCTTGAACAAGAATGACGGAATAGCGGTGAGCATCGAAATAATGAACGCTAAAAATTGCACGATCAGTTAGAATATTCCAAGCGGCTTGACTTTTCAATGCTAACAAATGGCGCCCCCCATTTTTTTATGTGCCCCCCGAGTTGAGAGAAGTAATTTTCATGCCTGATTGTCGGTAGATGTCAAGTGCTGGCTTTTCATGGACACTCCTGATACAGAGAAAATCTATACGATATGCCAGGAGGACGATTATGCTGAGTGGAAAAGAAAAAGTCATCCATATTACCAAACCCGAGCATAGTGACCAATCCATGTCCGGTGAGATAGCTGAAGAATCCGTCCAGGATACGCACGAGCAGGAACAGGACGCCGCTGGTGATGCGTTGCATACCGAAGCCGGGCAAAGCGTGATTGAAGAAGCGGCTGAAGAGATCGCTGCTCCCAAGAAAGCGGGGCGCGACATGGGCAAGGCCGCGGTGTTTATTTCCATACTCACCGTGCTGTTGCTTGTTGTTTTCTTTTACGCCTTGAACAGAAATATGGCCGGATTGGCTTCCCAGGTGGAGGAACTGACCGCGCTGCGCACCCAGGTAACGGATATGGGGGGCACGCTGGGCAGTGTCCGGGACAATATCGGCAAGATCGAGGGCGATATCGCCACGATGCAGGAAAAAATGACCATTCTCGACGCCGTGCCCTCCATGGCCAAACGCACCATGCTGCGCTCCATGCTTCATGATCTTTCCCAGAGAGCCGATTTCATTGCCCAGGAAACCGAAGACGGCGCCCAGAGCGCCAAAATTCGTGCGGCAATGGAATTGCTCGGCCAGGTTGAGTCGCAGATGGCCGAATAACGGCCGGATTCAACGGGTTGCTCACGGTTTTTCAGGGAGAGCGTTTCGGGGGGAATACTTGTAAAGTAACTCCCCCCGGAGTAACCTCCAGATATTATTGACTTTGAAAAAGTGTTGATGCTCTTATGCTTTTCCCTGAAACAATGAACATTGTTTCAGGAATGATCCTTTTCCAAAAGCGATAATGCGCTGGGGCGGAGCCCAAAAAGAATTTATCATAACGTGAAAATACGTTGGTGCAGACAGGCGCTCCCCCGGATACTTTTCTTGCTGAATCTTGCCTTTCCCTGCCGTATGCCTTACTTTTCATGAAAAGGCGGATTGTAGTATGATTGTTTCCTCCACACCGGGCGATGTGCTGGTTTCCTCTGCCGGAGACGTGCAGATCAGTTCCGAGAGCGGCTTTGTGCAAGCGGAACAGGCTGGTCATGTGCAGGCCGGTGAAGCTGGCGGTTTCCAGGTTGAAGGAGGAGGTCATTTCATTGTCCAGGGAGCCGGATACCTGGAGACCACGGGCGCCGGCGTGCTTGTCGACTGCAGGGTTTGATCAGGATATTCCGTTCCTTTTTTTTTCGCTGGTCCGGTATTTCTTGCCCGGAACACTTTTTGCTTCTATCTTAAGCACATGATGTGCGACCACCACCACGAAATATTAATAACTGTGGTTATTCCCACATATAACCGGGGGCGGTATATCGCGCGCGCCGTGGAATCCGTGCTCGCCCAAAGCCATGAGCGGCTTGAATGCATTGTTGTGGACGACGGCTCCACGGATGAAACACGCGAGGTGTTGCGGAGGCTCCAAACCGCGGACTCCAGAGTGTCCGTGCTTTATCAGTCCAACAATGGCGTCTCCGCCGCTCGCAACCGCGGCATTGCCTACGCCATTGAGCGTGGCGGAGGCCAGTGGATAGCGCTGCTGGATTCGGACGACTGCTGGTTGGAGCGCAAGCTTGAAATCCAATTGGACTTCATGCTGCGCTCCGGGCTTGAGGCATGCCAAACGGAGGAAATATGGATGCGCAACGGCAAGCGGGTGAATCCCATGCGAAAGCACCGCAAAAAAAGCGGAAGGTTTTTCGCCGAGGCGCTCGAATTGTGCATGGTGAGCCCCTCCTGCGTGATGTTCAGCAACGCTTTTTGGAACTCGACGGGTCCTTTCGATGAACGACTACGGGCATGTGAGGATTACGACCTCTGGTTGCGCGCGCTGCTTCATTTCGACATCGGTCTTGTGCCGCAGCCGCTTACCGTGCGCCACGGCGGCAGACCGGATCAACTTTCGGCACAAATAGTGGGGCAGGATCTTTTTCGCATCTATTCGCTGCGCAAGCTGTTGCGCATGCGGCTTGACCCGGAACAGCGGCGACTGGTGCGCGATGTGTTGCGGCGTAAGACGCGAGTCTACACACAGGGCTGCATCAAGCATGGGCGTGTGGAGGAAGCGTTGCGTGTGCAGGAACTCGTCAGGTGCGATCTGGCCTGATCAACACGGTTAGAGACGAAAGCATATGGCCTTGAAAATCGGCAAGCTCGTAAAAAAATTACCCCGTTTCAGCGAAGCCCGCATGGTCGGCAACGGCTTCGGCGTCTGGGTGGCCTGGAAAGGCGATCTGAATCATGCCGTGCCGCAAACCTTAGCCGATTACGGCGGGTTGATGCTCGCCGAGGATCACGCCCAATCCTTGTGGTTCTTTTTTTCCAGCGACGTGGTGCTGGCGTTGGCCAGACTTGAAGTCTGGGTGCGGTTCAATCCTTTGCCGGTCTTTATCCAGATTTTTCCCGCCAAAATGCTTGTGGGGTACAAGCAGGAAATAACCCTGGGCATCGACAGCTCTCTCGCGGCGCAGGAATCCATTATCCCGGACGAATTTGAGGTCTGGGTGCATCCCAAGGTACAGGAATTTTCCAAGGGCATTCCCGGACTGGAGTTTGTGCCGACCAAGCCGTACACCGGTTTGGCCGCGGGCAACTGGTCCCTGTTGCAGGCTGATTCGCGGTTGCCGTACCAGGCGTCCATGGGGTGGTTCCTGTTGATGAAACCCCTGGGCAACCCCCTGGATAAGGTGTTTCAAGCCGGATGGAGAGAATTTTATCCGGAATTTGAAAAGCTTTTCAAGCGCTTGAAGTTGCGCTTCATGATCCATGACTTTTTCGTCATCGCGCCCTTGGAAAATCTGCGCCAATTGCGCAACTGGTGCCTGGAGTATTTGCAGTTCATCAGGGAAATCAAGGATCAATCGCCTTCATTGTACTGGCCTTGCGCCATAGCCGTTGTCGAACGTAAAGGCTTGAATTATAACAGTGAGTTGCCGAAAAAGATTCTTTTGGACTGGGACCAGCTCATGCCGGACTTCCCGCACATGAGCTACCGGACGGCTTTCTTACTCGGTGACAACTTTCATATCAATGAAGTGCGTTTTTCCGTTGAGCAAAGCAATTTGGACGCATGGTGCAGTGTGGCGCTCTCCAAGGATTGGGAGCAGAGTACCGGCATTTTGCAAGTTGAATTGCCGAAACGCTTGATTTCCGGCAAGGAAAATCACTGTTTTTATTGCGGTCAACGCAGTCATACCTTGCAGCAATGTCCCAGCCGCGCAGTGGCGGTCCTGGATTCCAATGTCTGGGAGGAAGTGGCCCGCCTGAATTTCGATCAAATAAATAATGGTCTTGAATCAATAGATAAATTTTTAGCTTCCAATCCGGAAGGCGGCATATCCGATCTGCTGCACGCCAACAATACGGAAGGGTTGCTTATACGGGCCATGTTCGCGATCAACGAGCCCGTGCAGCTGCGAATGGCGCAGGCCGTGTGGCGCAGTATGGGCAAAGACTACCCCCGCGGTCTGCAGCAGTTGGTGCCGCAGGACAACAGCGGCGTTTGGGAAGCCTTGCAATACATGATTCAAGGCGAGCTGTTGCAGGCTGAACGCATCCTGAATCAAACAGCTCTCAAGAGTCCCCGCGATTTCCGGGTGCCCAATCTCCATGGGTACGTGGCCCTTGAACGTGGCGATATGGCCAGAGCCATATCGTTTTGGAAAGAGGCCGAGACCATGTCCTCCACGCCTCTGCAACAAGCGCATCAGGTGTTTTTGCAGGCGCGTTGTCTGGAGATCCAAGGCAAGCTGCAGCTGGCGAGTTCCATGTACAAGACGGTGCTGCAACTCTGCCCCCGCTGGTTGGACGCGCAATACCGCCAGGGCGTGTGCCTTGTGAAAACCGGCTTCGCGGAGCAGGCCATGGGTTTTTTTGAAGATCTCTTTCATCGCAATCCGCACGTCTTCAATCTCATGCTGTTGGATACCGAGCTGGAGCGGGGGCATCTGCAACTTCTCTCGGGACTCTACGGCCCCTGGGTTGCCGCCGAGGCAAAGGCTGTGGAGGAAAAACAACACCTTGACGAACTGTCCGGAGAGATTCTCAAGTGGTTCAGCGACGATCATCCCAAAGCCAACAAGCTCCTGGAACAAATCGCTGGACTCAAGCATGTGGCCGAAATCAAGAATTTTGTGCCGTTTTGCCGTGTCGCACAGGGGCGGTTGGGGGTGAGCAGGGAGTTCATGGGGCTCGTGGAAGAGGATGGCCGACGTATGAAGGCCCATTACAAAGGGCTGATGGAGCGCTTGATGGTGATTCAGGCCGAGGCCTCCTGGTTTCCATTTCCGCGTATTCTTGTGGATTTCAACAGGGATTTCAACTACTGCGCCCGGGCTTTGAACTGGGCTTTGACACAGCACTTCCATATGGCTGAAAATTTTCGCAAGGCCTTGGAAATGCAGGATGTGGTTGAAGAACGGCTCAAGAAGTTGGAAAGCCAGCTGAAAACACTGAAGATCGTCCGCGATTCCACACTGTTTCTGTTGATCATGGGCAAGACGTTTTTCTGGTTGGAGATAGTCGGTCTGGTTTTGGGGCTTGTGCTTTTACCTCTCGGATTGTGGTATGCGCAGTCACTGAACTACACCTGGGCCATTGGTCTTGACGAGTCCGAAAAATGGGCCTTGCGTAAAGGAATAGTCATTATTCTCAGCATCACGGCCCTTGCCTTGTCCGGGCTGCGCACGGCTTTGATATTCGAGGGGCGCAAAGAGCAGCTTTTCAAGCGGGCCAAGCAGATGTGAGCCCCGGCGAGCCGCAATCAAGCTGAGCGGGAACACGGTGAGAAAAAATAAAAAAGAATTCCGGGGAGAAACCGTTGCAAGGTTTCTCCCCGGAACGTCAATTTTCAAAGTTGAAATGCGTCAGCTTGGCGACTTGCCGCCAAGCTTCATGACTATGCGCGTCAGCAATCGTGAAAGTAGACCACAGGTTTGTCCGGCCATGGAGATGACATCCTCAAGGGATGTCTCTTGCATGCAGTCGGGCAGGTTTTTATTGGTCAGACAGGAAATGCCCAGGAGTTCGAGTCCCATGTGCCTGGCGGCGATGGCCTCCAGGACGGTGGACATGCCCACGGCGTCCGCGCCCATGATGCGAAAAGCCCTTGTTTCCGCAGGGGTTTCAAGGCAAGGGCCGCAGAGTCCGAGGTAGACTCCATGTTCCAGGGGCATGCCCAGTTCAAGGGCGGATTGGCGCGCCATGGCCCTTATTCTTGGAGAATAGACCGCGCTCATGTCGGGAAAACGAGGTCCCCATGAGTCCTCGTTGGCGCCGGTAAGGGGGTTTTGGCCTGTGAAGTTGATATGATCGGTGATGCTCATCAGGCTTCCGGCTTCGAATTGAGGGTTGAGGGCGCCGGCGGCGTTGGTGAGGATCAGGGTTTTCACGCCCAGCGCGGCCAGGGTGCGCACGCCCATGCAGACCTCGGCGGGGGAGTACCCTTCATACAGATGGAAACGCCCCTGCAGGGTCCACACCGGGGTATCGCCTATGACGCCGTGGCCCAGTGCGCCGGCGTGTGATTCCACCGTACTGTGGGGAAAACCGGTAATTTCTTTATAGGGGAGTAAAAAGTCTTGTTCCAGGGCTCCGGCCAGGCCGCCCAGGCCGGTACCCATGACGATGCCGATAGATGCGGGCGTTGCGTGCGGTCTTTTTTCCCGAACGCAGTACGCAGCCTGCTGGACATTTTTCAAGTTTTGCATAACAGTTATAAATGGTAGGCAAAAGGGTTAGTGCCATGGGCGCCGCAACGTGGCGCATGGGGGTATGGCATGCGTTGCAAACCTCTAGACATTAAACAAGGGTCGGGGGAGTATAGGCAGAACCCATGGATATTGCAACGTTATTTGGGATAATAGTTGGTTTTTCACTTGTTGTCGGCGCCATCCTGTGGGGCGGCGCTTTGTCCATTTTTATTAATATTCCTGGTGTGATGATTGTGTTTGGCGGTACCTTTGCGGCCATTTGCGTCACTTTTCCTTTGGAAGAGGTATTACAGGCGTTTTGGGGCAGTTTGCACGTATTTGGCACCAAGCGCGTTAAACCGCAGGACGTTGTCAACACCATGGTGCGCATTGCTGAAATCAGCCGTCGTGAAGGGCTCATCGCTCTTGAAAATATACAAACCGAAAACGCGATACTGAAAAAGGCCTGTCAGCTTATCGCGGATAATGCCGACCCCATGCTTATCCGCGATACGGTGATGATTGAAATAGCAACCATGCGCCGTAGACACAACATTTCCATTTCCGTTTTCAAGCGATTGGGAGGCTTCGCTCCCGCCTTCGGTATGATCGGGACTCTCATCGGCCTAGTGCAGATGCTGACGCGGCTTGACGATCCCAAGGCCATCGGTCCTTCCATGGCTGTGGCCATTCTCACTACCTTTTATGGGGCGCTGCTGGCCAACCTGTTGTTTTTGCCCATTTCCGGCAAATTACGCGCACGTACGTTGCAGGAAGAGGTGCATTTGAATATTATTTTTGAAGGCGCCAAATCGATATTGGAGAACAACAACCCGCGGCTGGTGTACGAAAAACTTTCTTCGTTCATTCCTCCCAAGGAGCGGAAAAGTGCTCGATGACGGCTTTTACAGCAACTCCGAGGATCACGAGGACGATTATGACGAAGGTCCGGATGATTGGATCGTGACCTTTGCGGATGTCTCCATGCTGCTGCTGGTTTTTTTTGTGCTGCTGTTTTCCATGTCTTCCCTGGATATTCGGCGTTTCACCGATTCTTTTACCTCGTTGCGCGTGGCTTTGGGCGATAAGGCCAGCAAGGCGCTGACGACGCGGGTCGGGGAGGAGAGCGATGGCGCAATCCTTGAATCTGTTTTGCTGCAAAAACAGCTGTTGGAGCAGCAACGCAAGGTTTACTCGGAAGTGCGCACCTTTATGAACCGTAAGGGAGTGGAGGGCCTGGTGGGCGCTGTTTTTGACGAGGGCGTTATCACGCTGAACGTGCCCGGTACGGTCCTCTTCGCCCCCGGGCAGGTGGAACTGAGCCCCGAAGGCGAAGCCATGATGGACATTCTTGTGGATATGTTCATTCAAAGAAACGATCAGACCATCAACATCCGGGGCTATACTGACGACATCCCGCCCCCCAAGGACAGCCGGTTCAGGGACAATTGGGAGATTTCCTCCTTGCGCGCCGTCAACGTGCTCAGGTACCTTTTGCGTAAGGGGATAGAGCCCAGCCGGCTCACGGCTACGGGCCTTGCGGATTTGGACCCTCTTTATCCCAATACCACGGTTGAAAATAGAGCGAAAAATCGCCGTGTTGAATTCGTGCTTGAAAAACGCATTAGCAGAAAGTAAGAGGCCTCTGTTCACGCTATGGATGATTTCGATTTTCAACTTCCAGGATTGGAAGGACACAAGAGGAAGGCGTTTCGGGCCGCTATCCGTGGCCTGGAGGCCTACATTCACGAGCGCCAACGGTACTATGAGATAAAGGACCTGAGCGCGACGGGTGTTGGTTTGTGTGTTGCGCCCGGAGATGTCTTCAAGCCGGGCGAGACGTTCAGTTTTGATCTTCTGCTGCATAAAAAAATCTATCTGGCCGGACTGCAGGCCAAGGTCATGCGCGTAGCGGATCAAAAGACCATTGGTTGCAGTTACCTTGAAATGGAGCCACGTAAAGAAGCCTTGCTGGATAAGCTGGTGCTTGAAGTGCAAAAACGACTTATTGCCTTGCGCAAGGCAAAAAGACAAATGGATTGATCCCGAGGAAATACCTGTGGCACGAGTGAAACATAAAGTCCTGGTGGCGAACCGGGGCGAAATTGCCATGCGCATTGTCCGGGCGTGTCTCAAGCTGGGCCTGGACTTTGTCTGTCTTTTTACGGAAGAGGATAAGCATTCTGGGCATGTGGCCCTGGCGCGCCAGGCCGGCGGACAAAAGAGCCTGTACCGCGTTTCTTCATACCATGACGCCAATGAAGTGCTCGCCGTGGCCGATGACGCGGGAGCCACCGCAGTGCATCCCGGCTACGGCTTTTTTGCGGAGGATTACCGCTTCGCCCGCCGCGTGGTGGAGCGCGACCGCAAATTGATTTTTATCGGCCCATCATGGCGGGTTATCCGCGAATTGGGCGACAAGATCAATACCAAACGGCTGGCCCGGAGTCTGGGCGTGCCCACGGTGCCGGGGTCGGATAAACCGATCTACGACGAACTCGAAGCCGAGGAGATCGCGGAGAGCCTGTTCAGCTTTCAGGCCGAACAAGGCATCCAAAAACCCCTGGTGCTGGTCAAAGCCTCGGCCGGAGGCGGTGGCATGGGCATCGAAGAAGTGCACGACCCGGCCTCTTTCCGCTCCGTGTACCGGCGCATCAGAAATTACTCCCTGCGTCAGTTCAACGACGAAGGAGTGCTCATAGAACAGCGCGTGGCCTCCTTCAATCATCTCGAGGTGCAGGTGGTTGCTGAGCGTTCGGGCAAGAAGCCCGTGCACTTCGGCACCCGCAACTGCTCCGTGCAAAGCACCGGCCGCCAGAAGCGCGTGGAAGTGGCGCCCGGATTCACTCCCAAGGTGCTCAGCTACTCCTTTGACGCGGGCAAGCTCCTCGATGATATCATCCACCATTCGCTGGCCATGGCCGAGAAAGTCCACTACGACAATGTGGGGACCTGGGAATGGATAGTTACGCCCGTCGGGCAACCGTTCCTTATGGAGGTCAACACGCGCATCCAGGTGGAAAACGGTGTTTCAGCCGTCATCTCGAGGATAAAAGGCAAAGACGACGTGGACCTTATCGCCGAACAGATCCGCATGGGGCTGGGCGAACCCATGGGCTACACCCAGGACGACATCTCCTTCGAGGGCGTGGGCATCGAATACCGCATCATCGCCGAAGATCCGGAAAACCGTTTCACCCCCTGGGTGGGGCGCATAGATGCCTTTTCCTGGCAGGATCACCCCTGGGTAAAGGTGTTCACGCAGATTCCAACAGATGAACCGTATCAGATTCCCACGGAATATGACCCCAACCTCGCCTTGGCCATTGTGTGGGGCAAGGATTTACAAGAAGCGAAAAACAGAGGCCTTTACTTCCTCGAAAAGCTCGAACTGCAAGGACAGGATCGCGAGGGCAATCCGTTGCGTTCGAACCTGCGTTTTCTGCGTGAAAAAACGCATACCTTGCTGGAATTTTAATTTTGAGCCCCTTTCGGCCTCAGCAACCCGACACATAAACAAGCCTTGGCGCACCTTGGAGGCTGTGCTCACATATGGATATTGAAAAGCATGCTTTGCTGCTCACCGAACGCCTGCGTTACATTCAGGATGTTTTCGGTGGCAAGGATAATGTCAATGTCAAATTGCTGGAATCAAAACTCCAGGAATTTTTGCTTAAGGAGCGCGAGATGGACACGCCAGAAAAAGTCCGCAATCTCAGCTCCCTGGATGATCTGTTCGTTTTTCTTGAAAATAAGCTTGAAAAAGAACTCTCCCCCATGGACAAGGTGCGCATCGTGCGGCATCCGCAGCGCATCTGCCTCAAGGATATTCTGGAAAACGTTTACGACAACTATACGGAAATCGGCGGCCAGGATGAATACAGCATCGACCCCAGCATGCTTATCGCCCGAGCCTACATCACCCGGCGCACCGGTAAAAAGGTCCATCACCAGCCGGTGATGGTCATTGGCCAGGAAAAGGGACACGGCCAGGAATTCCGGAACGGCGGCTCCGTGAAACCCTGGGGAAACGCCAAGGCCATGCACTACATGGAAGTCGCGGCCACGGAGAATATCCCCATCCATACCTACGTGTTCACACCGGGGTCCTACCCCATTGAGGACTATCCCGGCGCTGCGCAGCAGATCGCGCGCAACATTTACGGCATGGCCGGTTTTCCCGTTCCCATTATTTCGGTTTTTTCCGAAGGGGGATCAGGCGGCGCGGAGGCCATCGGCCTTGCGGATTGCCGGCTCATGCTTTCCCACGGCTATTATTCCGTTATTTCGCCCGAAGGAGCTGCGGCCATTGAAGGCCGTTTGCGCGACGGCATGCGCGCCTCTCCGGAACTGGTGGAGCGTTGCGCCCAGCAGCTGAAAATTACCGCGAACGACAACCTGCGCATGGGGTATATTGATCGTATCGTTCCCGAACCCCCTCTTGGGGCGCGGCCCGACCATTACGACTTCTTCAAGCTGCTGCGCCAGGAAGTGATTCGCGCCACGGACGAGGTGGTGCTCAACGTCAAGGGGATTCAGTTGTTCCGCGCCATGGCCCTGCGCAGGCATCGCGGAAAAAGAGGGCAGACGCCCCCGGACATGGACAGGATCTACGTGCGCTGGCATCTTGGCACGGCGGCCAGGGAAAAACTTTTATCCAGGCGCTATGCCCGGTTCATGCGCATGAGCCGCCAAGCGTATCAGGACAAGAGTTCCACCACCAAGAAATTCTTTACCTTTTCTCATGACCTCGGTTGGAGCCTGTATTCGTTCTTCAAGTACGATCTGTTGCGCAAGCATCAGAAAAAGGTCGTCAATACCGTGGAGGAACTGGGCGCAGAAGCGCAATTGGTCTGCGACAAGGTCTTTGGTCCTTGCCGGAATTTTCTCAAGCGCATCACGCCCGGCAGCGGCCAGCAGGAAAAAGAGCAACAGCTGACCCAGCTTTCCGCCTGGGAAGAGAGCGATTCTGGCAATACGTGGGAATACGTGAGTCCGCGCGCCAAGGAAGATCGCACCATCACCTGCCCCAATGCGAAGACCCATGGGTGCCTGGATTTGTGGGCTCCCGATTTGTTCGGTGAGTTCGCCGGGGTCTGTTGTTACTGCGGCCACCATTTTTCCATGGAACACCAATGGTATTTGGCCAATGTTTTTGATTCCGGCTCTGTTTACGAGTTCGGCGCTGAGGTTGAATCCATCAACCCGCTGCAATTCGACGGTTTCGACGTCAAGCTGGAGCAGGCCAAGAAAAAGGTGCAGCAGAAAAGCGCCTGTATGACGTTCGAGGCGCAGATAAACGGCATTCGCGTGGTCGTGGCCATGCTCATGGGCAGTTTTCGCGGGGGAACCGTGGGCGCTGCCGAGGGTGAAAAGTTCATCCGCGCGGCGGAGCGGGCCGGGCGCAAGCATTTTCCTTTTTTGGCCTATGTACACGGCACCGCGGGCATCCGTATTCAAGAGGGCGTCAACGGCGTTATCCAGATGCCGCGCTGCACCCTGGCCGTGCGGCGTTACATTGACGAAGGGGGCCTCTATCTGGTGCTTTACGACACCAATTCCTATGCCGGCCCCGTGGCCAGTTTTCTGGGCTGCTCCCCCTATCAGTTCTCCGTGCGTTCGGCCAACATCGGATTTGCCGGTCCAGGCGTGATAAAGGAAACCACCGGAATGGACATCCCACCGGACTACCATAAAGCCTACAGCGCATTATCACGGGGGCACATCCAGGGTATCTGGGATCGGCGCACCGTGCGTAAAAATCTTTATCAATCGCTGTTAACCATGGGTGGACGCAACCTTTATTATCGCTAGGCGGACGCCATGCCCAGCGGCCCGGCGCGGGCCGCCGCCGCAAGCGCTCGTCAAGGAACCGCTCTATGGTTTATGGTGCTTTTGCAATATGTGATCCCCTAGGGCATATTGGCTTTGAAACAGGAATGATTCCGGTGGCTTGAGAACTTTTTGAAAAAGGTTCTTAAGAGTCTCCAAAATTGCTGTCTTATACAACTTGTTGTCATATTTACATTTTTATACATGGTATTCGCGGATCCAGGGGGGCGTTCCCCCCTGGCGGGGTTTAGAGCCTCTTCACATTGAAAAAGATAGATGCTCTTATGCGTTTCCCTGAAACACTGAACAATGTTTCAGGGGTGAGCCTTTTGCAAAGGCGAAAATGCGCTGGGGCGGAGCCCCATAACAACCCATCTTAACGTAATAATGTTCTAGGCAGAGGAGGACCATCGCCGTGCTGGACTTTGCCGCCATGTTGGAGGAGATTAAAGCGTCTCCTTATGAGGAGCACGACATTGTCGCCCCCCATACCGGGGGTGTGACCTTTGCCGGGCTTGAACCTGGAAGCCGCGTTCACGGTCCGCAGGGAACCTGGAAGGAGAAGCCCGGGACCTTGCTTGTCACCATTGAGCGCGAACGCAACAAGAAACCCATCTATGCGCCCATGAAGGGCGAGGTGGCCGCTTTGTATGAAGAACGGGCCGGCCAGTTTGTGGAAGCCGGCACGCCGCTATTGCGCCTTCGCCACTATCTTTCCAAAGAGGAAGTCGTGGCCATGATTCTCAAAAAGGCGTTGCATTTGTTTCGTGCGCCCGAGCGCGCCAAGTATTATTTCGTTCCGGAGCTGGATAAGAAGATCAAGGCGTCCGGTCCTAAATCGGTCACGGCGCACGACGGCATGGAGATGTTCATCATGTCGCGCATGAAACGCGAGGCGCCCGTGTATTATACCGGGCCGGAGGGCGTGATTTACGCGGTGTATTTCAATTACAACGAGGTTATGGACGCGGGTGAACCGCTTATCGGCGTCTGCCCCCCGGATCAGTTTCAGATGATCAACGATGTGGTGATGCGGGTGCAGACCGAATGGGAAGAGCCGATGTAAGGCGTGCATTATGGCAAAACATTTGCAGATACGTGTGGCGGCGCAAACATGGGATCAGGCCAATGTTTGCAAGACATGGCCGCTGCTGTGCGCCACAGCCGAACCCGCGTCAAAGACGGAGGCTGGAAGCCGTGTGCTCTCGGACGTTTTGGAATTGGTGCGTGGGCTGCGGGATAGTCTCCAGTTCGGCCCCTGGAGCCGTGAGTACGTGTCGGCCCTGCAACCGGGGCTGGCGGAAGCCGAGGCGATCAAGCGGGAATTGGAAAAGGCCCTGGCGGATTGGAATCCGCGATTGGCCCATAGCTTGTGCGACAAGCTCGAGGAAGCGCTCACGGACCTGGAACGCACGGCCGGAAAGACTCCCGGCGTGCCTGAGCCATATATTCCCTGAACATGATACAGTAGTTATAATGCGGCGTTGTGCGCCGCAGCAAGGAGGTACCCCATGGCAGCGACACTGAACAAGGTAATGCTCATTGGCCGCCTGGGCCGCGACCCTGAGTTGCGCTATGCCAGCAACGGAACTCCGGTGGTGAATATGCGTATCGCCACGGATGAATCCTATACCGACAAATCCGGCAATCGAGTGGATAAAGCCGAGTGGCACAGTGTGGTGGTCTGGGATCGCCAGGCTGAAAACTGCAATAATTACCTTTCCAAAGGCAGCCTGATTTTTGTGGAGGGCAGTTTGCAGACCAGGCAATGGCAGGACCAGCAAGGGCAAAACCGCTACACCACCGAAATCCGCGCCCAGCGGATACAGTTTTTGGATACCCGACGTTCTCAAGGCATGGACGACGGCTACGGCGGTTCTCAGCAGCCACGGCAACAGGGACGTCCGGCGCCGCAACAGGGCGGGTATAACAATGGGCCGCAGATGAATGATCGGCAGGCGCCGCCTGATGACGACCTTGGTCCGGCCTTTCCCTCCGAGGCCAGCGGTATGGACGAGGTGCCCTTTTAGAGCATCTCACGCTTGAAAAGCGCTAGATGCTCTTATGCATTTCCCTG
>CAZFCK010000084.1:0-18641 GCA_964517355.1 uncultured Desulfovibrionaceae bacterium | reverse complement strand
AAAAGGGTTCTCCCCCTCGCGCTCCCCCTTCCTAAATTTTGTCGCCAGGCAAGTATATTTGTAAGACATTGAATTTATAGGTATTTTAGACAAAAGTCTTTGGAAGGGGGGTCCGGGGGGAGAACCTTTCTCCAGAAAAGTTTCCCCCCGGAAAAACCTAACAAGTCTTTAATCAGTGCTTCCTTAGGAATCTCCAAAACTTTCTTATTTGATATAACTTACTGTCATTTTTACATTTCCACACATGATGTTCGCGGGTCCAGGGGGGCGTTCCCCCCTGGCGAAGTTTGGGGCGGAGCCCCAAACTACCTCATCTTAACGCCACAATGCGCTAGTCCAAAAGTCGTGTTGCTGTGCCCTAAGCCTGTTTTTCCTGCGACTGATTGGAGGACTGCATATGCATGCATAGCCCCATGATATCGCTGGCCCAGGCCGTAGCGCTGCCGTGCATGCGCGCCGTTTTTTGTTGAGGCAGCGAAAGCTGTTCCATAAGCGAGTCCATCTCCCCCCATTTGGCCTGTTCAATGGCCTCGCACAGCTCCAGCCAGGAGTACAAATCATTCTTCTCTCCCTGCAACGCGGCTTTCACTCCACTGTCCAGCGGCATTTTCTCCATTAATTGGCCCATGGTTTGTCCAAGCAGCGTATCCAATTCGGAGAACAAGCCGAAAAGGAACATGGTGTCCTGATCCCGCGGCGTACTCTGATAAATTGCCGCGCACAACTCCATGAAACGCCCCCGCTGTACACAGATATACGCCACCTCTTGAGCATGGGGCGTAGGCGCCACGTCGGCGATGACCACGGCCATGAGCCAATGCTTCAAGCTTTGCGAACCGAGCAGGGTTACGGCCTGTTTCAGGGAAGAAACCTTGACACGCAACGAAAAGGCTACTGAATTGACATACCTGAGCAGTCTGTAGCTCAGCGAGGAGTCGCTGCTGATGATTCTGCCCAAGGTTGCCACTTCGTAATCCTCTCTGGAGATCTCGCGCAGCAGCCGAAACTTAGCCATGGCGCCGATGGAAATTTTACGCCCGCTGAGTGTTTCGGGACGCCGGAAAAAGAACCCCTGGAATAATGAGTACCCAAGAACCCATGCCAATTGATAGGAGCGCTGATCCTCGATTTTTTCGGCCAGCAAGCCCAGGCCGGACCACCGCTTTTGCAGCGAGAGGGTTTGCTTGAGCGCCTCCTGGGCCGACATGCCCAAAAAGTCGACCTTCACGATATCGGCAAGATCGAAAAATGGTTCCAATTCAGGTTGCCCTGTGAAATCATCGACCGCCAGGGTGTAGCCACGCTCCCGCAAATCCCGCAACGCCGCGAGAACCTCGGCATCCGCAGGCACATGTTCAAGGATCTCAACAACGAAACAATGCCGCGGCAAGGCCAATGGCGCGCCGCGCACAATAAGATCCCTGGGAAAATTCACAAGAAGCTTGCAGCCTTCCTCCACATTGACCAGCGCCACGCCATCGACGATAACCCTTGCCGTGGCCTTTTCCTGATCATCGATGGTAACCAGGTGGTCCAAGCCGTCCTGGCGAAAAAGCAGCTCATACCCCCACAACCCCCCTTCCCGGTCGAAAATGGGTTGCTTGGCTATGAATACCGGCTCAAAATCGTTCACCGCTTCTTGAATGAGAGAATTCGCATGCATAACCCCACTCCCTGTTGCGAAAAGCCGCACCTATATCTCTTTCTACGCGCATTGACTTTTGCATGGCAAGAGTGAACACTTTTTTAGTCTCGACTTTTTTGAGTGCTTCCCTGGGGGAACCGTTGGCGCTGCTTTCGCCCTCCGCCTATGACGCGCAACGACCGCGCCGGGCGGGGGCTGCGGAGTACAGAATGGAGCCGCTTCTCCCGTTATTATTTACAAATTAATGGTCTTCACTCTGGAATATTCTTCAAAAAGCCGTATTCTAGTCTTACTGGGAGCAAGACACGGCGCCGGCGCGCGAGTGGACATTTTTTCCGTGGCGCACTAGGCGGCGCAAGAGGCGCGCGGCCAGCGCCGCAACAGCACAGCGAGTCAAACAACTCCATGGCAGAACAAAAGACGCTCTACAGCTCGAATAAATATGTTTCCCCAAATGAAACACGGCTGGCCCTGGGCATGGACATGCTGCTCAGCATCCAAGGGTTTCAGGGGGATTATAAAACCAAGTTGATAGGCGCGCAGCCCTTCGACTGCATTATTACCAGCTTGCCGCGCATTCCAGGCTTCGTCAAGATGGCCACGCCGCACGCGGAAATGCTGGTCCGTTATATTGCGGAAGGCACGGTCTATGGCTTCACCACACGCATCCTCGGTCATGTCATGAAACCCGTGCCCATGCTTTTCGCAGCCTATCCCCAGCGACTAGAACGCTA
The DNA here is from genome assembly GCA_964517355.1 of uncultured Desulfovibrionaceae bacterium. GTDB lineage: Bacteria > Desulfobacterota > Desulfovibrionia > Desulfovibrionales > Desulfovibrionaceae > CAZFCK01. Next base: position 16,262 of record CAZFCK010000084.1, on the reverse strand, counting down.
TGAGCTGCGAAAATCCTCACGTCTGAACTGCTTTATGCCGGCCCTGCTGCACACCACAACCCGCAGTTACAAGACATATGTCCTGGACCTCAGCGAAGGCGGCTGCCGTACCAACACCCCCCTTGATACGCACTGCCCGTCTCCGGAGGTTGGCGACATCGTGCTTTTAGAGCTGCCGCTCTGCGGCGGCGACACCGTGGTCATAACCAGGGCGGAAGTGCGCAATATCCAACGGCTGGTCAACATCGTCTCCTATGGGCTTTCCTTTTTGGCGATCGAACCGGACACCAACCAACGTCTGCTTGCGTTTCTTGAACAAGGACACAGGTTTACATAATACCGCAGCAGCTGAGGCTTTAGCCGGAGATCCCTTTCGCCGGACATGAAACGCCCGCACTGCCGCATTCATTGCCCTGGTCATCTTGCGTGTAGTATGCTTCGCGCGGATGACGGCGGCAGCGCCAAGACGCCCCACGGGATAGATACCCCAACCATCGAGTTACTCCGTAACACATACCCATTGTGAAGGATGGACATGCAACACGACCACCATGCAACCATTGCCGAGGCCTTAACGCTCCGTGAGCATCAAGTCGCCGCCGTGGCCGATCTCTTGGAACAGGGCGCCACGGTGCCATTTATTTCCCGATATAGAAAAGAGGCCACCGGCTCGCTGGACGAGATTGCCGTGGCTGCCATCCGCGATCAACTCGAGCTGTTGGCGGAACTGGACAAACGCCGCCAATCCATTTTGGAGTCTTTGGAGCAGCGCGGCCTGCTTACCGACGAATTGCGTGCGACCATTATCAACGCCCCCGACAAGGCGCGCCTTGAAGACGCCTACCTGCCCTTCCGCCCCAAACGCCGTACCAGGGCATCCATGGCCCGCGAACGAGGTCTGGAACCGCTGGCCACAGCGCTCCTGACGCAACGCGGCAACGATCCCCATATGTTGGCCCGGCACTACGTGAACAAGGACAAAGACGTGCCCGATGCGGAAGCCGCTCTCGCCGGCAGCCGCGACATCATCGCCGAGATGATCAGTGAGGACAGCGCGCTACGCCAGACAATGCGGACGTTCTTTTCCAAGAAAGGCCGCATCCGCTCCAGCGTGGTCAAGGGAAAAGAACAAGCCGGCGCAACGTTTCGCGACTGGTTCAACTGGGAGGAACCCCTGCGCACAATGCCGGGGCACCGCGCCCTTGCTCTTTTCAGGGGCGAACGCGAAGGCGTGCTTTCCTTGAGCCTGCGCCCCCAGGACCATAACGAGCGCGAGGCGTTGGATCTTTTATTGCGGCGCGTGGTGCGCGGCAAAGGCGCGGATGCGCAACAGGTGGGGCAGGCTGTGGAAGACGGCTACAAACGCCTGCTGGCGCCTTCACTGGAAAACGAATGCAGAGCAGCGCTCAAACAACGAGCGGACGGGGAGGCCATTGCCGTTTTCGCCAACAACCTGCGCCAACTGCTCCTGGCCCCCCCTTTGGGGCAGAAAAACGTGCTGGCCCTTGATCCAGGCTTTCGTACCGGCGCGAAATTGGCAGTACTCAACGCCCAGGGCGTCCTGCTGCACCACGAGAACATTTTCCCCACAGGCTCGGCCAAACAACAAAGTCAGGCAGCCGCAACACTCCGGACGCTGTGCGAACGATACGCCATAGAGGCCGTTGCCGTGGGCAACGGCACTGCGGGGCGGGAAACGGAAGCCTTTGTCCGCGCTCAAGGCCTCAAAGCCGTCACCGTACTGGTCAACGAGGCCGGAGCCTCAGTCTATTCCGCCAGCGACGTGGCGCGAAAGGAATTCCCGGACCTCGATATAACCGTGCGCGGCGCCGTCAGTATCGGCCGGCGTTTGATGGACCCGCTGGCCGAATTGGTGAAAATTGATCCAAAGGCCATCGGGGTGGGGCAATATCAGCACGATGTGGATCAAACCGCGCTTAAAAAAGCCCTGGACGACGTTGTAACAAGTTGCGTCAACAGCGTGGGCGTGGATCTGAACACGGCCAGCGCCGAACTTCTGGCCTACGTCTCGGGCCTTGGCCCCGTTTTGGCGCGCAACATCGTGGCCCACCGCGAAACCAACGGCGCTTTCGCCTCGCGAGCGCAGCTGCTGGAGGTGAAACGCCTGGGCCCCAAAGCCTATGAGCTTGCCGCAGGCTTCCTGCGCGTGCACGGCGCCAATCCCCTCGACGCCAGCGCCGTGCACCCCGAACGATACGCCCTGGTGGAACGCATGAGCGTGGATGCGGGCAGCGACATCCCCGCCCTGCTGCGCGATGCGGACATCCGCGCACGCATAGACCTGCAACGCTATGTGGACGGCGAAGTCGGTTTGCCCACCTTGGAGGATATCCTGGCGGAACTGGCCAAACCGGGGCGCGATCCCAGAAAATCCTTCAGCGCCTTTTCCTTTGCCGAAGGAATTACGGAAATAAACGATCTTCGTATCGGAATGCGCCTCCCGGGCATCGTGACCAATGTGACGAACTTCGGCGCATTCGTGGACATCGGCGTGCATCGCGACGGTCTGGTGCACATCAGCCAACTATCGGATAATTACGTTTCCGACCCCGCCGCAGTGGTTGCCGTGGGCCAGGAAGTCCTGGCCACCGTCATTGACGTGGACAAAGAACGGGGACGCATCAGCCTGAGCATGAAAAGCGCGCCGCAATGCGCTTCGAGTTGAGGCCACGGCCAAAAAACGCCCAAGGGGAAGAACCTCATTTACGTGAGCCGTGAGGCGCGGCCGGTTCGCGCCTTACGGCTCCCCACCGCAAAGCCGATCTTATCCCCCAGCAGCGGACAATGTCCCGTTTATTCTCAACTTGCTGGGTAAAGCGTGTATTATGACATAGCACAATCGTTGACAAAAACATGAAAGGCCGTTTTTTCGGCGTCCAGGGGCCTCCCCTGGTCGTCGTGCGGGCGCGAAAACCAGCGACTTTATTCTATTTTCTGTAAAATCATTTAACGCTTGAAATGCTCTAACCCCAAGGTCGTATCCTGTACGAAAGCACTATGGATGAAGCGGCTACAAACAAAGCCACAACGCTCGTCCTTGCAATTGCCGGTACAGGGTGGTGGACACGGAGCCCAGAAACAGCTTGCGCATAAGGCCGCGGTCTTCCCCGGTGCGCCCCACGGCCACTACGGCGAAATTTTCCGCCAACCGCAGAATGACTTTCGAGGTGTTGTAGCTTTCCACCATGCGCGTATGGACACGCTCCGGAGGGATGGCGTTCTCCTGCAGTATCTCTTTACACCGGCTGAATATTTCCTCGGCAAAAATGCGGTCGCCCGAACCGGGGTCATACACGTTGAGCAAAGTGATGTCGTGCTCCGGTTCATCGGCCAGCACAAATCCCACATGGTCAACCATGCGCATGGCCTGCTCCGAGTCGTCCACGCAGGCGAGCACGTGACGCTGCCCCAGTTGCGGTACCCGGCAAATCCAAACAGGCACGGTGCCGCGCATATTCAAAATCTCATGGCTTACGCTGCTCTCCACCAGTTCTTCCACCCATCCCAAACCGCGGCGCCCCAGCACTATGGCGTCGTAAAGACCATCCTCCCCCTCCTTTAATATATCCAATGCCTTGGAATAATGACAAAAATGAATCTTTTCATGAACATTGTCCCCGGAAAAACCGGAGGCCAGGAGTGCGTCTCTGGCAACTTGCATAATTCGCCGCCCCATTTTTCCACGAGCGTCTTGGAGTTGCTCCATCTCCTGCCGCTCTTCGTATGAAGGCAATGTAGCTCTCGGAGGTTCGGGAATTCTGGCCGTATAGAACAACGTCAGCTCACACTTCTGTTTGTTGCGGAAAAAATCCGCAATAAAGCGGACACTCCACGAAGCAGTCCTGTCAGCGCTCACTGTCAACAGAAAATGCTTGTTCATGTCCGCTCTCCTTCACTGTGTTCAGACAATTATGCTTACGCGACAACCCAAACCGTGCAGCCCTTGGCATGATGGATGATTCTGTTGGAAACGCTGCCGAAAAGAAATTCCTCAGCCTTGGATACGCCGCGTCTGCCCACCACGACAGTACCGAAGCCCTCTTCCTTGAGCACGCCGAGAATTTCCTGCGCAATGCTGGTGTTCCGACTGCAACGCATGCAGGGCTTGTCATCGGTCAGGGGCGAGATGCAGCTGACGATGTAGCTGGTGGTTATCAATTCCCTGGCAATCCCCTTGTTCACAAGAATCATGCGCGCCTCTTCCAGATAGGTTTCCATATCCCTGCGGACTTGCGCGCAATTATCCTTCCATGAACTCTCATCCTTGAAAAGATCGCGATCCGGAAAACGTTCTATGTGGAGCAATTTTATCGTGGCTGCCGTGGCATGCTGCAACATATCGCCCACGTAATGTACCGCCCGAATGGCATTGGCTGAGCCGTCCACCGCAATAAGGAGCTTCCTGGGATCCATATAACGCCTCCTTTCCTGTATCGGCTGGCGCGCCTCACCTCCTGACTTCTTTCAAGCAAGGGCGCAACTCATCAAGCAATTCATCCACGCTTTCATAAAACACAAAAGTACCGGCCGAAAAATGCATCAAAACGTTGTTCAATCTCGCTGGAATGTAAGGGTATAATTTGCGCAGGTTTGCAAGTCGGTTGGAAAACATCAAGGTAAAATCCTCGGGAACAAGGGACGAAAGCACCGAAGGGGGCGCGGTCGCCTGCAAACTGGTAAGCGTGTGTTCCCCTTTCCCCACAAGAAAAAGAAGAATGTTGCCTAGCCCGAACAAATCCAAACCGAAAGGATTTTCATGAAAATCAAAGGCATAGTCAAAGTCTATCCACCGATAGCGGCCAGTGCCGTACTCCACCCAGAGGTGGTCGCGTCGAATATCGCCATGCTTTTCCCAATGCGTATGCAGATAACCGATGGCCTCGACAGAACCGATAAATTTTTCCAAAATTTCAGGAAATTCTGTAAAAAAGAAAGACTCGTGATCCATGGGCAGGTCTTCAACCAACACGTCCAAGCGCTTGCCGTGGATCACGTCCAACACGCGCACCACATTGCGTTTTACATCGAAGAGAGACTGCCCCTGCATGAAACGCACGTCTCCACGCACGAGGTTCAGGATGCGCGCCTCTTTTTCAGGACTGCGGTGGCAACGGATGACAAATTCCCCAATTTTCAGGGGAAATGTTTCATGAAAAACGAGCTTGAGAATTTTGCGTTCCCCGGTTTCCAACTCCCGGCAACGCTTAACCCAGAATTTGGGGTCTTCCATGCCAAAACGCCGTTCAGCCTCATCGCGCAGCATCAGATAATGCAACCCACCCAAAGAAATGACATCCCCATATTCAATGCTCATGAATTCAGAGGTGTCCTGAACCAGTTTGCCACAGTGGCGCAACGGGAAATCGGAGACGTAACGCAAGATAATGTCAGCCGCAGAGCCGGTCATCATACCCCTCCTCTATTACTAGAGTATAATGATCGAAGGACATAAGACAAGAAAAATAATATAAAACCTGCCATGGACCTCGCACGCCGACATGCGGATTACGCTAGCGCATTTTCGCCATTGAATAAGGCTCACCCCTGAATAAATGTTTATCGTTTCAGGTAAATACTTAAGAGTATCTCTACTTTTTCAAAGTGAAGATGTTCTAGAACAACTTCGCTTTTCGCAGCCTAATACAAATCAAACTTAACAAAATAAGCAAAATTCAAAGCCGATTGTCTTTTTTTTTAAGTAAATATAGGCCAAATTGTAATATCTTGACAAATACTATGGCGTTGACGATTGTAAAGAAAATGATAAGTCAGGGGCAAATGCGTTTGTCACCTATTAAAATTTCACCTTAAACGAATTAATTTTCGTAACTGGTTATTTCCTTTACTCCGAAAGTGCCTTCCAACGACTTAGTTTATAATAGCATTATGTTATATGAAAAGTTCTGGAAAGGGATGGCACAGCGAAATGGGCGAGTCCTTGCTTTGGATCAGACAAGTTTATTGCGGTTGGAGATGATGGTGTTATTTAAATTATTTCAAATTAATGCATAATAGCGTTTATGGCTTTTCGAACTTAAGATACTCTGAACTTTCCCTGAAAATTCTTACGGGGTTACTGGTACGATAGCCACTAAAACTTCTCTTAGCACACGCTCTGCCCCTTTGAATTCTTCTTAATTTTTTCCCTTTATATATCAAAACAATACAATATCACTGCACTCTTATCACATCGTCCGACAAGTAACACTGCCACAACATATTGCAGCATCTTTCAATATAACGTAAGTTATGTGCCATGATATGAAATAGTAGGGGGAAGGGGATAATCTGGACACCCCGTTGCAACGGTTTTCCCGCTGGAACTCCAATAATCGCATAAACAACTAACCGTTACCTCCGCCCCACTTATCAACAATACAACGCTGGCTGTGTATGCGTATCGTCGCAGCAACACAGTGAGGGGAAGGAATATGAAATATTCCCGAAAGTTTTCTTTCTTCTCCATGAATCTGCCGGCCAATACGTTCAAGGTGGTGCGTTTCTCAGGCGAAGAGGCCCTTTCCCGGCCCTATTTTTTCGATATCCTCCTTGTTTCCGAAACACCGGGGCTCTTTATTGACGACCTGGCCGACGGCAACGCCCGGCTCACTTATCTCTATAGAAATATGCGGCTTAATTATCAGGGGCTTGTCTTCAACTTCGAGCAGCTTCCCGAAGTGAATCACCTGTACTATTACAAGGCCCTTCTCGCGCCACGCCTCTGGGCCCTGAGCATGACCAAGCATAGTCAAATTTTCCTGGACAAGACCACACCCGAGATCATCGAAGCGATGCTGCTGGGATCAGACCTGCTCACAAGCCTGGATGTGGAATTCAGACTGTCCACGGACTATCCGAAGAGGGAATACGTGTGCCAGTATAACGAATCCCACTTCGATTTTATTTCCAGGTGGTGCGAACGTGAAGGAATTTATTATTTTTTCGAGCAGATAGACGAAGGTGAGAAACTTGTCTTCACAGACAACCTCATCTCCCATGACCAGCAACCCAGACAACCTGTCTTGCGTTTTCGGCAAGTTACGGGGCTGGATGTGCCCCTACAGGGGCAGGTGTGCACGAATTTTTCCTGCAAACAACGATTGGTGCCCCATTCAGTGCAACTTAGGGATTACAACTATCGCCACCCCACCCTGAATCTCGACAGTGGGGATGTTTCCGTTGATCAAGGCGGGCTGGGCAAAATCTATGTTTACGGAGAAAACTTCAAGACCCTGGAGGAGGGAAAGCACATCGCCAAGGTGCGCGCCGAACAGATGAAGGCTGAGCAGACGATCTTCAAAGGGGAAGGACGCGCGCCTTTTATCCGCTCCGGCTTTCTCTTTACCCTGGAGGACCACCCCGTTCAGGACCTGAACGCCGACTATCTGACAACAAGCGTCACGCATGAAGGAGACCAGACAAGCTATCTGGTTTCCGGGCTAAGTATTCCCCTGGATGAAACGCGCGACAAGCCTGATTATCATATTTCGTTCAGGGCAATACCCGCGGGAATCCAATACCGCCCTGCGCGCACAACGTTTTGGCCCCGGTTGCATGGCACCATGCATGCCAAAGTTGAAGCCGAAGGCAGCGGCAAATATGCCTTTTTGGACGAACAGGGACGTTATAAAGTACGGCTGCCGTTCGATCTGGCCGATCATCCCGAAGGAAAGGCCTCATGCTGGCTGCGTATGGCCCAGCCCTACGGAGGCAGCAACCACGGCATGCACTTCCCGTTACACAAAGGCACCGAAGTGCTGCTCACCTTTATCGATGGAGACTTGGACCGCCCCATCATTGCCGCGGCATTGCCGAATTTCGAACAGCAAAGTCTGGTGAAAAGCGGTAACTCCTCTGCCAATGCCATTCGCAGTGCCGCGGGAAATCAACTGGTTATGGGCGACACGGAAGGTCAGGAATTCATCGGCCTCTTTTCTCCGCATGCGCAAAGCGGCATCGCCATTGGTTCGCACAAACCCGGAGGCGGGGGCAGTATCGCCGTGTCAACCCATGGAGTGTTTGAAGAGTGCGCCCTGGGCGGGCGGATCGGTGCGGTCGCCGGATCGAATATTGATCTTGTGGTCGGTTTTTCAAGCGAGGTCACCGCCGGGGTCAGCAGTGAAGTCAAGGCTGCCATTTGTACGGAAGCCGCTCTGCTGTCCAAGGTTTCATACACCAAAGGCAAGCAAATCGAACTCGGCGACGAGGCCATGGACCTGAAGAAAAGTATAGCATTGACGGGGTTGGACCGCGTGGAATTGAGCGGCGGCATAGGAGATGCCGTTAACGCACTGGTCTCAAAGGCGAAAAAAGCTCTCTACACGGGGATAGCGGCCAGCATTGCCGGCGGTGTGGGCATAGCCATGATCAGCCGTCCATTTGACAAAAAATTCCTCGAAGAGGCCAAATGCGAATGGCATGGCGCTCCCAGTTGGGTAGGGGGAGGGGTATCGACAGTTATTGGAATCGCTCTTGCGGCATACAGCGCCTATTGCATTAAAAGCGTGGCTTCCTCTTTCGATAAAACAGCCAAAAACGCGAAAACTGGAACAATTACCCTGGATAGAACAGGAGTTGCCATCAAGGTCAACTCCAAAGTCAACCAGGATGCGAAGCTCAAAATGGAGGTTGATGAAAATGGCATTGACAGCACCAAAAAGCAAAAATCTTCGATTAGCATAACAGAAAAGGGGAACAGCATCTTATTCAAGAATCGAGGTACCGCCTACCTCGGACTGGAGGAGGGAGATTCGATTAGTGCCTATGTGCAACATAAAAACAAAAAAATGGCGGGGCTCATGTTAAGCTCGGAAGACGCAACAATGCTGGTGAACGGTTGCGGCCAACTCGCTGTCGATACTGATGGAGTCACTCTCCTGGGCTTGGAAGAGGACGATGAGGAAGTGACTCCGGGTGGAATCTTTATGGCGAAAGGCGATGAAGCACTGATAATGTATGGCGATAATAAAAGAGTTTCGATCAAGAGTAATTTGTCGCAAGTGTCCGGCCAAAATACGACTGTCAAGGCGCAAACCACGTTAACCCTGGACGGCCAAACCATCAATATCGGGTAGTTGGGGGACTGCCATGAAAATCCTCAAACCCGATACAGTAACTCTGCTCTACAATACCCATCACCATGCGGGCCTTGTTCAGGGGGATTGCCAACTCGTGCTGGCGTGCATGGCCTGCTTTGCCTTTGCGCCCCATGTTCCAGAGCTTTTGCCGCAAAAAGAACTGTGGGACTGCGCGGGGGCGCATCTTCCCGCCGCGACTCCGTTGGACGAAGGACGGCCCAAACCGTTTGCCGAATGGCTGGTCTTCGGCGCGTGCCACGCGCCCCCCGGCTCCCGGGAGACACGCGCCCGTGAGGTCCTCGTGCGCGTATCCGACACACATAAACGCCTCACGATCTTTGGGGAGCGTTGCTGGCGCCACGGATTGCACAGCGATCCCATACCGTTCACATCCATGCCCATCACCTGGGAAAACGCCTTTGGCGGGATAAATCACAGCGCAAATCCGTTAGGCAAGGGAGCGTGCCAGCTGAATGACGGTACAAGGCCTTTGCCCAATGTGGAGGCACAAGGCGAATATCTTGATGATCCGAACGAAAAACCTCTTCCCGCCGGATTCGGCGCAGTTTTTCCTTCCTGGCCTCCACGTTTGCGGCATGCGGGGGCGTACAACAGAAAGTGGATGCAACACCACTGGCCAGGCCACCCCATCGATACAAAACCGGAATTTTATCTTCGCACGCTCAGGGACCAACATCTGAAAGGATTCTTCAAGGGTGGGGAGTCCTTTTCCATTCAGGGCATGCATCCGGACAAGGAGCAGGTGTCGGGAAGCGTCCCTGCTCTCCGCTGCCGTGTATTCGTACTGCGTTCCAACAACGACGGTTCATTTCATTTCGAGGAATTGGAAACCCGTGCCGATACGCTGACGCTTTTTCCCGAGAGGGAGCGTGGTGTTTTGACATTCCGAGCCGTTACCCATGCTCTGGACGAGGAGTGCGAGGATATTTCCGTATTGTCGGTGATAATCGAACCGCAGTCAGTCCAACCTGAAGCCGCGGAATACTATCGGCAAAGTATGGAAGAGGCCCTCAAACCTTTGGAGTTGGAAACCGCCCCGTTGCCTCCCATAAAAACAATACCTATTGCGGAGCCGGAGGATGCCGGGGGCGAACCAAGCGCTCTCCAAACGGAATCAGCCGCTGCTCCGCTTGTTGATCTCGAAGCCTTACAAAAGAGAGTGGCGCATATCGAAAGCAAGTCACAGGATCTATTAAAAAAGGCGGGAGTTACCGAAGAGGAGGCGCATCGGTTCATGGCCGGCTTTGAGCAGCAATACCAGGAGCAGGAGCGCGCGATGTTCGGCAATCCCGGGGAAACGGCTGCCGACCCCTTCGAAGAGATGCGGCTGTTGATGGACGGCCTGGAGGTGCAGGGGCGCGCCATGCTCAAGCAAAGCGGGAAAAGCGAAGAGGAGATTGAAGAACTTTTGAAACAATTCAGCGGAATTGACGAACCTCAGGATATGGAGCGGCATCTTGCCTCGCAACTGGAGCGAACCGATGTGCCTGAGGAAATCAAATCGAGCATGCGGGGCATGATCGAATCTTTTTCACAAGTCGCCATGTTCTGCGCCTCGTTGCGGAATCTCGGCGAGGGGGTAGCGTCACAATCTGCTGAACAGGTCGAGGAACCTGATGATTCCGCGCCGCCATTTTCCAGGCAAAAAATGTTCGTCCGACTGACGCGGCAGGATGTTCTTGAACGCCGCCGGAAAGGAGAAAACCTGGCGGGCTTTGACTTGAGCGGCCTTGATCTGAGCAAACTGGATTTATCCGGCGTCAACCTGCAAGGAGCCCTGCTGCAGGGAGTTTCATTCTCCCAATGCAATTTGCGCGAAACCGATTTGAGCGGAGCGGACTGTTTCCAGGCGGATTTTACCGGAGCATGCCTGGAGGGAGCGAATTTATCCGGAGCCTCGCTGGAAAAAGCCATTTTGCGCAATGTTGCGGCGCAAGGCCTTTGCGCCATTGCCGCTCAATTTTACGAGGCGGATGTCACCAATGCGATTTTTATCAAAGCTGAACTTGAAGATGCGGATTTCTCACGCGCCGTATTGGACAAGAGCGACTTCAGCAATGCCCACGCGCCTCGAATCCGTTTGCTTGCAGCCAGCCTGCAAGGGGCGGACTTCCGCAACGCATATTTGCATAACTCACGCGCCGACAGCGCGACCGACGCAACGCGTGCCGTATTTTGCAATGCGGACATGACCCTTTCGGGCTGGCGCGGCGCCCAATTGATTGGGGCGGATTTGACCGGCGCAGTGCTTGTCAGCGCCGATTGCAGCGCCTGTGCAATGAACGGCGCCCGGCTCGATTGCGTCAACGCGGAGGATGCGAAATTTTACAAGGCGAATCTGGAAGGTACGCGGTTTGTCGCCGCGATACTGAATGACGCCTCGCTACGGCGCGCCCGCCTTAGCGGAGCCCGCTTCACCCGGGCAAACTTGGCTGGAGCGGATTTGTATAAATGTGTTTTCGGTAATACCGACGTAGAAGGTGCCAATCTGAAACATACCATCCTGGATCCGGCCATACTGGCTGGTCTTCCTGAATGATGACGCAGCAAGGAGCCGACATGAACACTGCCGAAGCGCGGCCCGCCGCGATGCCTGAAATCTCTGACGCGCCCCGTTCCTCTTCCGATGCGGCGCGCCTCCATCTTGTTCGCGACTCCGTAGCTTCCCAGGGACAATGCCGCAATATGGGGCTTGTCACCGGGGAAGTGAGACGTGTATACCCCCCCCTCTATGAAGTGGAACTTGACTCCCGCGCATATCCGGCCAAACGCGCCGCCGGGTGTCTTGTGGCCCCGGAACAGGGTGACAAGGTTCTTCTGTTCCGAGAAAACGATGAATATCTGTATATCCTTTCCGTCTTGGAAAAGTCGGCGGCGGCTAGCACGCTGGATTTTGCGGGCGAGGTCAATGTGATTGCTCCTGCCGTGCATATTCGCGGCGACAGACAGGTTCAACTCCACAGTGCGGACTTGAACATGCATGCGACACAAGGAACATTCTCCTTTCTGCGTTTGAATGTGGCCGCGCGCACAGTACAAACCCAGATAAAAACATTTCATGCTTTGATGGCTTCCGTTGTGCAACGTGTGGGTAGATGCCTGCGGATTGTGGAAATTGACAGGGTTCGGGCCGGGCGTATGCAGACACAAGTGCAGGGACGCTGGAAGCTGCACGCCAAAGATGTGGAAGCCGTAGCGGCCAAAGACGTCAAAATGGATGGGGAACAGATTCTTCTGGGATAGCACTTTCATTTTCAGGAGACATGCAATGAATGCCGCAACCAAGGCAGCTGGACAAGCCATCAGCAATGCGGACATATGTTTTACACAACAGGGGGAAATAATTGTTCAACTGCCCTATACAAATACGGCGCAACTCGCCCAGGCAGAACACTGCGCGCAAAAAGTGAAAATCGTGGGGACAAATGCGATCCACGTGGGCTCGAAAATCAAAAATAGCGTCACAGGTCCGCCGAATCCTGGCTTGCACGGCGGTGTAATATCCGGAACTACCAATGGGAAGTGCATCTTCACTGGTGGTTCAGCGAAAGTCAAAATTGAAGGCCAAGCCGCAGTGCGTCTGAATGACCCTACTTCCCAAAACAAAGGCAATTGTATTGGAACGGTCAAAACGCCGAGCCAGGCCAAGGTTATGATCAACGGCTGAGCATCCTCAACAAGCTGCGCAGCACTATTAGCTGCCGCACAATAGCACATGATATCGAACCATTAGCACTCATGAAAAAAATAAAATTATTTATCGATTTCTGGAATTTCACGCTGACCATGAACAGAATGACCGGCCCCTCGTTTCAAACGGACTGGAAAACCTTGCCCCACGTCCTGGCACGGGGGGCGATGCATCTGGTATCGCAACAAAGCGCGTGGGAATTCGTGGGCATGCATGTGTATGGTTCCTACGATCCTCACAGTCCCAAAGACCAGGATATGCATCGCTGGGCATACCAGACTGTTGCGCGTTTTCCCGGCGTGTATGTCAACTTTACCCCCAGGCAGGCCATGCGCAATGCGCCAACGTGTCCTGCATGCTACAAATCAGTGGACCTGTGCCCCCATTGCGGCGCTTCCATGCTCGGCACGGAAGAAAAAAGCGTGGATGTCAGCATGGCGACGGATATGGTCCGCATGGCGTGGGATAAGGCCTACGACGTTGCCGTTTTGGTTTCGACGGACAACGATTTCGTGCCGGTTGTGGAATTTTTGCAAATTAAAGGCTTCACCGTGGTGCATGGCGCCTTCCCCCCGCAGGGCGCGGATCTTTCTCAAAACTGCTTCGCCACCCTGGATATTCCGCGCCTGCGCGAGGAATTCAGACGCTGACGCATGTTGATTTTTTATTTGTGAATGCTCCCGGCTGCTTAAGAACCTTTTGAAAAAGGTTCCTAAGGATCTCCAAAACTTTTCAACTGATATAATCTATTAATATATTTTATAATTTAATGCATAATATCGACAAATCCAAAGCGACATCTCCTCCGGATGGGTTGGGTGCGGAGCCTCAATATAAACCATTTCACAATTACTTCGCTTTAACAGCCAGATACGGCACTCTCTCATGCAGTACGATGTGATCATACTCGGCGCGGGCGCCTCCGGTCTGCTCTGCGCCATGGAATGCGCGGTCAGGGGTCGTTCGACTCTGGTCATCGACCACGCGCCCCATGCCGGAAATAAAATCCGCATTGCCGGCGGAGGACGGTGTAACTGCACCAATCTTCAGGCAGGAGCGGATTCTTATTGTTCCGGCAATCCGCATTTCGTGAAATCCGCATTGGCCCGTTTCGGCCCTTGGGATATGTATTCCTTGCTCTCGCAATGGGGTATTCCTCTGGTTGAAGAAGATGACGGAAAAATATTCTGCAATCTCGGGAAAAAAGGCGGACACGCCGTGGCAAACGCTCTGCAATCCGCAGCGGAACGCTCAGGCGCCCATTTCCTGCTCGACACGCCAATCGAGGATGTTGCGCACAACGAACGGCTTTTTTACGTCCACACACCAGGCGCAACACACAACAGCGCGTCCCTGGTCATCGCACTGGGCGGCCTTTCCTGGCCGCAATCCGGCGCCAGTCCTTTAGGCCATCGCCTGGCCAAACGTTTCGGCCTCACGACGACTTCCTTACGGCCAGGACTCGTGCCTTTGCTCGCGCCTCCCTCCTTGGAGGCCTTTTGCAAGGCTCTGGCCGGCACAGCCCTGCCTGTGCGCATTACTCTGCCCAACGCCCCCACATTGCGGAACGACCTGCTCTTCACGCATCGCGGCATCTCCGGCCCCGCGGTGTTGGAAGCCTCTCTCTTTTGGAAGCCGGGGCAGCCCCTCAGCCTTGACCTGCTCCCTGATGCGCAGATCTGCGCCGCGTTGGAAGCATGGCCCAAAATGGAACTTAAAAACGCTCTGGCCAAACTCCTGCCCACGCGGCTGGCTGCCGCTCTGTGCCGGTTGCACGGGTGGAGCGGAAATGTGGCCGATTGTGGAGTTCAACGCCTACGCCGCGTGGAAGACAAGCTGCATGCCTGGCCCTTCCCCCCCAAAGCCGCTGAAGGTTTTTCCAAGGCCGAAGTCACATTGGGCGGCGTGGACACGCGGCACATCTCATCCAAAACCATGGAGGCCAACTCCGTGCCGGGGCTCTATCTCACAGGCGAAGTGCTCGATGTCACGGGCCGCCTGGGCGGTTACAATTTGCAGTGGGCCTGGAGCTCCGGTTGGGTGGCTGGGCAATATGCATAACGCATTGTACCTGTGAATTGATTCACCTCCGGCGGCGTATGATTTTTTTTGGGGGAAGGTCGATACCCTCACGCATTTCTCTGAAACAATAAACATTGTTTCAGGGATGAGCCCTTTCCAAAGGCGAAAATGCGCTGGGGCTGAGCCCCACGATATCCCAATTTACAATTGCAATACTCCAAATTCGTTTTAAAAAATTAAGAGCCAAAGGGTGCGCTTCCCTCCTCCCCTCTTCTTCAAACATTACGCGGCGTAGCTCTTTCCCTTTCCCTTTCGGCTACGCCTCTCTCATTCCCGCCTTTCTTTTCTCCTTGATCTATTGTTAATTTTTATTAAGAATATATTTTTTTATCTTAAGAAAAAATCTTCCTCACCATAAAGGCAATCAGGATAATCATGGGCGACCTGAACCAACTTGATTTCGTAAAAAGCATGCAGCATTCCTTGGGGGGACCTTTCCTTGAAGTGGGCAGCAAACAGTACGGAAACACGCCGGATTTCCGTTCCCTCTTTCCAGGAGCCCACTACACGGGCGTGGACATGGAGCAAGGTGAAGGCGTGGACACGGTGCTGGATATGACGCACCCCATTGATACGCTACGCTCACAGCTCTCCTCTCAATTCGGCACCATTTTTTGTTTCAGCGTTTTCGAACACTGCGACAATCCTTTTGCCATGGCCCGCAACATCACGGATCTGCTGGCTCCTGGCGGCAGACTCTTTGTGGGGGCGCCGTTTTCCTTCACCATCCACGGCTACCCCCAAGACTATTGGCGGTTCACCCCGGACGGATTCAAGCTGCTCTTCCCTGATATCGCCTTCGACGACACCCTTTCCAACTACTCCAGCGAAGAGGGAGAAATATTCCCCGCAGGCAAACAGGAGCCGAAACTGTACATCACGCGCTATTCAAAAACGTCGTGTTTCAAATTGGGATTGCTGCGCGGTCCTTTGTTCTATCTTATGATGAAAACACGGTTGCTGCCCAAAGCCTTCCAGCGAGAATATGTCTACTTGCCGTTAAACCTCAACATGACGGGCACAAAGCGCACGGCCTGACAGTACTCAGTGATCCTTCTGCGACGGTTTTCCGGGGGAAACCTCCAAACAAGAGTTATTCTCCTCGGAACACACCCGTTATAGAGCATTTTAATTTTGAAAAAGTATAGATGCTCTTATGCATTTCCCTGAAACAACAATCATTGTTTCAGAGGTGAGCCTTATCCAAAGGCGAAAATGCGCTAGCATTTTCTCCACAGCGCATCCTGTCTTCATTCAGATCCGGCAACTCGCCCCCAGGATTTGTCAACACGCCCCAAATGCAGTAATAGAAAGCCATACTAGAGCATCTCACGCTTGAAAAGCGCTAGATGCTCTTATGCATTTCCCTG
>CAZFCK010000083.1:0-18858 GCA_964517355.1 uncultured Desulfovibrionaceae bacterium | reverse complement strand
GGGGTGGTTCAAAAACTGTGGCTATGGACTATCTCAAACGTGACTTGCTCTAACATGAGACGACGACGCTTCCCAAAAACAACGATCCTTCATTTCAATATAAAAAAAGAGCATGCCGACCTTTTCAGGTCGGCATGCTCTTATGCGCAAAACTTCAGGCGCAGGCAATAAGCGCGCCATGCTCCCCAGAAGCGGAACAAGGTCACTTTCCCCAACAAAATGAACTTGTCTCGCGAAAACTTATGGCGATTAATGATGCTCGCAGTCGCAGTGCCCCTTGGAAACATCCCTCAAGGATTTCAAAACAACCCACGCGACCCCGCAACCTACAATACCCAGGACAAGATAAAGCACTCCCATGAAAACGAAGTGATCCGGCATCCACCAGGGAATATCCCAGGGCAACACGCTTTGGATGGTTTCTCCATGAAGCATTACATTCTCCCTATTTTACTGCGTCTTTCAGAAGTTTTCCGGGGCGGAATTTGACGACCTTTGATTCGGGGATATCGATCTCCTGACCGGTACGGGGATTGCGCCCCTTGCGAGCCTTGCGGCTCTCCACGGCAAAGGTGCCAAAACCAGTCAACATCAGCTTTCCGTCCTTGACCAGCGTATCTTCCACCGCGTCAAGGAAAGCGTTCAGGGAACGCTCAGCATTCGCCTTAGTCATACCGGCCTTTTCCGCGATCTTCACCACCAACTCAGCCTTAGTCATCAGCCGTCTCCTCCTCAATATACTTGTATGGCGGAGCCCCACAAGAAAGCCACCCGCGTGTGCCGCGCAATGAATTTCTTCGACGTGAAGCGCCACACTGTTTTCGTTCGCCACATGTACTGTCCCTAAAACCTGATTTTCAACCGGAAGTCAAGCGGGAATGCCCGATTTCAGGGCATTTGCAAGCATTGCGAACTGTTCCACGGAGATATCCTCCGGGCGTTCCTTTCCTGAAAGATTCACCAATCCCAACATATTATCGCAGTCTCCGTACAATGGTTTCAAAATGGGACGCAACTGCTTGCGCCGCTTCTGAAAACACCCGTGCAGCAGGTGCGATAACGCCCGTTGATCCACGGAAAGGGGCTGTGTTCTGGGCTCAATCACCACCACTGCGGAATCCACTTTAGGTTGCGGACGAAAGACCTGGGGTCCCACCGTAAAGGCCAGGCGCACTGTTGCGAAGCTTTGCACCCAGACAGTAAGCGCGCCGTATTTCTTGCTGTGGGGTCCGGAAGCCAAACGCTGGGCGACTTCCTTCTGCACCATGAACACCCCGCGCGAAAATCCTCCGGCCGCGGCCATATCCCACAACAGCGGCGACGCTATGTTGTACGGCAGATTTCCCACCACCTTCCAGGGGCGCCCCTTTTGCAGTCTGGGCCAGTCCATGAACATGGCGTCCCCCAGGCACACGGCAAGCCGCGGCACGACGGCGCGCAGTGCAACGGCCCAATGGCGGTCCTTTTCCAAAGCGCACAAACTTCGCAATGGTCTGGCCGCGAGAATCCGCGTCAACGCCCCTT
Organism: uncultured Desulfovibrionaceae bacterium; assembly: GCA_964517355.1. Taxonomy (GTDB): domain Bacteria; phylum Desulfobacterota; class Desulfovibrionia; order Desulfovibrionales; family Desulfovibrionaceae; genus CAZFCK01. Next base: position 17,334 of record CAZFCK010000083.1, on the reverse strand, counting down.
GTCCCGGACCGATTTCAAGAACCCGATCTTCAGGACCCGCTTCCAGAAGATCGACTATTTTTCGGGCGATATTGGCGTCGCAAAGGAAGTTCTGGCCCAGGCTCTTCTTTGCGGCCGGCCGGGATTCAGGGAACATCTCTGCGTTTTTGCAAAAGTTTCATGGCTCGGCGCTTACGGTAGCTCAACACCACGCGCCGCATGACGAAATAGGTGGCAATGGCGCTGGGTGTGCCCAGCACAACGCCTCCTACGGACATCACGATAACCAATTGCCACCCCTGCTCCACCATTTCCATCAATCGTAAATGTTGCGTGTCAAAATGCACCCGCAACGGCACCATCCAACTGCCCACGATATACAACATGGTATAGAACGGAATCAAATTAAAGACATTGGAAATGAAGGTGCACGAAAAGGCTGCGATTTTATTTGCGCGCACAATTATGGCCAGCGTCAGGACCACCACGGATTGAAAGGGGATTATGGGCAAAAAACCGACAAATATCCCCAACGCGGCGCCCAGAGCTATGGAATGGGCCGAGGTTTTGAGCCGGATGATACGCAAGTAATTGAAACGCAAAAAACGTTTCAAACGCAGCCAAAGCCCCGTAGCTTTACCTTGAGCCAAGCGGGACTGTGGTTTGCTGCTAAAAACCCGCAAAAATGGGAAATTGCTCCCGCCATGCTCTGCTGACAAAGGTCACTCCAATACGTCGAACCGGGCGAATTTCAAGAGCAGACCGGCGCGTCCCTGCGTGGCCGAACGCAGATCTGTGGAGAAACCGAACAGGCCGCGCATGGGAGCAAGAGCCTGCACTGTTTTCTGGCCCGCACGGTCAAAAATGTTTTCCACCTTGGCGCCTTTCGCCCCCAAAAGGCTGATGGCGTCGCCCACATATTCCTCGGGAAGCACTATCTCAACCCACATGATGGGTTCAAGCAGCACGGGTCGCGCTGCGCCCAAGGCCTGCTTCAAGGCGGCCACCGCCGCCATATGGTATCCCGCGGCGGTGCTTTCGCCCTCTTTTTTCCGCAGCTCCAGGATGCGGACTCGGATATCGCGCACAGGGCAGCCCTTCAACACCCCGCTTTGCAGGCTGTCGCGCACTCCCTGTTCCACAGCATCCAGCCAGGCGGACGACCAGGACGTTTGATCCACCGCGCAGACGAACTCCACCCCCGTATCTCTGGGCAAAGGTTCCACGGCAAGCCCAACAAAACCATAATGCATTTGCTCGCCGAGTTCACGATGAAACTCGCCTTCTCCGGAAGCTGGGGCGGATATGGTTTCCTGATACACCACCTGCGGTTTTCCGGCACGCGGCTCCACATTGTATTCGCGGTGAATTCGTTCAAGAACCACTTCCAAGTGCAGCTCTCCCATTCCCGAAAGCAGCAACTGCCCTGTTTCCTGATCTTCCTCGAAAAACAGGGTGGGGTCTTCCTGAACGCATTTATCCAACACTTCCTTGAGGCGGTCTCCCTCTGCCGTGTTCTTTGGTTCCAAGGCAAGGGAAATCACGGGCTTGTATCCGGCAATGGATTCCAGCAACACGGGCTTCAGACGGGTGGTCAGGGTATCTCCGGTGCGGGCGTGCTTGAGTCCCGCCAAAGCGACAATATCCCCGGCCAGCGCCGCATCGGCCTTTTCCTTTTGCCCGGCATGCAGATGAAAAATGCGCGCCACGCGCTCGTCCACGTCCCGGGTAAGATTATAGACGCTTTGCCCGGCCTGAATATTGCCGGAATACAATCTTGCAAGAATGAGCTTGCGCCCCGTCTCCATACTGACCTTGAAAACAAGGGCCGCCAGATCTCCGTCGGGCAGCGGAACCAAGGTTTTCTTCTCTTTGCTGACCGGATCGAGACCTTGTGCGTACGCAGCTTCCAGAGGGCTGGGCAAATAGGAGGCAATGGCGTCCATCAACGGCTGCACGCCGATATTTTTCAGAGCGGAACCGACAAACACCGGAACGAAACGCTGTTGCTGCGTTCCGGTGCGCACCGCTTGTTGCAATAAAGCCAGCGGCAGCTCTTCGCCCCCAAGATACAACTCCAACAGCTCTTCGTCGTCTTCGGCCAAGGTCTCGACCATGTGCTCGCGCCACGGCGCGGCATAGGCGGCTTCCTCTTCGGTAAGGGGCACGGGCGTATAGCTCCGGCCCAGGCTTTGCCGGTCGAAATCCAGGCGCTGCATGGTCAAAAGATCGATGGTGCCGATAAAATCCTGCCCCTGGCCCACAGGGATCTGCAAAGGCAAGGGCTTGGCCTTGAGCTTATCGCGCATGGCCTGAAGCACTGCATCGAAATCAGCTCCCAATCTGTCCATCTTGTTTACAAATGCCAGTTTGGGAATATGGAATTTTTCTGATTGGCGCCACACGGTTTCTGATTGGGGTTCAACGCCTCCAACCGCGCAAAAAACACCCACCGCGCCATCCAACACGCGCAAACAGCGCTCCACCTCTATGGTAAAGTCCACATGGCCGGGAGTGTCGATAATATTGATCGTGGCGCCCTTCCACAGGCAGGTGGTGCAAGCCGAGGTAATGGTTATGCCACGCTCCTGCTCTTCCGGCATGTAGTCCATGGTCGCCATGCCCTCATGGACTTCGCCCATACGGTGAATTTTCTCGGTATAGTAGAGGATGCGCTCAGTCAGCGTGGTTTTTCCGGCGTCAATGTGCGCAATGATGCCGATATTGCGCAGCTTTTCCATGTACTTTTTCGACATGGCCTTTTTACTCATAATCACTCCTCAGACTGGGAAATATGCGCGTGGGCGGGGATCCGAGACCAATCTCCCAACGCTGCTGCATGGCGAAGAAAAAGACACGATTGCAACTCCGGCCACAGCCAGCACGCTTCATGCCCAGGACCAAGAACGAGTGCGGACGATTGCAAAGCCTTTTCGTGCATGTCCAGAGGTGCATAGGCAACCGGAAACCGCTGCCGCAAAAATTCCTGCGGATCGCCATGCCTCCGCACCCACCCCTCAGGGAGGGCGGGGGCGTCGCATTCAGACCACAACTCCACCCCAAGATCAGGCTGGCTCCAGGCGAGAGCCTCCATATCCCAATCCACGGCATCAGTGGCGAAGATTCCCACCCGCGAGGGCACGGCAGCGCACCATGTGCGCACATGCGGCGCCTGGGCCAGCAACAGCCGGTGGTCGCGGGAGAGTTGCATGGGATGAGCCAGCAGCACAATGCCGGGTTCGGCGCACTGCGCCACCTGCTCCAGCAGGGGGCCTATGCTGCGGGCTCCGCACTGGAAAACCTGCTCAACGCCGGCCAGTTCCAACGCGGCCAGCAGCGGCGCGGGCCAGGCCTGTCTCGCCACACCGGCGCGGACAACCGCCAGCTCTTCCACGCCGGAAAGAATAGGAGGCATGAGCGCGGCCAGCAATCGCGCCGGCGCGACAAACGAGCCGTCGAACAGAACCAGCGCCCAATGCAAAGGGCGTGAGTTGGTCCGAGACACCATGCCTGAAGCATGGCGCACGGAGAAGCACTCTTCCGCATGGTTTTTCTGACCGTAGTGACCATGTATCCTGGCTATGCACAGTTTGAGCCAGGAGCGCAAACAGGAATCCAGCCCTTCGTAGGCACGCAAAAAGGCGGCATCTTCCACCAAGCAGCCCTGCATCCACTCTGGAAAAACAGGTGTGGTCATGACATCTGCCCCGTTCTCACAAAAGGCTATGCGGCAATACGCAGCCGCAACGAGTCCGCCAAGCGCAAATCTCTACAGCTCGCGCTTCGGTCATGGCAGTGAGAGCACTGCAAATCCGGTCAGGCCTCCCGGTTCACACTGCGTCAGCGATCCGGCCCGTCAGGAAAAAAGACGGGCGGGAACGCCGCGCACACGTTCAACCGGCTTAAAGCCAGTCAAACCAATCCTTCCAGGTGCCTTGAAGATCTTCACGGGCTTCCTGGGATGCTTCGGTCTGATGTTTGAGGTAGGCCATATCCGCGCGTTCCTGGGCGTATGATTTAACATCTTCCAGGTCGGAAAAGTTGTCCACCACATATTGATACCTGTGCCAAGCAGGGCCGTATTGTTCAGTGCGCCAGTAGAAATCGGCAACGAACAATTCCCGCTCGGCCAGGATGCGGCGGCATTTCAAGATATAATCCGGCGCGGCCTGGGCGTATTCGGTTTCAGGATACGATTCCCTGAGGCGATAGAGGTATTGCAAGCCCTGTGCCACCTGGTTCTGCGGTCTGTCGATGGCGGTGAAGCCCTTGTATGCGGAAACGCCGACCTGATACAGCACGTACGGGGTTTCCTCATGCCGCGGATGCATGGCCTCGAAATCCATATAGGCCTGCATGGCGTCCTTGTAGTTCTCGTCAAGGAACAGTGCATCCGCCAGGGAGAGTTCGGCCTGCGTGGTGTAGGGGCTGAAGGGATATCGATCCTTGAGCTTTGTGAAGTATTCGATAGCCATGAAATAGTCTTTCTCCTCCATGGCCTCGACACCGACCTCGTAGAGTTCCTGCGCCGTATCTTCAGGAACGGGCAGGAAAAAATAGTCGATAACGCCGCAGCCGGACGATAAGGAGACCATGGCAAGCAACAAGACTGAGAAGAAAAAACGGTTCATAAATTCTGTTCCAAATAAAGGGAAGCCGTATTGGCAGCCGTAGCGCCATCTCCCACCGCTGTGGTGACTTGCCGGCACAGCTTGGAACGAACATCGCCTGCCGCAAAGACGCCGGGAAGATTGGTGCGCATTTCGGTGTCTGTAATGATGAAGCCTTCCTTATCCAGCTCCAGGCCTTCGGGGAAAAAGCCTCCCAAAGGTTCAAAGCCGATAAAGACGAAAAGGCCGTCAACCTCGATTTCCCGCTTGACGCCTGTCTGGCGGTGTTCGACCACGATACCGCTCAGGCTGTCCTTTCCTGTGATTTCGGAAATGACATGCGAGAGTACAAGCTCGATTTTGGGATGGTTGCGCACTTTATCATCATAAATTTTACTACCGCGAAACTGCTCCCGGCGATGAACGAGATAAAGCTTTTTGACCAGCTTGGTCAAATAAAGCGCCTCTTCCAATGCTGAATTACCACCGCCGACAACGGCGACGACCTGATCGCGGAAAAAGTTCCCGTCGCACAAGGCGCAATACGACACGCCCCGGCCGGTGAGTTCCTTTTCATTGGGCAGGTTCAGTTTTCTGTAGCGTGCACCGCTGCAGATGACGATTGATCTCGTTTCGATCCACTCTTCGCCGATGTGCAGACGGTATTTACCAGCCTCGCCGACAATGACCCGCACGGCGTCGGTGAATCTGTCGAACGTAAAGCCCTCGAGGTGCGCGGCAAAGGTATCCGCGAGTTCGTAGCCCTTTACGCCTTTGGGAAAGCCCGGATAGTTCTCCACGCTTTCGGTCATCAACACCTGCCCCCCGGGAGAGAGCTTTTCCACGAGGGCGATATGAGCCCCGGAGCGCAAGAGGTAAAGGGCGGCCGTCATCCCTGCCGGACCGCCCCCTATAACCACACTATCGTAGATCTTCATGAATTACAGCGCTTTTTGCGTAATGAGTTCTTTAATGCTGCTTTTGGAAACAGCGCCGGTAATCTGCTCTACAACTTCGCCGCCCTTGAACAAGATAAGGGTGGGAATGGCACGGATACCGTACTTGCTCGGCGAAGCGGGGTTTTCATCCACATTCATCTTGGAGATCTTCACTTGACCGGCATATTCGTTGGACAACTCGTCGATCACCGGACCCATGGCACGGCAAGGGCCACACCATGGAGCCCAAAAATCAACCAACACCGGAAGATCACACTTCAACACTTCTTCTTCGAAGCTGCTATCTGTCACTTCTAAAGCCATGGGGTATCTCCTCTTGAGCGCTTTATGTTTCTCCTGAAGTAGCTACAGTCGATCCAGCGAAATGAGGCTGGTTTAAATCCATCGCTACACACATGCGCCAACCAATTATTCCAACTTATTGCCATGCCGCGAAGCTGTCAAGTGCATTCAATTCCGAGACATCGCAAAAATTTTAGTGATATCTACAACATCGCCATCAACGGTGCAAGCCCGGGATTCGCATATAGTCTTCAGGAACACGCCTGCCCCGCGGTATGGCTTCCAGGTCCAAGTCATGCGCCATGCCGGCCAGTACGCGGCGTTCACCGGCATAAGCTATCATGGCGCCGTTATCCGTACATAAGGAAAGGGAGGGGAGATGCAAGTGCAGGCCGTGGCGCCGCGCCACGTCTTTCATAGACTCCCGCAGCATGGAATTTGCCGCGACGCCCCCCGCCACCACCAAGGCGCGCACTTCTTTATGTTGTTTGAGGGCGCGTTCGGTTTTCACGCGCAACGTATCGGCCACGCTGTGATTCAACGACGCGCACACGTCGGCGAGCTCCTGCAGCTCCTGATTCTGAGCGCATTGTGCGGCAAGGCCATCCGGGGGCGGCAGGCGCCCGGGTGGAAGCGCCAGATGCGAGCGTTGCCGCATAAGATTGGCCGCTGCAGTTTTCAACCCGCTGAAGCTGAAGTTCAAATTCGTGTTGTCCAGATACGGTCTGGGAAGCAGACCGGGGATGACGGCGCCCTGCCGGGCCAGAGCGTCTACGTAACGCCCCCCGGGATATGGCAGCCCCATAAGTCGGGCGCTTTTATCCAGGGCTTCGCCAGCGGCGTCGTCCAGGGTGCGCCCCAGCCGCACCAGGCAGGTATGGGATTTCATAAGGTAAAGATGAGTATGCCCTCCGGAGACAAGCAGGCCCAGAGCGGGAAAAACCATTTCCTGTTCCAAGCCGGGTGCGAGCAGGTGCGCATGCAGATGATCAACTCCCACGAGCAAGGCTCCCGTGGCCAGGCAAAGCCCCTTGCCGAAACCCAGCCCTGTAAGCAGACTGCCGAGCAATCCCGGGCCGCGCGCAACCGCCACAACGTCGATATCTTGGGCACGCACGTTGTGCTCATGCATGAGCTGGTCATAAAGAGGGCCGAGGATGCGGTAATGCTCACGGGAAGCGATTTCCGGCACCACGCCGCCGAACAAGGCATGCACCGCCACTTGCGTGGAAAGGCTCTGCCCGAGCAAAGAACCGTTGCGCACCAAGGCCAACGCTGTTTCGTCGCACGATGTCTCGATACCGAGAGTAAGCATACCTTCGCTGCCTCCGGCTGCTTAAGAACCTTTTGGAAGAGGTTCTTAAGAAAGCACTGATTAAAGACTTGTTAGGTTTTTCCGGGGGGAAGCCTTTCTGGAGAAAGGTTCCCCCCTCGGACCCCCCTTCCAAAGACTTTTGGCAGAAATACCTATAAATTCAATGTCTTATAAACATACTTGTCTGGCGACAAAGTTTAGGAAGGGGGAGCGGGAGGGGGAGAACCCTTTTTAGCGGCAGCCGTTAGGCGCGGTCGTTTCGCGCCTTACGGATGGCGACAGCAGCGCTAAGGGTTTCCCCCTCGCATATCCAGTGAATTAATCAGCGTTTCCTTAAGAATCACCAAAACTTTTTAATTTTAACAAGTTAATAACAGGGTTACGATTTCAAGCTCAACTTTTTGAGTAAAGCTTGTACTATAACATTCTGCATTTGTTGAAAAAATAGGAATCGAACAGTCTTTTTCCGGCGTCCAGGGTTCCCCCCAGAGCATTGTAACATTGAAAAAGTTGAAAGGCTCTGCAAAGATTTGCATGTAACTCTTTGCCGCGAAATAATTGCAGGCGGGCTTTGCCCGCCGTTAAGCGATCATTTCAAGCGTTAAATGCTCTCGTCGTCGTGTGGGCGCGAAACCCCGCGATTTATTCTTTTTATCCGAACGTCGCCTTTCAAGCCTGAAATTCGCGGTCCCAGAGGGGCATTCTCCCCTTCCAAAACCACTTCATAGCCATAGCGACCTCTTTGAAAAGTTTATGCACAAGCATTCCGAGAGGAAAACCTCTTTCAAGAGGTTTTCCTCTCGGAATAATAGCGTTTATCACTGAGACCGAGTCAGGGAAAAAGAGTCAAATTACTCAAGAATATTGGCGATAAATTTCCGAAACCTTGCGTACGTCATTTTCGGAACCGATGAAAAGCGGCGTGCGCATATGCAAGATATCGGGCTCGATATCCAAGATACGGCGCTTGCCGTCCGTGGCCAGTCCTCCGGCCTGTTCCGCAACCATGGCCAAGGGAGACGCCTCGCATAGATACCGCAATTTTCCTTTGGGGTCCTTTTTATCCCGATAATCCATGGGATACATGAAAATGCCGCCCTTAAGCAGGGTGCGATGGAAATCCCCCACCAACGAACCTATGTAGCGTTGGGAATACGGCCGCCCCAAGGCATTTTCCTGGCTCGTGAAATACTGCAGCACCGCCCGCGTGGCTTCGTCCCAATAGTCCCAGTAGCCCATGTTCACGGAAAATATTTTTCCCTGCTTGGGGATCTGAATGTTCGGGTGGGACAGCAGAAACTCGCCCACGCTGGGGTCCATGGTAAAACCGTGCACGCCGTCTCCGGTGGTGTACACGAGCATGGTTGAGGTGCCGTAGAGAAAATAACCGCCCCCCACCTGCTGAACGCCCTTTTGCAAGACATCTTCCAGAGTTACATCACGAGTTGAGGCGGATTGACGCCGCAGAATGGAAAAAATGGTCCCGATGTTCGTGTTGACGTCAATGTTCGAGGAACCGTCCAACGGATCGAAAACCAGGATGTAATCACCGCGTTGGAACTGATCCGGCACGAGAATCAGATCGGCGTTCTCCTCGGAGGCCATGGCGCAAAGAACGCCGGAACGCTCCATACGATGGATGATGATATTATTGGCGTATTCGTCCAGTTTCATGACGCGCTCGCCCTGGACGTTTATATCTCCCGTAAAGCCAAGGACATCCACCAAGCCGGCTTTGTTCACTTCCCTGGAGACGATCTTGGCGGCCAGTATGAGATCGTTCATCAACGATGTAAAGCGGCCCGTGGCGCCGCTGGCCAGCTTCTGATGGTACAGCATGTGTTCCGTGACGGTTATCTGGCCTAAAGGCATGATGCAACGCCTCCTTCAAGTGCTTGCGGGGCGATCCAAGCCGCCGACGCCCCTTTCAAAATGATTATTTCCACCATTTTGAACCTTTTTCTCATGTCTTGCAACACAACAGGCGTGCACTTTTTATGCATTCCGGCTGTGCATTCCTGAAAAAATAACTATGCCTTGCTGATAAACAACCACTCCCCGAATACGGGAGATGCCGTTATTCTCCTTCCTCGTCACCCTCCGCCGCGACCGCCAGGGCTCCGTAGATCAGATGATAATACCCCATGTGCCGCGCAACCCAGTAATACTCGCCACGTGAACCGGAAAATTCACCAAACTCGTCGTCTTTCAAGATATCTTCCCAGTCCAGAGCGGCCAAGGCCTGCGCATCCTGCTCGTATTTCCCCGGCCACAAAACATCCGTGGGAGAAATGATGATCAAATCATCCGGTTCAGGACAATATTGCAGCAGCTTACGCGGATCGAAATGCACCACCACCAAGCCCTGCCATTCGCTATCCTTGAAAAAAGGGTTGGCGAGATACACTTCGGGCCCAAGGGGCGTGCTCACGGCAAATGCGCGCAATCGATGGTCTTTCCAGGCTTCGCCCCACTCAATGAAGGGACTGAGGTCGTGCTGTTTCAAAGACTCCTGGGGATGCCGGAAACGTACCGTACCCTCGGTGTCCACCAGGATCACTCCGTTGATCCAAGGATATTCGGTAAACAATCTGCGAAACCAGTCCTCGCTGGGCAGGCGGTCCGTACCGTCGAGGTATCTCCGCAAGGCGTTGATGTGTTCATCCACGGGCTTGAATAATCTGGCGAGATGCAGTTTCTCCCGGTCCAAACCTTCGTTGTCCAGTTCAATCACCGGAGTGGGTACAACGTATTCCTGATAAATTTTACGGGTTTCTTTCGCGGTTTCATGCATTGTGCTGCACCCTGCGCATAAAACCAACACGAGCGCCACGCACATGAAACGTCTGTACTGAGAGAGTTCCAACGGATTCCTCCCCTGCTTAACTATAGTGTCAATATGTTGTGATTATCAACTGTTGGCGGCCTTCACTTCGAGGCGCTGCGCCAGTGATTCCAAGACATGCATTAATTTCTTCTTGCCTTTCGCAACCTCGGCATCCTTCTTGTGCGCAGTCTTAGCGCTCCTTCCGGTGTTTCCGCCGGACTTGTCGTCTGAGACATTTTGCAATTGCGCAACAAGGGCTTCCAACTCCTCCCGCTCAACCGCATCTTGCGTCGTAGCGGCGAGTTCCCGATATATGTCCAGCGCTCCCTCAGAATCCCCCTGTTCGGCAAGCAGATCCGCCATGGTCCTGGTACGCAGGGAAAAGGTCTCTTCGTTTTCCTCATCGTACTCATCATCGCCCTCGGCAAATCCTTCACCGGCAACAGGAGCGGTTTCTTCGAACGTTTCTCCCGATTCGCTTTCAGGTTCCTCCTGAACGGCCGTTACCGTCTCCTCCTCATAAGCCGGAGCACCCACACGGGGAGCCGCGATTGTCCGGGCGGCCTGCGCCACGGCGGGGCGGTCCGGTCTTTGCGCAACGGACAACTCCGCCGCCGCATTATCCGACAATTGGACAGCAGCGGGAGCAACAGGCTCCTGTACGCCGTTCATCGCCTCCATCGTGTGTTTCATGCCGGATATGGAGCCGACAACATCTTGTTTCGCTTCATGAGGCGGTTTATCTTCCTCCAGCAAGGCTTCCAGACCGGCCTGGATAACGTTTGTCCAGCTAAGCGAGGTGCCGGAAAAATAGGCGGCGAGAAAACGCATGGCCACGGCGGGATCGCGCCCCTGGGCGTCACCTTCAAGCTGTCTCGCCCACGCATCCCAAAAGGCGGGGTACTCGGCCATGCTTTGGGCGATATTCTGCACCAAACCGTCAAGCTCGTCCTCCTGATCCAGCCGTTGCAACACATCCGCCAGCAACAGCTTGGCCTCGACGAACTCCGGATGCAGAACAAGCCCCTGGCGCAATGTGTTGAGCGCTTCCTCCGGCTGATCGTTTTCAAGAAACAATTTCGCCAAAGGAAAAAAGACCTTGGAATGGGGCTCAATCTCCAGAACTTCTTGATACCAGCTAATTTTGCTCTTCATCCGGCCCGGCTCCAGTGAGGTCTTCGTCAGTGGCTACGGAAAAATCATACAAGACCTCGTTTTCCCGCACGAGGTTCATCTGCTCCCGGATCATTTTTTCAATGTAACCGCTGTCCGACTGCAGAAGACGAATTTCATCACTCAGCAGCACAGTCTTTTGCTGCAGCTCTTCAATGCGTCGTTCAAGGTCGCCATTGCGTTTCCGCAGTTCAAGATATCCGAAAATGCCCTGGTCGCTCAACACAATGCGATAGAGAAACAAAAGGTTCAGCAGTATGATGAGCCCGAGTAGAATACGGTTCCAGAGCATGAAGTCCTATTGCACTTGCCGCCGTTTCGCCGCGTGTTCCTGAACCAATGCAAGAGGCAGCTTTAATTCTTCAAGAAAATTGGAGGTGGCATGCTCTATACGCTGCACGTCGTCCTCCTGCAACGCGACCTGTTCCAGCTTTTCAATAAAAGAACGCAACGTGGCGTAGTCTTTCAACAACACATGCCCCAACTCAAGGCGTTCCAAAGCCGGCTCAAGTTCCAATATCGTCTGCAGGCAATTCTTGAGCCGCATATGCAAGTGCATGGACGTTTCGCTGAGCATATCCTCATGTTTCCTTACGGCTGCCGCACCAAGAGGCGCAGATCCTTCTTAAAGTCACGTCCCGCGCAGTCATATCTGCGTGGCTTCGCATCTAATCGCTTTTCCCGGCAGTGCCAAGGCTGGCCCGAAAAAAGTTGTAGAGATAATTCCCACCTGAAAATACTGTCATTGCCAAGGCGATGTAAAGCATTATCTGCCCGATAAGCGCGCTGTTCAGGCCGAACAAGGGATAATGCAACATGAGGGGGCACACCGCAACGATTTGCAAGATGGTCTTCAGCTTTCCATAACGGTCCGCGGCCATGACCACCCCCTGTTCAACGGCCATGGCCCGCAATCCCGTGACGATCAGTTCGCGGCAGATAATGACAATGACCACCCACGCCGGCGCCCAGGAGGCGCCTGAAGCGTCACGCTGGTAAACCAGCATGATCAAAACCGAACTGATGAGGATCTTGTCTGCCAGCGGATCAAGAAATTTACCGAAATTGCTCACAAGATCAAACTTGCGCGCCACGAAACCGTCCACCATGTCCGTGAGACATGCAAGGATGAACAAGACCATGGCGATCATACATGTGATGCGGCCCGGCACATACAGCAGGACAATCAACACCGGGACCACAGCCACGCGCGACAGCGTTATCTTGTCTGCGATATTTAGTTTCATGTTCCAGCCTTCATTCTCCTATAACGAGACATCACCTTTTTCACGTAGGCCTCTGTTTCCGGAAACGGCGGAACGCCGTTATATTTCTTCACCTGCCCCGGTCCGGCATTGTAGGCCGCAAGCGCCAGGTGCATGCTTCCGAACCTGTCGAGCATCTGCTTCAGGTAGCGGACTCCGGCTTGCACGTTTTCATCCGGATCAAAGGAATCACGAACTCCCAAATCCTTTTGGGTATCCGGCATGATCTGCATCAATCCCTCGGCGCCGGCAGAGGAGACGGCGTCGGCCTTGTAACCGGATTCAACCTCGATCACCGCCTGCACCAGGCAAGGATCGATACCGTAACTTTTTCCATGCTTTTGCGCCAATTGTATGATTTTATGCTTTCCCAGTCCAGGATGATGACGCAAAATATCACGAAAAACCAGGTATACTCTATACCCTTTATGCCCGCCGCGGCGGTTGGTGAGATGATGCACCCCGCTCTTGTCCTGGCGATGGTAGATCACCGCGTCCGCCAGGGACACCCGCGCGAAGTGCAATCCCAGCACCAAAACCACGCAAAGAACCGGGACAATACGTTTGAGGAGCCATGCAGCCATAGGGGAGTCCTCCTTGCTCAAGAGCCGGGGACGCCCCGGCTTGTATCAGGGATGTTCTCTGGATGCCGCCTCCAGGCTGTTACCCGAGTCTTTGGCGACACGGGCGGCGATTGCCAGCAGGGCCTGTTTGGCTGGAGATTCCTCCTCCAGAAAAACAACAGGCTGGCCCAAATCGCCGGCCACCACGGTCGCGGGGTCCAAAGGCACGGCACCGAGAAACTCAAGTCCATACTTTTTTGCAAGCTCCATGCCACCGCCCTTCTTGAACAATGATATCTCCTCATGGCAATGGGGGCAGATCAGACCGCTCATGTTCTCCACCACCCCGAGAACATTGGCCTGAGCATATTGAAGAAAATTTATGGCCTTGCGAACGTCGGCCAGGGATATCTCCTGCGGCGTGGTCACGATGACGCATAAGGCTTCCGGAATGGTCTTGAGCACCGTCATATGTTCGTCACCGGTCCCGGGAGGAGAATCGATGACCAGAAAATCCAATTCCCCCCAGTTCACATCCGCAATGAACTGACGGATGGCGGAATGCTTCATGGGACCGCGCCACAGCACCGCCTGATCCTGATCTTTAAGCAATGAATCCATGGAAACGACCAACAAATTGTCGCTGTAGTGCTTAGGTTCTATGGTGTGCCCTTTTCCGCCGTCCATGGGGCCCGTAAGGCCGAGGAGCTTAGGCACGCTGGGACCGTGAATGTCCACATCCATAAGCCCGACGCGATATCCCATGGAGGAGAGGGCCGCCGCCAAATTCACGGCCACGGAACTTTTACCAACTCCGCCTTTACCGCTCATGACGAACACTTTGTACCGGATCTTGGAAAGCGCGTCGTTGATAAGCTGGTCTTGCAGCAAGGTGCTGGCGCTTTTCTTGCCTTCGCCCTTACTGCCGCCGCTGCTACAAGAACTGCATGATTCAGACATAATACGTATCCTCTCTGGCATAACGCCCCTTGTGGAATACTGAAGGGGCTATTGAATGTACTTTATGGCCACGAATCCAAGAATAACCAAAACGGTAGTCAGGGCCACAACGAGATTGAAGCGTTTTTCCAGAAAATACCGCACGCGCTCGCCGAAGAAATAAATCAGCGTTGCGATGGCAAAAAAACGCAACCCACGGCTGCATGTGGAAGCGATGATAAAAATGGGGAGGTTGATCTTAAACGCCCCCGCCGTGAGCGTGCATAGCTTATAGGGAATGGGCGTAAGCCCGGCCACCGCCACGGCCCAGGCGCTGTACTTGTCGTACCATTGCTGGATTAAGTCGTATTTCTCCATGAGCCCATAAAACTTCACAATGGGCATGCCCAGCAACTCCATGAAATAGTAGCCGATAAAATAGCCGATAAGCCCTCCGGCCAAAGAAAAGACCAGGCAGTTGAGGGCGAGCCTGAAGGCCTTTTGTCGATTGGCCAGGGCCATGGGAATAAGTAGCAGGTCGGGCGGTACGGGAAAAAAGATGGATTCGGTAAAGGACACCACGGCGAGCACTTTGGCAGCCCCTTTACTGTCAGCCACCTTCCACAGTTTTTCCATCCAGGTATTGAAAAATTGCATCATATCTCCGGGCAAGAGAGTCCCGCCCAGGCTTAATAGTGATTCAAAAGGCAAATTCGCCTGACATTATTGGAAAAACAAAGAGTGCGGCATCTACCAGCCGTGTTCGCCGATAAGGTCCACAAAAGCCACGCCGCCCTTGTGTTGCTCACAGAGCTTGCCGTCTTTTTTCCGAACTATCACCAGCTGCTGATTTCTGCGCGAGGTGCCCACGGGAATGATCAATATGCCGGGATCTGCGAGCTGATCAACAAGGGGCAAAGGAACCTCCGGACCACCGGCCGTCACGATGATACGGTCGAACGGCGCCTGCTCAGGCCAACCCAACGTGCCGTCATCGAGCTTGAGACGGATACGGAAGTATTTGAGTTCAAAAAGACGTTCCCGCGCTTGGACATACAGTTCGCGTACGCGCTCCACACTATAGACCTCCATTCCCGTTTCAGCGAGAATGGACGCCTGATATCCTGAGCCGGTGCCGATTTCAAGAACACGGAGTCCGGGAGCCGGTTCCAACAGCTGCGTCATCCAGGCAACTATGTAAGGCTGCGAAATGGTCTGGCCGTAGCCTATGGGCAAAGGGTGGTCTTCGTAGGATTGGCCCCGCAACGCTTCCTGCACGAACAGATGTCGCGGCACCTTGCGCATGGCGTCCAATACCAGCGGATGCGACACGCCGCGCGACTCGATCTGCTCGCGCACCATACGCTCTCTGTTCCGTTTGAGATCTATGCGCACATTCCCCCCTGCGCGGGAAAACAAGATGTTAACACTCGTCGTTATCCTATGTGATGACAGGCAGCGTTCCAAACAGATTTTCAAAACAGATTTCAACGAGTAAGTCAATAAAGCAGCGTTTGCCGAAAAGCAAACACGGGCGCGTCGCCATACCGGCTCGCCATCATGGCATTCAAAAATGTTTATTCTCGGGGCACAATGGATAAGCCGGTCTGTTCCTTCCCTCCACAGCACCGCCTGGGGGGAATCTTTATTCAAAACTGGTAGCTTTTCCGCACATGATCTTCATTTCCAACTCCCCTGCAGCAGAAAAGTGAAACTGAAAAGGCATGGGCCGCATAATATGTCCGTCTTACCATCTTGCAGAAATATATAAGGTTGAGCCTAGGCTGTGTTTCTAAATTCGTTTTAAAAGGAAAATGCGAGAGGGGAAACCCTTTGTTAGCGGCAGCCGTTAGGCGCGGTCGTTTCGCGCCTTACGGATGGCGACAGCAGAGCTAGGGTTTCCCCTCTCGCGCTCTCCCCTTCCCAAACTTTCTAATTATGAAGAGTTTTAATATGCCATTTCGATTTCATATATTTTTTGAACGGTCTTCCATAATCATTTTAATTTTGAAACAGATCCTAACACTCCCCTCCTCTTCGATCTGCATTTTTCCTCGCAACTCCTTTCTACAACCCGACGCTCCCTCTTGTTCCGCAAAGGACTTGTCTCTTGTTTGAAGCCCAAAGCCGAATGCGGCCCTGGACATATTTTCGATTTTCGGGACACCCCCAAATTCATTTTTCATACAATACATTGTTTTTCTTTACTATATATTTTTCATCTCTTTTTCTTAATTAATTGTTGCGAAAAAACATCATTATCGTGTATAAAGAATAAAGTCTTTTTTTGTTAGATACAACAAAAAAGCCTATAATTGTAAAATAAATCTATAATAATGATGGTAATAACTATTTCTCTCTACGTTCACTCTCTTCACCGTGCGCCCCAGACGGATTACTCCGTCGTCAGCAACCAGACCATTCCAGCGCATTCCTCTCCTTTGCGCTCCATTGCGATACGCCTTTGCACCCTTTCCACCGTTTGGAGCGACGCTGCGCCAAAGCTCACGCGAGGAGGCACGCTATGAACACCTTCATGATCAAGCTTTCCATGAGCATTCCCCTTCTTTACAAATGGGCGGAGTTGGAACAAAGGCAGACCACGGATAAGGGATATCTCGCCCATTGCGCCTTGCGCGCCGCTTTCGGGCAAACAGCCCCCCAGCCCTTTGTCTTGCGCAAAGAGCGAGTCAGCAACGGAAGTCTAGACATTCTCGGTTACGGTCAAGCCGATGTCTGCGATCTTCACTCGCAGTTGAAGTCCTCCGCGCCCCCGCTTTTGGCTCAGGCGATTCCCGCGGCGACCATACTCGGCAACGCATTGCCTTCCACATGGAAGAAAGGCGCCCAATATCGCTTCAGCGTGCGCTGTTGCCCCATCGTGCGCACGCGCACCGGCCGCAACGGTCATAGGGAGCGAGACATATACCTGGCCGCGTGTGAACGCTCCGGGGACAAAACGCCGGATCGTGAAGAGGTCTATGTGTCATGGCTCAAAAAGGAATTGGGACGCAACGACGCGGCGATATGCCGCAGTGCGCAGCTGACGGCTTTCCGTCTGATGCGGCCTGTAAGGCGCAAAGGTAAAGGAAGGGCCGTGCGTATGAACGGCCTGCGGCCCGACGTGCATCTGAGCGGCGTGCTTGAAGTGACCAATCCTCACACGTTCCCGCTCCTGCTGGCCCGAGGCTGCGGCAGGCACCGCGCTTTCGGTTACGGGATGCTGCTCTTGCAAGCCTTATAGCGCCTGTAGCCGGCGGATCTTCTCCATTAGGGCGTTTTCGCCCGAAAACATGGCTTGCATCTGAAACATTATCCTCTTGTTTCAGATAACTGCATAGAAGCATGTAAGCCATTTCAAGGCCATCATGCTCTAGCGCATTTTCGCCTTGAAACAAGGCTCTCCCCTGAAACAATTTCCA
>CAZFCK010000082.1:0-18997 GCA_964517355.1 uncultured Desulfovibrionaceae bacterium | reverse complement strand
CCAGGGAAATGCATAAGAGCATCTAGCGCTTTTCAAGCGTGAGATGCTCTAAAGCACGACCTGTTCCATAAATAAATAGATGGCGGCTAACGTCATCGCTACCCCGGAAAAACGGCTGACGAGCCGTGCGGCTCGGGGACGGGCATGCAGCACCGCCTTGGAGCAATAGCCGACAAGCAGATAGACGACGCCGCAGCTGATCGTGTGAACCAACCCCAGCATAATGATCTGTATCGGGACGGGCCAGGAGGACGCGGTGTCGGTGAATTGGGGCAGCAAAGCCAGAAAAAGCAGAAGACCTTTGGGGTTAAGCCCGCTGACCCCAATGCCGTTGATTGTCCAACGTGCCCACGAGTCTTGCCCGCGGGCTTCACCCGCGCACGGTACGGAAGGGCGCATAATCATGTTGATGCCGACGAAGATCAAGTAGAACGAGCCCAAGACCGTTATCGCGGTCATGACGATCTGATTTCGTGAAACGAAAGCGCCCACGCCTACGGCGATGATTGCCGTGATGAGCAGGTAGCCGATTAATATTCCCGAAACCGCGGGCGCCACCATCCGGTTACGCATTCCCGCCGAGATTGTGTAGGCCCAATCCATTCCCGGAGTCCACACGAGCAGAAAAGAAATTCCCCAAAAAGTGATGATGCTTTCTATTGGCATAGTCCAAGTCCTCCAACTATTATTTGCGTTAGTTGGAGGATTAATATACTTGTTTTGTTGGAATGTGCTTGCTATTTTTTTTAAAAATCAGAGAAAAATGGAATAATTTTCTCAATGGACGAGATTGACCGCAAGATTCTTGCTGAGCTTCAGTTGGATGGGCGACTTTCTGTCACCGATCTGGCAGACCGGGTAGGACTCAGCCTTTCGCCATGCCATCGCCGGTTGCGCGCGCTTGAGCAGTCCGGTGTTATCAGAGGCTATCGCGCCCATCTCGAACCAAGCGCCTTGGGCCTGAATTTTGCAGCCATCGTTTTTGTCACGCTTCGCGAGAGCAGCAGCCATGCCGTCGAGGCGTTTGAAAGCGCTGTAGTTAGTGTGCCTGAAATAATAAGCGCGCAACGACTGTTCGGAGATCCTGATTATATTCTCCATGTTGTCACACGTGATCTTCAGGCCTTCCAAAAACTCTATGACGAGCAGCTTTCCGCCTTACCCAACGTCCAACGGCTCATATCAACCCTTGTTATGAAAAGTATAATTGAGGACAGACGGTTATCGTTGTAAAGTATAATGCCATTTTCCCTTTCTGGTATATTTAAGGATGATTTCCCGGGGGGAAATCAGCGCTGCTCTCTTCATCTCCAAGGCGCGATACGACCGCGCCCAAGGGCTGAAGTTTTTGAAAAAGGTTCTCCCCCCGCACCCCGTCAGTGGAACACGATACGCAGAACGTATCGCGGGGCGCCTTATTCCCGGGAGGAGTGGCTGGACGACGCCAGACGGCGGCCAAGGGCGTAGGCCTTGGGGAGATAGGGGGCGAGGCCCCGGCGTTCCACCGCCCCCGCGTACATGCTGCCGACCGTGGCGCAGTTCAGGGAATCCTTGATGGCTTGGCGCAGGAGCGGGGTGGCGTCGTCGCACAAGCGGCGCAGAAGCGGCGGCACGATGCCCGACACAGCGATGATCACGGCCGTGCGCCGCTTGTCCGTACGCGGCAAGGGGCATCCGGAGACAGTCAGCACGCGCCTCGTGGGCTTGGCGAACGTCCAGCAGATGCGCTCCAGAAAGGTCAGCATGAGCGACGTGACCTGGCCCATATGCACCGGGGTGCCGAGGATCAGGGCGTCGGTGCGGGCCAGTTCGTCAAGGATGGGGGCCATGTCGTCGCGCTGCACGCAAGGGGCGTAGGGTGTGGCCTCCAGGTTGTCCCGGCAGACCAGACAGTTTTTGCAATGCCCGATGTTTTTTTCCGCCAGACACAATTTTTGCGTCACCGCATGGGGCGCTTCGGCTAGAAAGCCCTCGATGGCCCTGTCCACCAACTGGTCCGTGGCCCGCCCCCGTCGGGGGCTGCCCATAATCGCCAGAACGCGCATCGTCCGCCCTCCTTGTGGCCGTGGAGTTGAAATAAGAGGCGGCTTGTCCGAAATGCCCCCCGAACGGGCCGAGTCCTCGAAAAGCTCAAGCGGCTGCCTGCCATGCCAACATACACCAAAAAGCGAGAACAATATACCAGCCGAGTCACAAATATGATTTGAAAGCCAAGCTCACCATATTTTGAGGGAATCGCGTCAAGGCCACCCGGTGTTGCACCACCGGTTTCGCATCACCATTGACAAGTGGCGAATTATATCGTCGGGTTCTAATCGCAGTGAGAGAGGGCTTTCCGAATCACACACCCGGACACAAGGAGCATGGTCATGGATGATTATTTTTTCGACTTGATCGAGCACCTGCACACTATCAAACAAGACTATGAAACGGGGCTCACCGCAAAGAAAGTACTGGAGCGGGCCTACAACGTTGATACACAATATGGGGTGCTGACTTTCGATATGGAACGCCATTCCTCCATTTTGGGGGGATCTTATGTCGCGGGGCTCGCGATGTCCGCTTTCAGCGCCAGAACGGAGTCTTATTCGTATGACCCCGAAAGCAAGGTCATTATCCGAACAAATGTGTCGGAGCCGGTAGTGGATCTTGACGACATCGATTATTCAGGTTTGGCTGAACAATTCGCCTTTGACATGTCCTTTGAATTCGAATTCGACCGTGATCATGGAAAATACAAGATGAGTGAGATCTGCCTCAATTTCGAAGGATATGTTGCGGACCTGGACGAAGCCCTTCGTGCTGCCGACTCACTGGTGGATCCAAGGAGTTTGGAGTCTGATGTTTTTCATGAACTTGGGGGGTTCGGCGAGGAGGTTCAGAAGCAGGTTGTGGAGCAGATAGTCCAGGCACAGAGAAATTTGTTGCGTGAGATGGTGTGTGACGCTTGGGAAACGAGGCAGGGCGGTCCTGATGAGCCGTATCCAAAGGCGAAAATGCGCTATCGCCAGAGCTGATTGGCGGTGAATATTATGGGTTCTGCCCCACGTTCCGCCAGGAGGGGCGTGACCCGGCTTCAAGAGGCCGTTGTCTGCAACCTCTTGATGTCCCGCAAGGGCGGAGCGCCGAACTGGCGGCGGTATTCGCGGCTGAATTGCGACGGGCTCTCGTAGCCCACCTGAATCGCCGCGCTCGCGGCGTCCTGCCGCTCCGTGAGCATGAGCCGTCTGGCCTCGTGCAGGCGCATCCACTTCTGGTACTGCAACGGACTCATTGCCGTCACTGCACGGAAATGATGATGGAATGTCGAAGGGCTCATTCCCAGCTGCTTTGCCAGGTTTTCCACCTTGAGTTGTTGGGAGTAATTGTCCCGCAGCCAGTCTATGGCGCGTGCTATCTGATTGCTGTGGCTCCCGGCGGATGCCATCTGCCGCAGTCGCGGTCCCTGCTCGCCCACCAGAAGGCGATACAGGATTTCCTTGTGGACGAGCGGCGCGAGAATCGGAATGTCTTCGGGGTGGTCCAACAGATCGAGCAATCGCTGGAAGGCGTTCAGCAGCGGCGGGCAGACCTCGCTGACGGCCAGGCCCCGCCCCGATTGCCTTGCACGAGGGTGGGGCAGGCTGCTGTCCACCATCAATTGCGCCACGACGCGCAGGTCGAGTTTCAACACCAGTCCCAGAAGCGGAACTTCCTTGCTTGCCTCGACGACATTCGCCACCACGGGCAATCCCACGGATGAAATCAGGTAGTGGTTCGCATCGTAGACGTATTCCTCTTCTCCAAGCAAGACGCGCTTCGCCCCTTGCGCGACGAGGCAGATACAGGGTTCGTACATCCCGCTCATCGGTTCCGTGGGCGCTTCGTATTTGACGAGCAGCAGACCGGGAACGTTTGTTTCCAGCCGGGAATACTTTGCGGTCCAGCGGGAAATATGATCCGCCAGTAAGCGGAGCGAGGCGCCCAGGGCGCCGGTGTCCTCAGTGCTTCGACTGCTCATTTGCATCCTCCGGTTTCTATTCTTCCTATCAGAACCGGGCGGCCGCGAACAACATGTTTGTGGGGCAAGTTGGACGATCAGGCAACAATCCAAGAGGAATGATCTATCGGTTTTTGCTTGGGGCGGCGTAAAAAGCAGGTCAGGGATCGGGATCGCCCCACACGGTATTCATCCTGAACCATGCACAATAATAGTTTTCATGCGAAAAACTGATCATGGAGGCGAGCGATGCGTTGTGCATGCTGCAACCCGGGGCGATTGGAGCGGGCCGCAAGCGAATACGGCAAGAAAGTTCTGATCGCCCCCGGCGGGGGGGCGCGTCGCGCACAGCGGGGCGTTTGATCGCGCCTCGGCGTGCCTGAAGGCCTCTGGCGTCTCCTCTGCCGAAAGCACAGGCGCGGGCCAATCCGCGCACGTTTCAGCCGCCCTGGGCATTGCGGTGCATCGACAAGCGGCGCCGGAAGCGAACCTCAGCTGAGCAAGAAAAGGATTGCTGGACATGATGAAGAAATTCGGATTCGGCTGCATGCGATTGCCCTTGCTGCACAAGGACGATCAGACGGCAGTGGACGTGAAAACATTGTGCGCGTTGTTCGACGCCTTTCTGGAAAAGGGGTTCACCTATTTCGATACGGCCCTGGCCTATCACGGCTACAAGAGCGAGGAATTCGTCAGGGAAGCCCTGGTCAAGCGCCATCCGAGGGCTTCCTTTCTCCTGGCCACCAAGCTGCCGCCCCGGATGCTCAAGGCCGAGGAGGATCACGAGGCGATCTTCAGCGAACAGCTGGAAAAATGCGGCGTGGAGTTTTTTGATTACTACCTGCTGCACAACATCGGCGCCAACGCCTACCGGCAGGCGCTCGAATACGATTCCTTCGGATTCGTGCGGCGGAAGAAAAAGGAAGGCTGGATTCGCAACGTGGGGATGTCCTTCCACGACACCCCGGAATTGCTGGACGAGATCCTGGCCGCCCATCATCAGGACCTGGATTTCGTGCAGTTGCAGATCAACTACATTGATTGGGAGAACCCCGGCATCCAGTCACGGCGCTGTCACGAGGTGGCCCGGAAATACGGCATGCCGATAGTGGTCATGGAACCCTGCAAAGGGGGCAATCTGGTCCGGGTTCCCGCCGCTGCGGAGGCGATGATGAAGGCCCACGCCCCCGAGGCCTCCATCCCGTCCTGGGCCATCCGCTACGCGGCCAGCCAGGAGGGCGTGTTCATGGTCCTGAGCGGCATGAACACCATGGAACAGGTCTTGGACAACACCTCGTACATGGATGATTTCCAGCCGTTGAGCGATGAGGAATACGCGATCATCGCCAAGGTGACCGACCTGATCAACGCGGATACGGCCATCTCCTGCACCAACTGCAGGTACTGCGTGGAGCATTGTCCCAACGACATCCCCATTCCGGACTACTTCGCCCTCTACAACAGCTCCAGGCGCGCCACCACGGACAACATCTCCAGCCAGTTCGTCTACTACCTGAACCTGGCCTCCGAACACGGCAAGGCCTCGGACTGCATCGCCTGCCGGGCGTGCGAGGAAGCCTGCCCGCAGCATCTGGAGATCTCCGAGCTGATGAGGAACGTTTCCGAACTCTATGACAACGGCCCCGGCCTGCCGACCAGGTAAGCGGCATGCCGGGCCGTTGTCCCGTTCACGCCTCATAAGTAAAGCGGGCTTGGCATTGCTGAAACTTCCCTGTAGCAATTAATAGGGTGGCCGGAACGCTCCCGTTGTCCGAGTGTTCCGGCCGCGTCAAAGAAACCAGTTCACCAAGCAGCGACATGAAGAAAAGCAAAGTTATGATGATCCTTATAATATGTATCCTGCTCGCGGTCGTTTCAGGCTGTCTCTACCTGCGGCACGACAAATTCGGCAGGCTCCCCGAAGGAGAGCGGCTTGCGGAAATTGAACGGTCTCCCAACCACCGCGACGGGCGGTTTCACAACCATGTTCCAATCAAGGAGATCGTGGAAGGCGGTTCGTCCATCTCGGGGTTCGTCAAATTCATTTTTCGCAAAAGGGATAACCCCGAGCCTCCAGGACCCGTGCCCGTAGTGAAGACAGACCTCAAGGCCCTGGACAAGGATGGAGACGTGGTCGTCTGGCTCGGCCATTCGTCGTATTTCATTCGGCTCAACGGCAAGACGATACTTATCGATCCGGTCTTCAGCTCCTACGCCTCGCCGGTCTTTTTCAGCGTCAGAGCGTTCGAGGGCACCACTCTCTATACGGCTGAAGACATGCCCCGCATCGACTACCTGCTCATCTCCCACGATCATTGGGACCATCTGGACTACGACACCGTCAGGGCGCTCAGACCCAAGGTCCGGCAGGTGATCACCGGCCTGGGCGTAGGGGAGCATTTGGCCTGTTGGGGAGTTCCCGAGGCCATGATCCGCGAGGCGGACTGGGACACGGCGATACGGCTGGAAGACGGCCTCACCATCCATGTCCTGACGGCGCGCCACTTCTCCGGCCGGATGCTGGATCGCCACCGCACCCTTTGGGTTTCCTTTGCCCTGGAAACGCCTTCCCGGCGCATCTATTACAGCGGCGACAGCGGCTACGGCCCCCACTTCAAGGAGATCGGGGAACGGTTCGGCGGTTTCGATCTGGTCATGCTGGACAGCGGCCAATACAACAAGGCCTGGCGGCATGTGCACATGATGCCCGAGCAGTCCGCCCAGGCGGCGGAGGATCTGCGGGCCAAGGCCGCCTTGCCGTCACATACGGGCAGGTTCAGCATCGCCTTCCATTCGTGGGACGACCCGTTCAAGCGTTTTCTCAAGGCCAGTGAGGGCAGGCCGTACCGGCCGGTCACTCCAAGGATCGGGGAGGTGGTCGATCTCGCGAAGCCCGATCAGTCCTTCTCGCGTTGGTGGGAGCTGTAGTCCGGACTGGGGTTCCTCTCCATCAATCGGCTTCCGAGCCGCATCCTGGCCGTAAAAAGGAACAATTTCGCCGAACAATGACGCGGGATTGTTTCGCGCTCAATGTGGGTTGCGCTCCCTTATTCCATTGGGGGCGCAACGTCCTCCAGATGGCAGGGCGCGATGGGCTGCTGCTCATAGGGTTCGTAGTCCTCTCCCTGGAAAAGCTTGTCGCCGCCCATGTGTTTTTCAAACTCGACGCCCCATTGCCGCAGGTGCAACAGCACGGGGATGATGGTGCGGCCGAACGGGGTCAGGGAATATTCCACCCGGGGGGGAACCTCGCGATAGACCTCGCGATGCACGAGCCCGTCGGTTTCAAGTTCCCGCAGCTGCCGGGTCAGCATGCGTTCGGTCACATCCGGTATGCCCCTGCGCAGTTCCCCGAACCGCAAACGGGGGGCGAGGCTCAAGTGGTAGAGGATGATGTTCTTCCACTTGCCGCCGATGACCTGAAACGTGAGCTCGAAAAAACAGCGGTATTTTTTCCCCGCCAACTCCTTGATCTTGCAGGGTTCGGCCATGGAGCGCCTCCAATGCTATACAGAGTGTAAGTACCAAACATTCAAGACCGTACTTGATTATGCGGCAGGCATGCGTAGTATTCCGGGTATTCATCAACTGTCAATACCGAGGAAAAAACATGTACGCACTGGCTATCAACGGCAGTCCCCGAAAAGGGGGCAACACGGAAACGCTTCTCCAGGAAACCCTGAAACCCCTCGACGCGGCCGGATGGGAAACAGAGCTGGTCCAGAACGGCGGCAAGGAGCTCAGAGGGTGTATCGCTTGCGGAAAATGCTTTGAAAATAAAGACTTGAAATGCGCAAACAAGAAGGATCAGTTCAACGAGGTGTTCGAAAAAATGGTGCGGGCCGAGGCCTTGATTCTCGGCTCCCCTACGTACTTTACGGATGTCAGCGCGGAGATGAAGGCCCTGCTGGACCGCTCCGGGTTCGTCTCATTGGCCAACGACAGGGTCTTTCGCGGGAAAATCGGCGCTGCCGTGGTGGCGGTGCGGCGCGGCGGCGCCACCCATGTCTTTGACACCATCAACCACATGTTCCTGATGTCCCAGATGATCGTTCCGGGCTCCATTTATTGGAATATGGGCTACGGTCTCAATAAGGGGGATGTGGCGGCCGACACGGAGGGCCTGGCGAACATGCGCAACCTTGGAGAAACCATCGCCTGGTTGGGGAGCGCCATGAAACCGCATTTGGAAAGCTTCCCCCGTCACGCCGGACTGTCCGCCTGACGCCCCTCGTGACGGAAAAATAGGCAATGAAATGCGACTGGCGGACTAAAAGAAATAAATAATAAAGGCGCGGGCTTTCGCGCCCGCACGACGACCAGGGGAGGCCCCTGGACGCCGGATTTAACGACTTTTTCATATTTAATTTTTTAACAAAGATAAAAAGCTATTGCCACGCTTGACTCAGGAAGTCGTGTAATGAAACGTAAGTGCGAGAGGGGGATCCTTTTGAAAAGGGTCCCCCTCTCGCACTTTCCTTGCCTCCTCGATCAATTGCGCATTGACTCCACCTGTGATTGAGGCTAGTGAGAAGTTGATTTTGAAAATCATTATCTATTAAAATTTTTCCTTGTTCGAAGCGGGGTGACGCCGCTTCGCGTGATTCCCTACAGACGGGGGTGCAGTGATGTTGAAGATGGCGGACCCTCCCTTTCGTATCCATGACGGGACGTTGCGCATCGCGCACCGCGTGCCCGGCCGCGTGCGGCTGAAAGCCGGGTTTCTCCGGCACCCCCGGCTCAGATTGGACCTGCTCGAGGCGCATGCCGCGAGCTTGCCAGGCGTCGTCCGGGTCAGGGTGAACGCCCGCGCCGGGTGCATGGTCGTGCGCTGCGAGGGCTCCCTGGCTCCGGAAGATCTTCGCGGCCGGCTCACCTCCACTCTGCGCAAGATCAATTATGACTTGTGCGCCGCGGGTCCCGCACGCACTCACGATATCAGCCGGTCGTCCGTGGCGGGCCACGTATGCGTGGTCGCCGCGAGCTGTTTCGCCCCGCTCTGGCTGCGCATCGGCATGGCGCTTTTCGTGGGGCTTCCCGTCATCATGGACGGCGTGAAAAACTTGTTTTCCAGCGGCGTCACGGCAAAGACCCTGGACGCGGTGAGTATCAGTCTGGCGTTCATGCTGCGCCAGTACCCGGCCGTTGCGCTCATCGCCTTCATGCGCTTGCTCGGAGACTATCTGAAGCAGCTCAACGACAATCGCTCCAACGAGCTGCTGACAGGCTTGCTGCGCTTCGGCTCCGGCAGCGTCTGGGTGGAGCGGGGCGGTGTGGAGGTCGAAATGGACTCCGCTGCCGTGGAGCCGGGGGACGTGGTCATCTGCGGCCCCGGAGATCTGGTCATGGTGGACGGAACGGTCTGCTCGGGCACCGCGTTGTTGAACAAGAGCCAGATAACCGGCGAGTCCCTGCCCGAATATGTGGAAGAGGGAGATACCGTGGTTTCGGGGGCGGTGGTGGAAAGCGGCCGCCTCCGCATCAAGGCGCACAAGGCGGGCGCGCAGACGAACATCGCCTCCCTGCGGCGCTTCATGTGGCAGGCCCTGGAAGACAAGTCCCGGCCCGAGCTCAGAGGCGAAGTCCTGGCGGACAAGCTCGTGCCCGTTACCCTGGGCGTCAGCGCGGGGGCCTACGCGCTCACAGGCGAACTGGCCAGGGCCGCGTCCGCGGCTTCCATCGACTATGTGTGCTCGGTCAAATACCCCGCCCATTTTTCGGTCAAGAGCGGCATGTGCGCGGCGGCCAAGTGCGGCGTTCTGCTCAAGGGCGCGAGCGCGCTGGATGCCCTTGCCGGGGTGGATACCGTGGTTTTTGACAAAACCGGCACCCTGACCGGCAGCGACATGAGCGTGACCGACATTATCCCCACAAGAGGCTGGTCGCGGGACGAGGTGCTCGCTTTGGCCGCCCGCATGGAGCGGCACTACGACCATCCGGTGGCCAGAACTATTCTCGCCGCGGCCGATGCGTCGTCCCTTCGCCTCGGACCTGTGGCGGATGTCGATTTCTACGTCTCCCACGGCATTTGCGCCCTGGTGGACGGGAAAAGGTCGCAGGTCGGCAGCAGGCGGTTCATTTCACGCCTCGCCGGACTTGCGAGCGATAAGGCCGACTCCCTGGCGGACCAACTGCGCGGGCAGGGGAAGATGGTGCTCTACGTTGCGCAGAACAACGTGGTGCAGGGGCTCATAGGCCTGCGCAGCGAAGTGCGCCCCGATGCGCAGGCCACGGTGGACGGCCTGCGCGCATTGGGCGTGCGGCGCATCATCGTGCTCACGGGCGATCATCGGAAAACCGCGAAACACCTTCTCGCGCAAGTGCGGGGCATCGATGCCGCGCACTGGGAACTGGGGCCGGAAGACAAGGCCCGCGTGGTCAACGACCTGAAACGGCAAGGGGCCCGCGTGGCGGTTGTGGGCGACGGCGTCAACGACGCGCCCGCCCTGGTCTGCGCGGATATCGGCGTGTGCATGGCCCATGGCGGGAATCTGGCCAGGGTTTCGGCCCAGGCCGTGATCCTGAATGACGATCTCCAGGCCCTGTGCGCGGCCAGGTCCATCGCCATGAGACAACGCAAGGTGCTGGAGTTTTGCCACCATGAAGGGGCGCTATGCAACACCGCGCTGCTCGGCTGCGCACTCTCGGGCCTCCTCTCCCCATTTGGGGCGGCGCTCCTGCATAACCTCAATACCCTGGCCCTGGTCGGCTACGCGGTCAGGGCCGGCGGAAAACAGCCGGAAACGCATCACCCGGCGCTGGAGCGGGAAACAGGGCAATAGAGTATATTGATTTTGAAACGTTAATACTTCCAGCTGGTTATGAGACAAGGCCTCCGGCGACTAAAGAACCTTTTGAAAAAGGTTCTTTAGAGCATCTCACGCTTGAAAAGCGCTAGATGCTCTTATGCATTTCCCTGGAACAATTGGAAATTGTTTCAGGGGAGAGCCTTGTTTCAAGGCGAAAATGCGCTAGTCCGAAAATCGTATTGACATGCTCTGGCCGATAAAGACTCTGGCGCCGCCGCCTTCACGACCGGCGGCGGCAGCGCGCAGGTGTCTTTCTGAAAGGATTGAGGCAAAGGGAGCGGAGCTGCCGGGTCAAAGGCCGCTCTCAAAATGGGGTCATGCGGATTCTTTTTCCGCAAGTTCCTTTTTGTCGGAGGCGGCCAGGGATTTAACCTCTTTTTTGGCCTTGTCGTATTGTTCCGCCGCCCATTTCTGCGTCTTGACGCCGGCTTTGATGGTCGCCCTGGTGGCTTTCCGCAGCGCGTCGGATTTGGTCGACGCATACCCGATAAGACCGCCGATCACGGCTCCCGCCGCAAAGATGGCTACTTTTCCAAGACTCATGTTCTCCTCCTTTTCACTGTCGAGGGGGTGAGCGCGTTGACCGTGCAAAGGGTTGCAGGTTGCAGCGCTTTTTGCCTGAAATAACGGAATGCCATGATATGGTAGAATGAATCGTCATGTAAACATGAGAACTGATATTCATATTCAATACCGGCCACTATTGCGTGATGTTCATAGAGCGTATTGACTTCGAAACGGGAAAAGCCCCGGCCGGTTAAGAACCTTTTGAAAACGTTCTGAGAATTTTCATATTGATTTTAGCGGTTATAGATAGTTAACATGCTCCCTATGATGAAAATGAATACCGCGATGCGAAATATAACAGGGTGCTGCACAGTGCGCTGCAACTGCGCGAAATGGTGCGCAGTGGGGAGGAAGGTGCGCTACGACTGATGATTGACACGGAAATACGGGGTGATAGAGTCCAAAGGCGGGCGTGCCGCTTGCCTCCCCCATTGTCCGCAACGGCCATGATCACCCGCGCAATGGGAAAATTGGCTGCGATATTTTTTTATATATCGGCGTTGCCGGTGGGCAATGCGCGTGTTCTTCAGCCGGAGCAATGAAAACAGTGGTCTCGGAGGATGCCATGATATTTGGTGTGCGGATCTGTATCTTGCTGCTTTTGTTGGGGCTTTTTTTGACTTGTGCGGCCGGCGCCACCCTGGCCGGACCCCCCGCGCCGCAACTGGAGAGATATGTGGATGTCCCCGGGGGGCGGGTCCGGACCCTGACGGTCAATCCCCAGGCTCCGGGAATCCCTTTATTGGTGCTCCACGGCGGCCCCGGCGCGTCCCACGACTATCTGCGGAACCTCGACGCACTGGCAACGGAGCGCCCCGTGGTCTTTTACGATCAATTGGGCTGCGGCAGTTCGTCCAAACCGGATGATGCGCGGCTGTGGACCGTGTCCCGGGCCGTGGAGGAACTCACCGCGGTGCGCCGCGCCCTGGGCCTGGAGCGGGTGCATTTGCTCGGCCAGTCATGGGGGGGCGCACTGGCCGGCGCCTATATGCTGGAAACCGGCGGTCCCGGAGTGGAGAGCCTGATTCTGTGCGCCCCGTTGCTGTCCACCTCCCGCTGGATCAACGACCAGAAGTCCTGGCTGGCGCTCATGCCCGGGAATCTGCGCGCGGCGGTGGAGCGGGCGGAGGCCTCTGGGGCGTACGATTCTCCGGCCTACCAGGAGGCCATGGACGTTTATTACCGGCGTCACTTGTGCCGGCTCTCCCCTTGGCCTGAAAGCGTGAACGCCACCATGGAACGCATGAACGCCGACATCTACACCCGCATGTGGGGGCCGAGCGAATTCACGGCCACCGGCCTGCTCAAGGATTTCGACCTCACTCCCGGATTGGGGCGCATCAAGGCGCCGACCCTGTTCGTGTGCGGGGAGTTCGACGAGGCCAGACCGGAAACCATTCGTTTTTTCAGCTCGATGATTCCTGATTCCGAAGTGGTTGTCCTGCAGGGGGCCTCGCACATGCACCACCTGGAGCGTCCCGACCTGTTTTTCGAGGCCGTCTCGAGGTTCCTGAATCGAGCCGGCTAGCGCATTTTCGCCTTGAAACAAGGCTCTCCCCTGAAACAATTTCCAATTGTTCCAGGGAAATGCATAAGAGCATCTAGCGCTTTTCAAGCGTGAGATGCTCTAGCGTGGCGTCATCTTGAAACACGACCGGTTTCTTATTCCAATTTCATTTCAAACAAACCGTAATTCTCAATGGAATTGGAAAGCGCGCCAGGACGGTGCGCTCAAAAGACAAAGTATTTCGCTGCATAAATGAAAACCACGCTTTTCATTTGTGCAGTGATTCAGAAATCCAATGAGATACTCTTTCGTTATTTGAGGCGAATGCATTGGTGCGTCCAGCCTGTTGTAAGGTTGACACGCTCCTGTTTTGCAATACGCCTCCCCCCTCCCTCGTAAAAAACAAGCTGTTTTCCCAAAACGACAGCCGTCAGGCGTGGGTGTCCCGCTTCCTCCGGGATGGCCGCGCCGGTTTCATGGCTTCCTGAAGCGACTTCTCGGAATATTGCCCAGTATTGGAGTGGTAAATGCACATTGTGTTTGGTTATTATATGTATCAATTTGACTTATCATTAAAATTAATGACAAGTAGCCCCAAGAAATAGTTGATCATACGGGATTTTCACATTGCAATTGCGGAGCTGCAGGTGTTCGTAGGAATCGATATAGGATCGCGCACGAGCAAGGCCGTGGTTCTGGACAAGGGCGAACTGGTTTCCGGGGTGATACGCGATACGGGGGCGGCCCCCGGCGTTGCGGGAGAGGCTGTTCTCATGGGCGCGCTCGAGCGTTGCGGCGGGAAGCGGCGGGACATCGCGCGCATTGTGGGCACGGGCTACGGCCGGGTGTCCATGCCGTTTGCGGATCACACCCTGACCGAACTGAGTTGCCACGGCATGGGAGCGCACTTTCTGAATCCCGCGGTGCGCACGGTGATCGACATCGGAGGTCAGGACAGCAAGGTCATCCGGCTCGATGCTGACGGAAACATGATCGATTTTATGATGAACGACAAGTGCGCCGCGGGCACCGGCCGTTTTCTCGAGGTGGCGGCCCGTGCGCTGGAGGTGGATATCGACGCCTTCGGCGAGTTGGCGGACGAGGCCGGCGCGCCTTGCGAGATCAACAGCATGTGCGCCGTGTTCGCCGAATCGGAGGTCATCTCCCTGCTGGCATCGGGAGAGACGCGGGCCAATGTGGCTGCGGGGTTGAACAGGTCCTTTGCACGGCGAGTGGGGGCGCTTGCAAAACGTGTCGGTGTGGCGCCCCCGGTTGTGTTCGTGGGAGGGGTCGCGAAGAACAACGCCTTGGCACGGGCGATCTGTGCATACCTTGAAGTGGAGCTGACTCCCCTCGCCATCGATCCGCAGTTGGTCGGAGCGCTGGGAGCGGCCGTGATCGGCAGCCGCATGGCCTGAACACTTTCACACGACTACGTGGAGGGCAGGCATGGACTTCAAGGTACGGGAAACCATCCAGGACGTGCGGACCAACCTGGCTCTGGCCCTGGAAATGGCTAAGGACGAGGGGCGAAAGATTGTTGGTTCGCTCTGCTCATACAGCCCCACGGAATTGATTCTGGCGGCCAACGCCATACCCGTGGGACTGTGCGGCACGACGCTGGAACCCATTGCCAAGGCCGAGGAAATCCTTTCCGCGGACCAGTGTCCCAAGGTCAAGGCCACCTTCGGGCGGGCCGTCTCAGGAACGTGCCCCTTGTTTCCTCTGGCCGACTGCATCATTTCGGAAACGACCTGCGACGGCCGCAAAAAAATGTACGAGCTGCTCGGCCGCTATACGCCGCTTCTGGTCATGGATCTGCCGCAGAAGCCGGAGGAGCCCGAGGCCCTGGAGCACTGGATGGCCGAGGTGGCCAAGGCCAAGGCCTTTATCGAGGAGCAGCTCGACGTGCGCATCACGGACCAGGATTTGCGCCGCGCCATCCGCATGGGCAATGAACAGCGGCGGCTGAGGACGCGCATCTACGAAGCGCGGCGCAGCTGCCCCCCACCCATCATGGGCCTGGATTTCGTCAATCTCATCACCAAGCTTGTGTATTACGTCGATTACGGGGAGTACATCGAAACCCTGCGCCAGTTCGCCGAGGAGCTGGAATCGCGCAACGCCTGCGCCATGGCCGCCTGCGACGCGGACAGGCCGAGAATCTTGTGGACAGGGCTGGGCAACAGCCTGGGCTGCAACAAGGTGCTGCGGCTGGTGGAGGAAGCCGGGGGCGTGGTGGTCTGCCAGGAAGGTTGCGGCGGCGTGACCCGCACCGAGGATTTGATCGATGAATCCCTGCCCCCTTTGGAAGCCATAGCCCGGCGTTATCTCAGGGTCACGTGCGCGTGTATGACGCCCAACACCGCACGCTTCACCGACCTGGAACGGTTGATACGGGAATACCAGGTTGACGGCGTCATCGATCTGGCCTGGCAGTTCTGCCAGCCTTTTGAGATCGAAGCCTATCGCGTGCGCGAGCTTGTCAAAGGAAAGCTGGAGCTGCCTTTTCTCCACGTTGTCACGGATTACTCCTCCCAGGACGAAGGGCAGATCAAGGTCCGCGTGGAAGGCTTTATGGAGCAGATCCGCGCCTCCAGGAAAAAACCTGAGAGGGTGTGCGCATGATGGAGGAGAACTGCGCGCGGTCCCAGGACGCGGCCCGGTCCGTGATCCGCGCGCGAAGAGTCTGCAAGGTTTTCAAGAAAGGTAAGGGAGAAGAGGTCCCCGCCGTCCAGGATCTGAACATCGATGTCGCGCCCAAGGAGTTCGTGGCCATTGTGGGGCCCTCCGGGTGCGGGAAATCAACGTTCCTGATGATGGTCGCTGGGCTGCAGGAGAAAACATCCGGCGTGCTCCTCCTTGAGGACGAGCCCATTGTGGGGCCGGATATACGTTGCGGCGTGGTCTTCCAGGAATACCTGCTCTTTCCCTGGAAAACGGTCCAGGGGAACGTGGAGTTCGGCCCCTCTCTCAGAAAAGTGGACAAGAAGGAACTGCGCGGCCGTAGCCGGCGGTTCATCAAGCTCGTGGGACTCGAAGGTTTTGAGGACCGCTATCCGCACGAACTCTCCGGCGGCATGCAGCAGCGGGTGGCCATTGCCCGGGCCCTGGCCAACGAGCCGCGCGTTTTGCTCATGGACGAGCCGTTCGGCTCTCTGGACGCGCTGACCAGGGAAACCCTTCAGACCGAGCTGTTGCAGATCTGGAGCGAAACCACGTGCACGGTGCTTTTTGTCACGCACAGCATCGTGGAGGCCGTATACCTGGCCGACAGGGTCATTGTCATGAGCCGGAGGCCGGGGCGGATCAAGGACACGGTGACCATCGACCTGCCGCGGCCGCGGACGCGGGAGATGACCGCCACGCCTCAATTCAGGGAATATGAAATGGCACTCCGGAGGTTGGTATGGACGGAAGTTTGAACGAGACGATACAACGGCTAAACATCTGGGGCCTACGCTCCGCGGGAGGCTTTTTCCAGAAAATCGGCAAGAGCGTGCTGCCCAAAAACTGGCGCAAGGTTCTTTCTCCGCTGCTTATTCTCCTGATTTGGGAGCTGATAGCCAGAATGGAATGGGTGCCCAGGTGGTTCCTGCCCGTGCCCACGCACGTATTGCAGACCCTCTACGAGATCACCGTTTCCGGCGAGTTGTTCGGCCACACGGGCATCAGTCTGTTCAGGGCCCTGGTGGGGTATTCGCTGGGAGCCGTCGTAGGCGTCTCCCTGGGGCTGCTCATCGCCTGGTCGCGGCTTGTTGAGGATTTTCTGGACCCGCTTATCGAGCTGATCCGCCCCTTGTCCACGTTCGCCCTGATCCCGATCTTCTTCCTGTGGTTCGGCATCGGCGATACGTCCAAGATCATGATCATCTTCAAATCCTGCTTTTTTCCCATCGCCCTGAACACCATCGCGGGCATCAAGGGCGTGGACTCCAAGCTGGTCAACGCGGCGCGCTCGCTCGGCGCCAACGGCCGCCAGCTCTGGACCAGGGTGCTCATCCCCGCGGCCATGCCCATGATCATGACGGGGCTGCGCATATCCACGGCCATTTCCATGATGTCCCTGGTCGGCGTGGAGATGCTGTCCAGCGATTCCGGCATAGGATTCCTGGTCATCGACGCCCAGCGCACCTTCGACACCGAGCGCGTGTTCGCGGGCATTCTGGTCCTTTCGCTCATCGGATTCTCACTGGATCGCATCGCGAGAGGCATCCAGCACAAGGTGCTTTCCTGGCATGTGGAGACATCATTGGGGGGCGCGTAAACTGAAGGACCCCATGCACGGGGGTATGGTCAACCATTCAACAAGTGAGGTTCCTATGCAACTGTTGTACGGTCGCCGGATAACGCTGCTCCTCATGGGAGTCTTCCTGGCAGTGGCTTCCATGGCCTGGGCGGCGGAATCCGGACAGGACGCAGCCGATCTGCCCACGGTCAAACTCGTATATGAGCGGGACATTGACAGCCTGCCGCTGTACGTAGGCGTGGAGGAGGGGTTTTTCCATGACGCGGGCGTCAATGTGGAACTGGAGTACATCAAGGGAGAGCAGAACATCCTGGCCGCGGCCTTGCGCGGGGACATCGCCGGCGGAACCATTTCCCTGGCCTCCCTGTGCAAGCTGTCGGAAAAGGACATTCCCATCAAAGTGGTGCTGTGGCTGGGGCATGCCCATAAGGGCACCAAATGCGGCATCCATGTGGGCAAGGACAGCAAGTATCAGACTCTGCACGATATCAAAGGGCTGCGCGTCGCCACCAGCGGCAGCATCAATTCGAAGACCATGCTGCGGCACGCGGCCAGCCTCGGCGGGTACGACATGGACGACATCCGCCCCATGTGGGGGGGAAGGCCGGACAACCCCATGCAGCATGAGGCCGCGTTGCGATCGGGAGGTATCGACGCGTTCATCGTCTGAGACCCTCTCGCTGCCATGCTGGAAGCGCATGGCGCCAGCCGGATTTTGGCCTCTTTTCACGATATCGTTCCCAACTGGGTGTTCACGGGACTTTATTTCCCCGATGAGTACCTCGAAACGCACGGAGACATAGTCCGCAAGATTCTTACCGGCATGGTGAGATCTTTCGAGTTCATCAAAGATCACGAAACGGAAGCGCGCAAGCACCTGCCCAAATACACCAAGATCGAAGAAGGCGTCTGCATGATCTGCGCTCTGCGGGAGTATGCCCCTCAAGAGCCTATCCAACACTTGAACGAACAGCGGGACATCATGGTCCAATACGGCTACCTTGAGAACGCCGTGGATATCGAGCCCATGATCGACTACTCCTTCCTGCCGGAGGAATACCAATGATGCGTTCCCATGCGATATTCCGGAGAGGGCGCACAGGCGACGGCGATCAGGGAGCCGAATGGCGCAGCCGGCCTCTTGCGCCCCATGATCATTCCGGTGGATTCTTCCGGGCAACAGCGGTGAACACGCTTGTCGCGAGCCTGGTCATTGCCGCGTTCATCGTGGCGACCGTCGCGCAAGGCCATTGCGCGTCTCGTTTTGCGGACGGATTTCGCGGTGTGGCCTGGGGCACGCACAAGGACAATCTGCCGGATCTCGGCATCACTGATAAGGCGATGAAAGGCATCTACGAGAGCGGGCCATCCACCGTGTTTTTCATGGAGGGCAAAGGCAACCTGGACATGCATCTCGACGACGTTCCGCTGCTGTCGATCTTTATGCGGTTCAACGACAGGGTTTTTTACGGTTTCGACATGGTCTTCAGCGAGGAAAACGCCCCCAAGGTGCGCCTCATTATGGAGCGAGAGATGCAATCCCCGGGCGAAGAAACCGATGACGGGCTCAAGTGGGAGCAGGACGGGCTCACCGTTGTCGTCACGGACAGGGAATTGATGGTCAGTAAAAAATAGCGCCAGAGCGGTTACGCTTTGAAAAAGTTGCAAGGCTCTGGTTTATTTAATTAGTTTTTTCGGGGGGAAACCTTTTGAAAAAGGTTTTCCCCCCGAACCCCCTTTCCAAAATTTTTAATTTAAAAACTCGACTTTTTGAGTAGTCTGTGTGCTATAACATTTTGTATTTGTTTAAGAATTAATGATTAAAAGGTCGTTTCTCCGGCGTCCAGGGGCCTCCCCTGGTCGTCGTGCGGGCGCGAAAGCCCGCG
>CAZFCK010000081.1:0-19015 GCA_964517355.1 uncultured Desulfovibrionaceae bacterium | reverse complement strand
CAATTGGAAATTGTTTCAGGGGAGAGCCTTGTTTCAAGGCGAAAATGCGCTAACGCAATATTGCTTTGAAACGGGAATGCCACCGGCTGCTTAAGAAGTTTTTGGAACAGATTCGGAAGAATCTCCAACCAGTTGTGGCGATTAACAATTTTAACCTCGACTTTCTGAGCAGGACGCATACTGTAACATTGTTATTTGTTGAAAAAAAAAGAATATAATTGTCCGTTTTCCGGCGTCCCGGGGCCTCTCCTGGTCGTCGTACGGGCGCGAAAGCCCGCGACTTTTTTCTTTTTTTAATTAAGTCGGAAAGTCGTATTCATAATATCAGATAGATACCATATTGCTTCTGGCATTGTTCGAAGCCTGGTAATTCCTCCAATAATATAGAAAGGGGTGCCTTGCGCCGACACTATGGACAGGAAGCGGTATTGCTTTGAAAATGATAAGATGCTCCAGCTCAGGGATGATAAAGAAGGGGGCTTTGACTGGACAATATCCATACAGAGGGGGTATTTTACAAATAATGGAAAAAGCATGTTCGCTTGTTGGGTTAACCCGCGCCAACGGAGGTGATGTATGGAGTTCAAACGCATTCTCTGGCCCACGGATTTATCGGATAAAGCCTCTCAGGCACTGCCCTATGTGATATCCTTAACTGAAAAATACGGTGCGCACGTCCTTGTGTTGCATGTTCAGGATGAAGTTTCCCAGTTTGATCGCATGGCAAGAGCCCTTGGCCAGGAGAACGTCCGGCAGCTTCGGGAAAAGGTCCTTGAACAGGCCAATACGGGCGTGGAACAACTCTGCGCTTCTATGAGGGGCACATGCCAGAATGTGGAGCGCCACGTAATGGTTGGCGATCCAGTGGAAGAAATTCTCAAGTTCGTGGATAAGAAGGATATCGACCTGGTGGTCATGGCCACCCACGGCTACGGCGGCATCAAGCGTTTTGCCTACGGCAGCGTGGCGGAAAAGGTCGTACTCAACGCTCCAGTTCCGGTTCTCACAGTGCGTTGTAAATAATAGCTGGAATTTTCACGTGGTACGAAGTTGGGATGTGGAATTGAAAAAAAAGACGGCTGGATATCCACCATTCCGTCTCTTTTTCCCATAATGAAACGGGGAAAACCCATGAGATGGGTTTTCCCCGTTTATTCGATAAGTTATTCCAAAGGCGTGTTCTCGACCATGGTCCAGATACCGCATGGACAGGCATTGGCGCAAAAACCACAGCCGATGCACTTTTGCGGGTTTGAGATCATCTCGAACTCGCCGTTGTCTCCACCTTTGCGATAGATCGCGCCTTCAGGGCATACCGCCTCGCAAATGCCGCAATCGCGGCACGCGCCGCAGGAGGAGCATTCATCGGCGCAGATTTGCATATCGTTGAAATCAACAATGCGCGGATCAAAGTACTCAAGTTTCATGCGCGAGTAATCGATCATTTGCCGGGTGTCAGTCACGGGCCTGCGACCGCAGCAAATGTCATTTATAGCTTCCGCTGCCTTGCGCCCGGCGCCGATGGCTTCGGTGAGCAGGCCGGGCTTGACGATGTCGCCGATGGCGAAGATTGTGGCGTCGGTTGTCTGGTAGAGTTCGTTGACCACGATATGTCCGCGGTCTGTGGCGATATCGTCCGGCAGGAAGTCGAGGTCGGGCTGATCTCCGATGGAAACGATGACGGTATCGGCGGGAATGAGTTCTCCTGTGGTCAGCACCACGCCTTCCTCGGTGATTTCCCTGGTGAAGCAGGGCCAGCGGAACACCGCGCCCGCCTTTTCGGCTTCGGCTTTTTCATTGCCGAAAGCCGCGGGTTTTTGCACATCGATGAGGGTGATCTGTTCCGCCCCGAGTCGATGGGCTTCTGTGGCCACATCGCAGCCCACGTTGCCCGCGCCGATGATCACCACGCGCTTGCCGGCTGTTCCTTTGCCGCTCTTGCTTTGCTGGAGGAAGGAAAGGGCCGGAATGAGCCGTTCATTGCCGGGAACAGGTATGGTACGCGGTTTACAGGCGCCCGCGGCGATCACCAGGAAGTCGAAATCCGAGCGCATTTGCTCAAAGTCGTCGCGGGAGAGTTTCTGCTGGAGATGTACGAAAGGCAGCACTTCCTGAACGCGGTTCAGTTCGGCTTCGAGCACTTCCTTGGGAATTCTGCTTTCAGGAATGGCGGAGGCGATTTTTCCGCCGAGTTTTTCACACACGTCGTAGATAATGGCTTCATGGCCTTTCATGCGCACTTGCCAGGCCAGGGAAATACCTGCGGGACCGCCCCCGATCACGGCGACACGTTTGCCTTTGAGGGGGGGGAGTTCGGGAATTTTGCTGGAAATGCCGGCCTTGCCCAGCACCGTGATATCCACAGGGGCGAGATTGGCCGCAGAACGGGTGCAGTTCTGCATGCACAGATGGGGGCACAGGTAGCCGCACACTGTGGCGGGAAAAGGGGAGTAGGCCAGAGCCAGATCCACGGCCTCGTCCACCAGGCCTGCGCGCACCAGACGCCAGCGTTCCTGCACGGGCATGCCGGTGGGGCAGCTGGACTGGCAGGGCGGCTGGTATTTCATGTTTTCCCATACAGGTACGAACCGCCGCAATTCGTCGCGCACAATCAAAGGAATGGGACTGCGATCGATGTCCACGAGATCGCCTATGAGTCCGCCGCGTCCCAATTCGGAATCCCAGACCTCGGCTCTGTACTGCCTCATGGAGCGTCTGGATTTGCCGATGCGTTCATAAGGGCTGCGCGCAATGATCAGCTGCCAGTGTTCGCGTACAGTCAATTCCTCCAGCAGTTCGGGTTTGCTGATGGCTTGCAGGAACTGCTGCAGGTTGGTGTGGAGCCATTCCCAGCTTGCGTCGTCGATGGGTTCGTGCTTGGCGTCCGATTGGGAGAAACCCTTATGCGGGCCGCGTACGAAAATGCGGCCGCCGACCATGCCCACGCATGGCCTGAAGCCCAACACGTTTTCACTGTCTTGCGGATTGTAACCGCAGATGACGGCGGTGCCTCCGGCCATGAATTCAGCGAAATAATCGCCGGCCGAGCCTAAAACCCATAATTCCGGGGGGGCGAAACGGGGGTTTGTCTTGGTCATGGTCATGCCGCGGGCGCCTATGTTTCCGGCGACAAAGACCTTACCCTGGGCCATGGCGTTGCACGCGCCGTTTCCGGCGTTGCCGCGCACCACAACGTCTGCGCCTGCGTTGAGCCAGCCCACGTCGTCGGAAACCGGGCCTTGCACCTCGATGTGGGTATTGGGGAATCCCATGGATCCGAGGCGTTGCCCGGGCGATCCTGTGATGACGAGATTGACGGGTTCTTGTTTCGAAACCCACAATCGGCCTCCGAGGCCATGTTGCCCATAGGCCTCGATCTCGATATTTCGTGCGCCGGAGTTCACAGCGTCTTGAATACGGCCTTCAAGAACGCGTGATTCCACGCGAACACCGTTATCCATGCCGCTTAAGCGCGTCATATTTTCATTTTGCATTGTCATTCGCTCCAAAACTCTCTCCCACGCTGGCGCGCGGGTGTTGCGTCGCTGCACATGCGGTTCTGCGCCCCTTACACTACATATTTGATTTGCAGCCGCTCTGCCGCGTGGTAATCGGCAATACCCAAGGCGTCCGACATGCCGATGGCCAGGGAAGTGGAACGGCCCAAGGGGGCGAAGATTTTTTTCATTTCCGTGTCAAAGGAAAGGAAGACATCCACAACCCGCTCGGCGACCAGCTCGGGATCAAGCCGGCGATAGAGCCGCGGGTCCTGGGACGTAATGCCTTTGGGGCAAACGCCGAGATTGCAGACGTTGCAGCGGTCTCCTTCGGAGCCAAGGCAGCCGCCGGCGGCCTGCATGATGTATTTGCCGACCTGCACG
This sequence comes from uncultured Desulfovibrionaceae bacterium, assembly GCA_964517355.1. GTDB lineage: Bacteria > Desulfobacterota > Desulfovibrionia > Desulfovibrionales > Desulfovibrionaceae > CAZFCK01. The sequence goes on along the minus strand of CAZFCK010000081.1, from coordinate 15,134 downwards.
GCGCTTGCGCCCAGCATGATCAACGCCGCGGCATTGGCCGCGAGGTTGCCGTTTTTCCCGATACCGCCTCCGGCAATGAGGGGAATTTCATTCTGACGCCCCACCTTGACGAGGTTGAGGTAGCAATCTCTGAGGCTGCTCGCGATGGGGTGCCCCATGTGGTTCATGGAAACGTTGTAGGCGGCGCCGGTGCCACCGTCTTCGCCGTCGATGGCCAATCCCGCGGCGTAGGGGTTGCGCACGAGGTTGTTCAACACGGCTAGCGATGTAGAGGTTGCCGAAATCTTTGGATATACGGGCACGCGGAATCCCCAGGCCATGCTCATGGACTGGATCATTTTTGCCACGGCCTCTTCAATGGAGTATTTGGTCTGGTGCGTGGGGGGGCTGGGCAGGCTCACACCCGTGGGCACACCGCGAATGGCGGCGATGAGCTTGTTGACTTTGTACCACATGAGCAGCCCGCCGTCACCGGGCTTGGCGCCCTGGCCGTATTTGATCTCCACTGCGCAGGGGTCTTCCTTCATCTCCGGGATGGCATGGATGATTTCATCCCAGCCGAAATAACCGCTGGCGATCTGCAGGATAACGTATTTCAGGAAGCGCGAACGCAACAACCTCGGGGGGCAGCCGCCTTCTCCCGTGCAGAGGCGCACGGGCATGTGGAGTTCCTCGTTCAGATAGGCCACACCCATTTGCAGGCCTTCCCACATGTTGGGAGAAAGGGCGCCGAAGCTCATGCCGCCGATCATCAACGGATAGATGTCGCGCACGGGGGGCGTCCATTCGCCCGTGGCCTGAGCAGCCAGCGTTTGTTCCGGTGGGAGAACCCGCCCCAGCAAGGTACGCAGTTCGAACTCGTGGCGTCCGGCGTCCAGGGCCGGGTCGGTGAGCATGGAAATGCGGATGAATTTTATTTGGTCCAGCAAGCTCTCGCCACTGTTGCGCCTTCCACCTCGCGTGCGGGGTTGTCCGCCTCTGTTGTTGTGGAATTTCAACGTGGTGGAGGAATCTGTCTCCAAACGGGGCCTGATGGCGTTGTTTGGGCAGACCATATTGCACATGCTGCACCCGATGCAGGCATAGGCGGGGTCCGTGCGCTGCCTGATGCCGTAATAGGTGGAGTACTCATTGGCGGCTTTTGTCTGAAAGCCTTTTGGGGTTACAATGGTGCGTTTGCGAAACACGCCCACTTCAATGGCGTTGACGGGACAGACCGCGGTGCAGCGTCCGCACAACGTGCAGGTGTGAATATCCCAGTCAATCTGCCAAGGCAGATCTTTGGCGCTTAGTGTAGATGGGGTAATGGCTGGTTTTGGTTGCATATCTTTACCTCCTGGCAATCACTGCCGACAATGGCGGTATCCAGGTGCATGGGTTGAAAGTCCTTGCTCTTGTCGCGTTCCGGGATAGCGGCATTGAGCCCGCACAATTCCGAGGAAAAGGCAAACATGCCGGGCTTGCCGCCCACCACTCCCGGGCGAAGTTTCTTGCGATCCTGCACCATGAAGACACTTTCATCCGGCAGACATCCGATGACGCAGTTTGGGCCGTCGATGATCAGCTTGCGGCAGGAGTTTTTCAAGTTGCGCAGATACTCCTTGTCGGGATGATCTTCCATTTCTTCGTTCGTCAGCGGGGTAATGACATGTTTGTATGCGCTCAAAGGCAGGCCCAGCTTCTTGAGTGTGAAGTGGAGAATATGCGTGAAGACTTCCGAATCCGACTGATAGCCCATGTATCCCGGGATATCGCGCGAACTGAGATACTCGCGGATGGGCACGAAAGCCGTATTCTCTCCATTTGTCATGCTGCACACCCCTTGAATAAAGAATGGATGACAGGCATAGAGATTAATGGCGTAATTGGTGTTCTGACGGCCCTGGGCAAGAATACGGCGCGCGGACAGCTCGTCACGATCGAGTCCCAGGTACTCCGCAATGGCGATGGGGTCGCCGACTTCTTTCACAATAATGGTATCCGGCCAGAAACTGAAGACCATCATGTCTTCTTTAGCCTGCCCCTGTTCCCGTAGTTCGACGCGCATGCGGACCAGGCGCACTTCACGTTCCAAGGGGTCCAGGTCTTGCCAGGCCTTGGGAATGTCGTAGGCGCGGGCAAGGTAGGTGCCGCGTTGCGGCGTACCTTGGGGCGGTGTTGATTTGGGGGTCAACGATACGGCGTATTTTGCAATAAAACCAGCGGCCGCCATGTAATCATCCAGGCGGCGCATTCCACTTTCAGTGAAAATACCGGAAAGAATGGGGCAATCTTTCATGGATTCGAAAGGACCACCCAGTCCGTTGAGACACACACCCACGCCGGAGCCGTCATGTCCTTCTTTCATGACATTCAGGGCGTTGATCGCGAGCATGGGCGATACGGGGTCACGACTTGCGATAGCAAACAAACGGCACATGCTGTTCTCCCTCACTATATAATATGAAACGGGGCTTCATTGAATACGGCTAATATCAATTTTCGTCAAATAAAAACACGAATATTCGCCAATCTTGTTATTTTTTCATTTAAATCAGACTATTTGAAATGGGTATCCGCGGCACGTTGCGCCGTCCGAGAATGGGGCGTCATGACAATTTCATAGAATAATCACCACGATGCTGCCATGAATTATTCTTTGACACCTTTCTGTAACAGGATTTCACTATATAAGAAGTCCATAATTTTAGCAGGAGGTGTTGAAAACGATGGCAGATTTCACTGAAATCAGAGAATACTTGCAATCCCAACTCATGCTTCTTGAAGGTTGTTCCTTGGATATGGACGTGAGTCTTTGTGCGGATGCGAACGAGTTCGCCTCCCTGGTCACCGATTCACATATAAAGGCGGCGATTCATGCGCGTAACGCCATACGTATTCGCGACATTCGCAGCGCATTGAAAAAAATCGAGCATGCAGGATATGGGTACTGCGAGGCTTGCGGAGAACCGATTTCGTTTTTGCGACTCAAGGCGAATCCCACAGCCACGTTATGCGTGGATTGCCAAAGCGCATTTGAATCCAAGACCGCATAATACACTTCCCCGCCGTGCGGGCATTGCAGTAGTTTTTTATCTACCTATTTTTATTATTATTGAAGCGAAGGGGCAACCAGTGTGAGGAGGCTCCTTCGCGCACCCTCCGTTCTCATGGGGGGGCAGGCCGTGTTTTCAGATCATATGTACGACTATCGGACTTAATGAAAAACATATAAAGTTGCGGCCTTTTGCGCCCGCACGACGACCAGGGGAGGCCCTCGGACGCCGGAGAAAGGACAACTTGATTCTTGTTTTTTCAACAAACGCAAAATGTTATGATGTGCCCTCTGCTCAGGAAGTCGAGTCATAACGATATCCAGGGGGAAAACGTAAGCTCTGACACCGCCATCCGTAAGGCGCCTCTCCCGTTTTTGTTTTTTTTCATAACGATGGTGGAAGCACGCCTCGCGCCTCAGCTCCCAACACGCTATTAATTTTATAAAAGCGGCCCGAAACAGTTCACTTGACTTCTGCGCGGGGGCAAGTCTAGGTATCAATAGTTCGAGCTGCCCTTGACCGACATTCTTCAAGCTGTTGCGAGGTCACAATATGCAACGCCTCACCGCCATAGTCGCTTCCGCTGCGAAACACGCGGCTTCCGACGCAATTATCCGAGGCAATACTCCTGTGGTGTTGCGTATCAACGGGACTCTTTACGCGCAAAAACAAGTGGTCTATACGCCCCAAGAAATTGACGCGCTTCTTGAGAAACTGCTGACTTCAGAGCAAAAAAAGCTCTTGCGCCACAAACGGGCCCTTGATCTTTCGGCGCCCATCGCCAATGTGTACACGCGCATCAATATTTGCAGCACCGCCAATGCGCTGGTTCTTTCCCTGCGGTTTCTCCCCACCAGGGTGCCCACCCTCGAATCCTTGAACCTGCACCCGAGTCTGAAAGAATTATGCAAAAAAAAGGAAGGGTTGATTCTGGTTTGCGGCACAACGGGCAGTGGCAAGACGACAACCATTGCCGCGTTGCTCGACCATATCAACAGCACCAGGGCCGCACATATCGTTACGGTTGAGGATCCTATTGAATTTCGCCATATCAACAAAGTTTCAATTGTCGATCAGCGTGAATTGGGAACGCATTTTCATTCCTATGAAGAAGCCATGGTGGACGCCATGCGCCAGCTGCCGGACGTGATCATGGTGGGGGAGTTGCGCACCAAAGAGGAGATAGCCAATACCGTCAATATTGCTGAATCTGGTCATCTGGTCATCAGCACCATGCATGCGCGCAATCCTGAAGCCGCTATTTTCAGACTACTCAACGCCTATCCGCCCGAGGTCCAGGAGTTCGCCTGCATTCAGCTTTCCTCCGTGCTCGAGGCCGTTATCGTGCAACGTCTGGCAAAGCATCCGAAAGTGGATTTTCTTGTACCGCAACTTTCCATATTGCGGATGAATTCCGCGGTGCGCAACACGATTCGTGAGCATAAGATAAATCAAATATCCTCATTTCTTGAGGTTGGACGTGAGGAGAACATGTTCACCTTTCATGCATATAAGGAAGATTATTTGGATAAAAAACAAAGTTTTGCTCCACCAGCTATGTTGTACCAGTCTTCCGGAAACTCTCGGGCAATGAAGTTTCTCACTTCCAGATTGGTGGATTATGGAGATGAACGCCCCTCTTCCCCTCCCCAATTCGCAGAACCGCATAGCCCCGCAAGGAAAACTGCGCCCCCTCCCCAGGAAGTACCGGATAATGCCGACATGGAAGGTGTTTATTCGGTGAACGATGTTGTTGATTACGACGACATCATCAACAATTTGACCAAAAGCAATAAATAAACGACGTTTTTCAATGCAACGGCCTTGAACCGCATGACGCCTGTCAACCGTCGGCTTTGCGGGGGGCGTGCTCCTTGTCTGTCCGGTGTGGCCGGCGGCCGGCATAGCGGGGAAGACGCCTTCTCTCGCGGCTCGTTGCGGCGCGGGATGGTTCTTTTTCGGAGTTTCACGGCATTGTCATTGTGCGCGCGTTCGTTGGAGACGATGTGATGATTTCGAATGAGTTGAGCAGCTTTCCCGCCCACGTGCGGCATGGGTTGAAGACCGGTCTGGCAAGTATTCTTGCGTATGGACTGACAGTTGTTCTCGGATTGCCTATGGGGTTTTGGGCCGTATTGAGCGCGGTCATCGTCATGCAGGTCAATGTCGCCGACTCCATAAACATGTGTCTGTACCGCTTCACGGGGACGGCACTGGGAGCGGCCATCGGCATTACCGCCTTGCTGCTGTTTCCTCAAACCCCCGTGCTCCTGGGCGTCGGCTTGTTTCTGGCGGTGGCCTTTTGCGCGTACATGACGCGCCATAGCACCCGTTATCGCATGGCCGCCATAACCGTGGTCATCGTCATGCTGGCCGGATCAGGCGAGGGGAATCCCATCGTCTTTGGCCTGTCCAGGGTCATGGAAATCGGGTTGGGGGTGTTGTGCGCCTTTGTTGTGACTGTAACTATCTGGCCCATGCGTGCCGGAGCGGCCTTGAAAAGCCGCCTTGAGCGGCAGTTTGTGGCGTGTGCGGATATTTTTCACACCATTACCGAAGCCTTTATTTCCCTACAGCAGCCTCTTGATCCGAACCTGCTGTCAAAACTGGATAAGGAAATCGGCGAAAATCGTTTGATGCTACATAAGGCCTTGAAACACGAGCGGATTTTTTTCGACGACAATACGGCGCTGCTGGCGGTGCAGGTCGGGATTCTGGAACGCTGCCTGGATCAGTTGCATGCCTTGCTCTCCATTGAAAATACCACGCAGGGCGAAGGCTTTTCAATCATCATGCAAAACGAGCTCCGCGCGTTGGCGCAGACGAGCACGGATGTCATGCGGGCAATGGGAGCGGGACAAATTCCGCCTCTCGCACCTCTGCAGCAAGCCCTCGCGGATACGGAAGGCCGTTTGCAGCAGTTGCGCGACGAGGGCGTCACCAAACGCTTTCATCTGCGCAAACTATTGCAGGTTTTCAGTTTCATCAATATTATTCAAGCATTTGGTGAAGATTTGCAACGAGGATTACAGCGGATGGGGTCCGTAACGTAACACAAACACCAATCCTGTGCCGCAATGCGGAACGTCAACAAAAACAACGCCTCGCAGCCATGCGGCATGTGCCCCACAAGGGTGAGCGAAAAAGAAAACTTATACGGACACCTATTTCCAAAAACTCCAGTTGGGAGTCTTGATGTCCAGCCGCTGCGCCATGGTGGCCACCAGTTCCTCAAGCTCGCGCACGCGCAGGCGCATTTGCTCCAATTCGGCGCAAACAGTTTCCAGATCGCAACGTTCGTTTTTTTCCTTATAGGCTTGCCGTTGATAAAAGTCGGAACCTTGTGGCATGCGACAACTCCAGGTTGGTAATGTCTTTTGCAGGGAGCGTGAGGCTTGGTGTAGAAAGCAACGCTTTGTTATCTTACCTTGTTCAAAATGTGAAGATGTGTGACGCCTTGGGGCGCCCTTTACTGTTTGCGGCGTATGCAAGGGACTGGTTCGACGGGTAATGCCTTTTCTCAATACTCACAAGTCATACCGATTGCCAACTTTTTGAGATGTGTAAGCCGCCGGCATTCACATCGCAGAGTCAACACGCTCTGAAATGTGATTCTGTCATATTTGTAAATGAATGTTTGCTTTTTTTATGGATTTTGTAATCTGATATTTGCAAAGGGTGCGGATTAGGAGAGTCCGAGGGGAGCAGTCTCTTGCAGCGGCAGCCGTCAGGCGTGGACTTTGTGCGCCTATGGGTGGCCACAGCAGCGTTGGATATTTTCCCCCCGGACATTGGAGAATCTGTATGGTCTTATGTTGCGGAGCATAAAGTGCGCGCCAGCTCCACCAGGGTGCGCACGCCGAAGCCTTTGCCGCCTTTACCCAGGGGGCCGAGAGGATCTTCCTTGCCCCCGGGGCCGGCGATATCGAGATGCAGCCACTTTTGTCCTTTTACCAGAAAATGTTTGAGGAACAGGGCTGCAATGATGGAACCGCCCAACCGGCTTTTCCCTGTATTGTTGCTATCCGCTATGGTTGCCTTGAGCTTTTCCCCGTAGGGCAGGAAGAGGGGCAGTTCCCAAAAGGCTTCACCGCATTCGTTGGCCGCGGCCAGGAGCTGCGCCGTGAGCGAGGAGTCGTTGCCGAAAAACGCGGCGATGTCTTCACCCAATCCCACCACTGCGGCGCCCGTGAGGGTGGCGGCATCCACCAGGTAATCAGGAGCGTTTTCTCCGGCCAAGCAAATGGCATCGGCCAGCAAAAGCCTTCCTTCCGCATCGGTATTGAGAATTTCCACTGTCCGTCCGTTGCGCATGGTGAGCACATCCCCCACATGGAACGCGGTGGAGGAAACGTCGTTTTCCGCCAAAGGCGCATAGACGGTGACGGCCAGAGGCAGTTGCAGCCTGGCGATGGCGCAGGCCGCGGCGAATACGGATGCGGCGCCGGCCATGTCGTATTTCATGCCGACTTGCGATTCCATCGGCTTGATGCTGTACCCCCCGGTGTCGCAGGTGATGCCCTTGCCTACCAGGGCAAGGCTGCAGCACGCATTCTCCGGAGTATAAGCCGCTTTGACCAAGCCTGGTTTGTTGGCGGCTCCCTTACCAACCGAGAGAATGCCGTGACAGCGTTCCTCTTCGAGTTTTTCGGCATCCCAGTACTCTGTCGCCATGCCGGCCTCTTTGGCCATGGAAAGCAAACGTTCGGCCATTGTACCTGGATGCATGATGTTGGGCGGTTCATTACACAAATCGCGCGCCTGATTCACGAGTTCCAGGACGATTCCCGATTGATCCAGGGCTGTTTGCATATCCCGATCATGAGGTTGCGACAGGACGATGGTGCATGTGACGGCGGCGGGCTTTTTGTCCAGATAACGGTCGAACACATATCCTCCCAACAGAGCGCCTTCCTGGATGGCCACGGCTAGACGCCAGGAGCCTGGCAGGCTGTTGTCCAGAGGCACGACAACACGGGAGAGCTTTTCGTCGCGGGCGGTGGTGATACATTGGGCCACGGCCTTTTTCAGATTCTCGCTGGCGGGCAGGGACGTATCGTCCAGGCGTTGACTTTGCGCAAAGATGAAGCCCTGCTCCAAGGCTCCGGCATAGGCCACGCATTTGCCGCCTTCGTCCTTCGGGGGGCGTATGTGATGCAAAGCGGGAGGGATCTGTTCCGTAGCGAAGCAGGGATTTTCTTCATCTAAAAACAACAGCAATAGCAGGTCGTTTTCCGCCGGAGTATATGCGGCGGCCAGCGAACACGCGGTATCCATGATTTCTCCTTGAATTGAGTTCGGCGTTTGTGTGCCCCATACTTTACAAGTTACTCGCGCCCTGGCAAGTAGTTGATGGAGTGAAAAAGTGGTTTGATGGGGAACAATGAGTATACACGTTCATAAGCAAAGTGAAAAGACACGGTTGCGATGAAGCTCCTTCACGTATGGGACTTCATTTCGGGAGCGTCTTTGTGCCTTTAAAGTCGCGGGCTTTCGCGCCCGCACGACGACCAGGGGAGGCCCCTGGACGCCGGAAAACGGACAATTTGACTCTTGTTTTTCAACAAATATATACTGTTATTGTATACGCCTTGCTCGGAACGTAAAACAACTTATAATTTATATAATAGGATGAGATAAAAAAGAAAGAGTGCGATGCCGTTTGCGTGGCCGCGCCGGCCTGTTGAGATGTTGCCATGATTTTGCCATGCGCCCGTCATCTTCTTGAGAGGAATAATTGCTTATATTTTCTCGAATTTGTTGAAAAGATGGTCCCGGCCGCTCAAAGAGGGGGCGGGTCCATGCTGATCATGCCGCAGCAATGGATAAGGAGACTTTTTTCCCGGTTATTTTATTGTTGATGTCGTATACATAAGAATATTTTATACTTGTATATAAAGTATTCAGGATGGCATGGCCGATACGGGACAGTGATTAGGGAAAGCAAAAAGAGCCGGAAACGTTTTGCAAAAAACAGGAGAACTCGCATGAGTAGTAAATCATTATTGTATGAGAGCAAAAATAAAAGACTGCGGTATGATGTGGCGGTTGTTTTGCGTAATATCGCTGATCAAATCGCCGCCGGCACGATTCAGATTGAGGATGAGCTGGGCGCCGTTTGTATCAATGTCGGCGATGAGATAAAATTTGAGATGGAGATTAAGGAGAAATCCAAAGATGCCGGTGTGAAGCATAGTGTTGAGATCGAACTTGAATGGCTTGATAACGCACCACAAGAAGATTGAGTTGCCCCGGCGGGATAGTGTGTGAAAAGCGCCGATTCCGCCGGAGCGGAAACTCGATAACCGGGAGAAGCTTCCAGGAGCATATGATGCGTACTAGTAACGCCGGTCTGTTGTTCTTCTTGTTTTTCGCCTTGTCCATTCTGAGTTGCGCCGTCTATGCCGCAGGCGGTAATCCGCAAAAAGGCAAGATCCTCGCCCAGGGCTGCATATGCCACAGGGGGGACTTGAACGGCATGAGCGAAGAAGTGTTCATTCGAACACTACACGGTTTTAAGGATGGCACCATTAAGAATAAGAACATGAACGAGCAAGCGAAGAAATATTCCGATGAACAGATTCGGGATTTGGCTGCCTGGTTTTCGAGCCAATAATCCTTTTTTTGAGCGTGGTTTTCGAGGGGAAGCCTTTTTGTGAGGGGTTCCCCTTCCCATCCACTGTGTTATCGCGACAAACGTCCGCCCCCCCTTGGTGTCCGGCAACATGACGTGAAGGCAGTATTGGGAGGACAATCGCCGAACACATGCTCATCGCTCCCATGGAATGGGTTTTCTTTGCCATCCCTGTTGGCGCATGGTATGTGTGGCGGCAGGATGATTCCGTTGGCTCCAAGATTTGGGGGCGTGAGATTTGCCTTGAAGATTGTTCTCCGTTTTTCGTAACAGCCCCCTGTATTCATCGTGTTTCAATGTGAACTGTCTGTGGAATGAGAGGGCGTTATGTCTGGTCGGAGTTATCGGCACAACTGGTCCGGATGGGAGCGGGGCGGAGCTTGTTTACTGGCGCTGTGTTTCATGACTCTGGTCTTCGCAACGCCGTCGCTGGCTGATTTTGAATTCAAGGCTCCCATTGTCGCCGATAAGGTGGTGCGCCTGTGGTTCAACGAGCAGGACGGCATAGAGGTCTGGGCCATTCTGCGCAAGCTCAATACTAAGCATTGTCAGCAGTTATGGCAGGCTGTGGACAACCATCCGTATGTGCTTGAAGTCAAGGAGGCATTGCATGGGCCACAGCAATTGCAGATGTATTATGGTTTACGCATGACCTTTGAGGATTTTTTCCGCTACAGATGACTGCGGACACAGCTTCAAAGTAAAGACACCCTAACCCCCGCCAGGGGCGGCGCTTCCCCCAGGACACGCGAACATTATGTCTGGAAGTGTATATATAACTAACGAGTTATAAATAATAAAAAGTTTTGGAGATTCTTAAGAACCTTTTTTCAAAAGGTTCTTAAGCCGCCGGAGGCCTTTTTGGTGCCGAAAGACACCCCGTTCGTTGCGTTTTCGATAATCACTCGCCAATCTCATCTTCATACCGAACAATCCATTCATGTCTCTGAATAATACAATCCATCAGCGTTTTTTTGTTGCGGGGGCCTCTCTGGTGCTCGTCCTGCTGGCCTTCTTGGCCTACTGGCCGGGTATGGAGAATGATTTCGTACCGTTTGACGACGTGATTTACGTCTTGGAGAATCCCCCGGTGCTCAAGGGCCTGACCTGGGAGTCTTTTGTATGGGCTTTCGGGACGTTTCACGGGGGCAATTGGCATCCTTTGACGTGGCTCTCGCACATGCTCGATGTGACGTTGTACGGTCTCGCCCCTTGGGGGCATCATTTGAGCGGGGTGCTGGTTCATCTGCTGAACACGCTGCTGCTCTTTTTCGCCTTGCGTTCCTTGAGCGGGGCATTGTGGCGGAGTTTCGCCGTGGCCGCGCTTTTTACACTGCACCCGTTGCACGTGGAGTCTGTGGCCTGGATCGCCGAACGCAAGGACGTGTTGTGCACGTTGTTTTGGTTCGCCGCGTTATGGGCTTACGCTGGTTACGTCCGCGCGCCTTCGGTATGGCGCTATCTTTTGGTGGTCCTGTTGTTCGCAATGGGGCTTATGGCCAAATCCATGATCGTTACTCTGCCGATCACACTGTTGTTGTTGGATTTGTGGCCGTTGAATCGCGTTCGTATTCCCTGGGGCGAAAGGACGGACAAGCAGCGCTCCATGAGTAAGTTGTTCGTAGAAAAAATACCGCTTTTCGTCATGTCTCTGGCCATAGGCGTGACCACCATGTTTGCCCAAAAGCAATATAACGCCCTGAACACGCTGGATGTCTTGGGTCCGGGCATGCGGCTCTACAATGCTCTGCGGGCTTATGTGGCCTATTTGGGTCAGACCTTTTATCCAAAGGGACTGGCTATTCTCTACCCTTATCCCGACAGCGTGGTTGTATGGAAGGCGGGGCTGTGCGTTGCGTTGTTGGCGGCCGTCACCGCGTGGAGTTTATTGTCCATGCGGCGCAGACCGTGGCTGTCCGTGGGGTGGTTATGGTATGTGGCAACTTTGGCTCCGGTAATTGGCATTATGCAGGTGGGCATTCAATCCATGGCCGACCGCTATACCTATGTGCCTCTTGTTGGCATTTTTATTGCGCTCGTTTGGAGCGCCGCGGAGATAGGGCGCCGATACCAATGGGGCGGGATCGTATGTTGCGGACTTTTGGCCGTTGTGCTGGCCATGCTTGCGCCCCTGACGCGGGAGCAGGTGCGGGTGTGGAAGGACGGTGAGAGTCTGCTTGGCCATGCCGTAAACGTGGTGCCCAATCATTATGAAGCGCAATACAACCTGGGAGGCGTTTATTACACCAGGGGCGACATGGAAGCCGCGGCCGAACACCTGGAGCCCTATGTGCGCGCCCGTCCGGGAAATGCGCAAGCGGCGCAAATGCTTTCGGAAGCACTTTTTGCCACGGGACAATTCGAGAAACTGCCCGTGTATCTGGAGCTGGCGTTGCGCCATAGGCCGGAAGCGCCCCCTTTGCTGGCCGCCAAAGGAGTGATGCTCCAGATGCGTGGACGGCATGAGGAAGCGGTCGCGGCATTGCAGGCCTCGTTGAAGAAAGATCCCGGTCAGGCGCGTGTTAGAAGTTTGCTCGGTCTTTCATTATCGACAATGGGGCGATTAAGCGAGGCGGGCAAGGAGTTCCGCCGGGCCTTGAAAGATGCTCCGTCACGAGAAGACCGCATGATGATTTCCGCGTTGATAAGAGATAATTTGCGTAGCCAGGTGAAATATTGTGAGGATCACGGGCGAAAAAAAGACGCTGCCAAGCTGCGGGAATTGTACAAATCGCTTCCTTTGCAGTAGGGTCGGCGCATCATATTTTTTTGATGCAGTAATGCGGAGAGTAATGATAAGACGCGAAGACGCGTAGTAGGTGTCATATTGTTTTTGTAAAAAACACCGGAAGGTCAACATTTAGAGCACACCGGGAGGGGCCATGCCAAAAAGCGTCGAGAAAACATCCCAGGCGTTGCCTGCCAATGCCGATACGTTTCCCCATGACGCATCATTTCAATGGAGCGGCGGGCTGTACGATGATGATAGCCGCGAGGGATTGAAAAAGGATATCATCCGGCACATCGTCTCCAGCCTTGGAAGCGACTATTCCCGCATTTTGCCCTTCAACTATTATCATGGACTGGCGCTGGCGGTGCGCGACCGGCTTATTGACCAGTGGATTAAGACGCAACGGTCCTATTACGACAAGAAAGCCAAGCGGGTGTATTATCTTTCCTTGGAGTATCTTCCCGGGAAATCACTGCTGAACAACCTGCATTGCCTTGGCATATATGATACCGCGGCGGAGGTGATGCGCGAGTTCAATCTTGATATCGAGGAACTGGCCGAAGTCGAATGGGATGCGGGCCTGGGAAATGGCGGGCTCGGCCGATTGGCCTCTTGTTATCTGGATTCGATCGCCACCTTGAACGTACCGGGCTATGGCTACGGCATCCGGTACGAATACGGGATATTCCATCAGGTCATTGACCAGGACGGCGCGCAGGTTGAGCGGCCGGACAACTGGATGCGTACGCGCAATCCTTGGGAATTCGACAGGGGGCAGTATCTCGTTCCCGTGAAATTTTACGGCCGGGTCATTGAATATATGGATGAGCAGGGTCGTTTGCGGCACCAGTGGATTGATACGGACAAGGTGCTGGCCATGCCGTGCGACATGTTGGTACCGGGCTATCGCAACGGCTGTGTAATCAACATGCGTTTGTGGGCCGCGCGTTCGGACCAGGAGTTCAAGCTCGATTTTTTCAATACCGGCGACTATATCGGGGCGGTAGGGGAAAAAGTGAAGGATGAGAATATCTCCAAGGTGCTCTACCCCAGCGAGGAGGCTGCGCAAGGGCGTGAGCTGCGCTTGAAGCAGCAGTATTTTTTCGTCGCCGCCACCATGCGCGACATCTTCAGACGCTACAAGAAACGCAACGCGACGTTTGAGGCTTTCCCCGACAAAGTCGCCATCCAGCTCAACGACACGCATCCATCCATCGCCATTCCAGAACTCATGCGCATTTTGATGGATGAGGAACTGGTGGACTGGGATACGGCCTGGACCGTCTGTCGCCGCACTTTTGCCTATACCAACCATACGATCCTACCGGAAGCTTTGGAAACGTGGCCCTGTGAGCTCCTTGAGCGGGTGCTTCCCAGGCATTTACAGATAATCTACGAGATCAACCGTCGTTTCCTGGAGGATGTGGCCAGGAGATTTCCCGGCGACACCGGCAGGTTGAGCCGCATGTCCATTATCCAGGAAGAACCGGTGAAAAGCGTGCGCATGGCCAATCTGGCCATAGTGGGCAGCTCGTGTGTCAATGGTGTTTCCAGGTTGCATACCGATATACTTGAGGAACGGGTTTTCAAGGACTTCCACGAATGGAAGCCGGGCCTGCTGCAAAACAAAACAAACGGCGTCACCCCAAGGCGTTGGCTCAAACAATGCAACCCGCTGCTTTCAGAATTGCTGGATGAAAAATTGGGAACGGATTGGGTCCGGAATCTGGATCGATTGAAAGATATAGCGCCGTTGACGGAGGACCAGGATTTTTGCGCCAGGTGGCGTGCTATCAAGCGGGCCAATAAGGAACGCCTGGCGCTTTACGTGAAGCGGAAAATCGGCATGGACCTTGATGTTGATACGCTTTTTGACGTGCACGTTAAACGCATTCACGAATACAAACGCCAGTTACTCAACGTGTTGCATGTGATCACGTTGTTTAACCGGCTCAAGGCCAATCCTGATCTGGAAATGGTGCCGCGAACAGTGTTTTTCGGAGGCAAGGCGGCTCCCGGTTATGTTATGGCCAAGCTGATCATTCGTCTGATTAATGCGGTGGCGCGGTCCATCAATCCGCATCCGGCGGTAGCCGGACGATTGCGGGTGGTTTTTTTACCCAACTACTGTGTTTCCCAAGCCGAGCGCATCATCCCCGCAACGGAACTTTCAGAGCAAATATCCACCGCGGGTATGGAAGCTTCCGGTACGGGCAATATGAAATTCAGCCTGAACGGAGCCATTATCATTGGTACGCTGGACGGCGCGAACATTGAAATGCGCCAGGAAGTGGGAAAAAGAAATATGTTCATCTTCGGTCATACTGCCGAGGAACTGACCATGTTGCGCAGTCGCGGGTATAATCCCTGGGATTGCTACCATCAGGACGCCGAACTGCGCCAGGCTTTGGAGGACATCCATAACAACGTGTTTTCTCCGCAAGATCACGGTTTGTTCCAACCCATCTACGACAGTCTGCTTTATAATGGAGACAATTTCTGCGTGCTCGCCGACTATCGCGATTACATCAGGTGCCAGGAGGAGGTGTCGCGCGTGTACAGCGATCCTGAAGAATGGACCAGGCGCTCCATCATGAACACGGCGCATATGGGCCTTTTTTCCAGCGATCGGGCCATTGCGGAATACGCCAGGGATATCTGGAACGTCGCGCCCCTGCAGTATTAGAGCATCTCACGCTTGAAAAGCGCTAGATGCTCTTATGCATTTCCCTGG
>CAZFCK010000080.1:0-19040 GCA_964517355.1 uncultured Desulfovibrionaceae bacterium | reverse complement strand
GTTTGTCTTTGGAATCCTTACCTTTTTGGACCGTGTTGGACGGTCTCGGATTGTCTTCTGGTACCCGGGACGGGAATCGAACCCGTACAGTGCTCAGCACCGAGGGATTTTAAGTCCCTTGCGTCTACCAGTTCCGCCACCCAGGCACATATCGTAGAGTAGTCGGCAATAATAAAGGCGTCAACAAATGTCCACAATTGAATGCGGGTTTGCGCGAGAAAAAGCCGAATACGAAAGTTCACGGCGGAATTTTCTCTACGGGCCTCTCTCGGAGTTTTCGGCAGCGTTGGGGCGTGGTTGAAAAAACGATTCGGGAAGATCGTTCCGCAAAAAACATCAAAAATCACAATGAAGAATTTTAACTACGCAAAATTATGAAGTTTTTGAAGGGGAGAGCGCGAGAGGGGAAACCTTTTTCAAAAGGTTTCCCCTCTCGCATTTTCTTTTCATAACGAACTTGGAAACGACCTGACATGGTATGCAGTCAGAAGATCTTAATCTACCGGATACTTGATATTTCAATCGTAAATGCGCTACCTTCCGCCCGCGTCATCCACGTCTGCCCCGCCGGTTTCCCGCGGCGGCTCGGCGATATGGTGGCCTTTTTCCTCCCAGCCTTTGGGGTGCAGGTAAAACACGTGTACGCGCGAAAGGTGTTTGTCCAGTGTGAGGATGCGGCCGCGCAATCCTCCCTCCAGCAACGCCGCGGTCTCGTCGCACAGTTCGCGCACGATATCCAGTTCGAAATCGCGCAGCGCGCATTGGAATTGCAGCGCGTCGCCGGCGCCCCAAAAGTCCAGATGGTGCGCATCCCTGTTCTCAAAGGCTTCCTGCAGGCCGCAGACAAGGCGTTCCTCTTCCGCGTACAATTCGTAATACGACAGATCCGGGCTATAATTGATAAGGCCGAATATCTCGCACTCGTATTTGCTCATAGCTGTTGATCCCGTTCACTTCTTCCCCCCATGATATCCCCCGGGGGGAGGGAGCGTCAACGTGGGCGGAAGCTGCCCGCCGCGGGCACGGCCATGCCGCTTGCGGTCTGGCCGAAAAGCGCCTCTGGCGTTGCAAGGCCGCTGCTGCTATGCTCGCCCCATGTTTGCTCTTACACGTTCACGACTCGTGGTTTTGGGCCTGGACGGCCTGCCCCTGGATCTGGCCCGTTCCTTATGCGCAACGCACCCGGAACGCTTTCCCAACCTTTCCCGCCTGGCTCCGGACGCCACGGCCATGTACGCCGAGCTGCCCGAGCTTTCGCCCGTCAACTGGAGTTCCTTCGCCACGGGGGCGGGGCCGGAAGAACACGGCGTGCTGGGCTTCACCAGCGTGCACCCCTGCACGTACGCTCTGTCCGTGGCCGATGCCGCATGGCTGCGCACGCCCACCATTTTCGACCGGATGGGGGAGCGCGGCCTGGTCTCCAGGATCGTCAACCTGCCGAACATGTACCCCGCGCGCCCCCTGCGCGGAACGCTTATCGCCGGATTTGTGGCGCCGGACCTGCCTCGCGCGGTGTATCCGCCTGAACTGGTGAAGAAACTCACCGCATTCGGCTACAAACTCGAAGCGGACACGGTGCGCGGCAAGGACGATCCCGCGTATCTGCTGGCGGAATTGCGCGCCACCCTGGCATCGCGGCGTCAGGCCCTGGATTTGCTGTGGCCTGATTTGGATTGGGATCTTTTCGTCTTTGTGCTCACGGAAACCGACCGGCTGTTCCATTTCCATTATCCGGCCCTGGAAAACGCCCGTGATCCGCTGCACGTTCCTTGCCTGGAACTCATGCAGCAGTGGGACGCTTGCGTTGGCGAAGTGTTGGAGCGTTACGACGCCCTGCCCGAACCCAAGCGCCTCCTGGTCATGGCGGACCACGGCTTTTGCGCCTTGACGCAGGAGGTGGACATCAACGCCTGGTTGCGCGAGCACGGCTTCTTGCGTATCCGTAACGGTTCCGGAAGCCCGAGGAACGAGTTCGACGCCCGTTGCATCCATCCGGATAGCCAGGCCTTTGCCTTGGACCCCGGGCGCGTGTATGTGCATGATCAGCGTTTCGCACGCGGCGGCGTGCCCCCCAAAGAACGCGGCGCCGTGATGGAGCGCATCCGCAACGGCTTGCTGGCCCTGCGCTACGAAGGCCGCAATGTCATGGAGGCCGTCGATCACGGCGAACGCCTCTACCCGAACGCGAGGGGCGATCTGCTGCTGCCGGACCTGGTGTGCCGACCCGCGCCGGGTTTCGACTGCAAGGCCAAGTTCGACAGGGAGCGCGTGTTCGGCTTTTTCGGGCGGCGCGGCATGCACACCGCTCGCGGAGCCTTTTTTTACGACAGCGAAAAGCAACGCCCCGAACGGGTACGCGATGTGGGGCGTTTTGTTCTTGAACATTTCGGCGTTACGCCGCAAACACCATCGAGCTTATGCCTATAGCCTACGAAACCGAGTTGAACGCCGCGCAATGGGAGGCGGTACGCAGTGTGGACGGTCCTTTGCTGGTCATTGCCGGCGCCGGCAGCGGCAAGACCCGCACCATTGTCTATCGCATCGCCTATCTCGTGGAAAACGGAACGCCCCCTGAATCCATTCTGTTGCTCACGTTCACGCGCAAGGCGTCGCAAGAGATGCTCATGCGCGCCGGGCGGCTGCTGGGGGCCGACGCCCCGCACCACGGTGGCGCGAACCTGGCCAACGTGCGCGGGGGCACCTTTCATTCCTTTGCCTACCGCGTTTTGCGGCGTACGCCCCCTCCTGGATATACCAACGATTTCACGATAATGGACCGCCCCGACCAGGAAAGCGTGATCAAAGAGGTCAAATCCGCGCTCAAACTGGGCAAAGGCGACCGCTCCTATCCCAAGGCCGCCACCATAGTGGAAACGTTGAGCAAGGCGCGCAACAAGGAACTGGACGTTGCGGAAATCCTGGCCAGGGAGAGCTTCCACCTTTCCACCTATGCCGAAGATTTCATAAAGTTCAACGCCGCGTATCGCGATTACAAACAACAGCACAACCTGCTGGATTACGACGATCTGCTTTTCCAAATGGAGCGCTTGCTTACGGAGCAGCCCGACGTGCGCGATCTGTACCGCTCCATGTTCCGGCACGTGATGATCGACGAATACCAGGACACCAACCTGGTGCAGGCGCGGCTGGTGCAACTGCTCACCCCCCATGAGGGGCGCGTGATGGCCGTGGGCGACGACGCCCAATCCATTTACGCCTTTCGCGGGGCCAACGTGCGCAACATATTGGATTTCCCCAAACACTTCCCTGGCGCCAAGGTGGTCAAGCTGGAGCAGAACTACCGCTCCATGCAACCTATTCTGGATTTGACCAACGAGATACTGTCGTCTTCAGCGGCGCAGTTCAGAAAGCATCTGTTTTCCGAGCGCACGGGCGGGCCGCGCCCCGAGCTTATGCGCCCCTTGTCCGATCGCACCCAGGCCGCCATGGTCCTGGACAAGATTTTCGAATTGCTGCGCAGTTATCCGCCCGAGGAGATCGCAGTGCTGTTCCGCGCGGGGTATCAGTCCTACCATGTGGAAACGCAACTGGCGAAGATGGGGCTTGCCTATCAAAAGTACGGCGGATTGCGGTTTTCCGAGGCCGCGCACGTCAAGGACGTGCTCGCCTATCTGCGTTGCGTGCGCAACCCCGGCGACAGAGTCGCCTGGCAGCGCATCGCCTCCCACGTGCAGGGAGTGGGGCCGAAAACAGCGCTCAAGGTGCACGAGGCGCATCTCTCCGGCGACAAAAAGAAGCTTGACCAGCATTTCAAGCGCTATCCCGAGTTGCAACGTCTCTTGGATTTTCTGCATGATCTGCGCACCCGCACCCGCACTCCCGGGGCGTTGGTGGCCGAGATCCTGAAATATTACCAGCCCACGTTGGAAGCGCTGTATCCGGACGACTACCCCCGACGCGAGAAGGGGCTGGAGGAATTGGGGCAAATCGCCGTCACCTATACGGACATGGACCAGTTGCTCGGCGATTTGAGTCTGGAGCAGCCGGAACAGCGCGAACGCCAGAACGTGATCACGCTCTCCACCATCCACCAGGCCAAGGGGCTGGAATGGAAGGCTGTTCTGGTCATCGATCTGGTGGAGGAGCGTTTTCCTTCGCGTCACGCCATGAACAGCGCCGATGATTACGAAGAAGAGCGCAGGCTGCTGTATGTGGCCTGCACGCGCGCCAAGGATTATCTGGGGCTTTTCGCTCCCCGCGCGCTGTTCAAGCGGGGTGCTGAATTTTCGGATCAAGCGAGCATCAGCCCTTTTTTGCGGGAGATTTCACCGGCCTTTTTCCAGGAATATCACGAGGGGCATCTCGGCGTGACGCGCTGCGCGCCCCAGGCAGCTGCCACGGTGCGCGCCGAAGCTCCGGCCGCGTGCCTGGAGCGCGCGGATTCCGCCGCGTCCGCGCCGCATCCGGACGCGCTGCCTTTTTGCCGGCACAAGATATTCGGGAGGGGCAAGATTGTTACCAAACTGCCCCCCAATAAATACAGGGTCAATTTTCCGGGTTTCGGGCTCAAGGTTATTCTGGAAGATTATCTTGATCTGGAAACCTGAGTTCCCGGATAAGTCCGTATATTCTGCACAAATGAAAAGCGTTGTTTTCATTTGTGCAGCGAAATATTTTGTATGTCGAGCGCACCGTCCTGGCGCACTTTCTTTTTGTCACGTATCTCGAAACACGGCCTGATGAACTGCGTGAGAGTATGTAACCTTTTCAAGGCCAACATGCGCTATCCTCTTCATTTCCCCCTGCCGCATCCCTCCTGATATTTTTTGCCCCGCTGCTGGCCCCTTTTTTGCTTCCATAATAGCGGGATATGTCCGCCATGTCCCTTTGTGACTGAAATAATTCGCTAAAAGTACGACGTACGCGAACTGTGGCGGTAAATTCTTCCTCGTGTTGGGGCGATAGCGAATGTCTTTGGTGGTGAATCATAATCTGATGGCCATGAACACGGCCCGTAATCTCGGCACGCATTATGCCGACTTGTCGCAGTCGGTGCGCCGTCTCTCCTCCGGCATGCGCGTCACCACGGGCGCGGACGACGCCGCGGGGCTGGCCATTCGCGAATTGATGCGCGCGGACACCGCCACCTTGAATCAGGGCATGCGCAACGCCAACGACGCCATTTCCATGATCCAGGTAGCGGACGGGGCGTTGCAGGTCATAGATGAAAAACTCATCCGCATGAAGGAGTTGGCCGAACAGGCTGCCACGGGTACGTACAGCTCGGCGCAGCGCCTGGTGATCAACGCGGAATTCCAGGCCATGAAAAGCGAGATCGAGCGCATCGCGCGTTCAACGGAATTCAACGGCATCAAGCTGCTGCAAGGGGATGTGAGCAGGGTGGAAGATTCTGCCGCCCAAGAGCTTGCCGAGCACCTTATGCTGCATCTGGATTTCAACGGCACCATCAACGATACCTCGGGAAACGGATACACTTCCAGTTCCACAGGAACTTCTTTCGTTCCCGGCGTGGAAGGCGATCAGGCCGTGGAATTCAACGGCGTCAACAGCGGCCTTGATACGAATTTCGGCATGACGGGCGATCAATTCACCATCCAGCTGTGGTTCAACGTCCAATCCGTGGGGCCGGACGAATCCCAGATCTTCACCTCCAATGCGCCCCCAGGCAAAAGACGTTATGAAATTCAGCTGAACGACGCCGGAAATGTTGAAGTGTGGTACTCCAACAGCGAGTTCACCAACTATGTGCTCACGCCGAATCCTGTTTCGCTCAATCAGTGGCATCTTTTGACCAATACTTACGACAACGGGGACTACAGGCTGTATCTGGACGGCCAGGAGCTCATAAACCGCAATGTCGGCACCGCCAATGTGGCCTTTCTGGCGGACACCTCTTTCGGCTATGACCCTTATCAGGCAGGGCATAATTTCGAACGCTTCGACGGCACCATCGACGACGTGCGCATCTACGACCAGGCGCTTTCTCCCGAGGCCATTCAGGAGTATTACAACGTCAGCGGCGACGTGAGCAGGCTGGAGGACGGCACCCCGGACGTGAACGAAGTGGCTGTGCATTTCGGTACGGGAAACGACAGCGATGAAGACTATTACGATGTCGCCATAGCCTCGGCCACCGCCTCGGCTCTGGGCATCGCCGCCACGCGCATCGACACCCAAAATGGCGCTCAGGAAGCGTTGGGGCGCATAGACGAGGCCATCATACGCAAGGACAAGATTCGGTCGCATCTGGGAGCTATGCAAAACCGCCTTGAAAACACCATCTCCAATCTGGCGATACAGGCCGAAAATCTACAGGCGTCGGAATCAAGAATTTCCGATGTGAACGTGGCCACGGAGATGACCTCTTTCGTACGCAATCAGATACTCACCCAGGCGGCCACGGCCATGCTTTCCCAGGCCAACAGCCTGCCGGAAATGGCCTTGCAATTGATCAGCGGTTGATATTACTGAGAACGCAAAACGAGCGACACATGGTTGCCCGAAGTAATTGGAAAGGCCCCGTCATGCGGGGCGCACGGGCGCCACATGCGGGCTCCATCATAACGCCATGGAAAAGACACAGCATTTCGGCCTGGATTTCGCCACGTTCGCGCGTCTCATCGACAATCTGCACGATGAAATCATCATCTACGACAACAAATACCGGATGTTGTACGTCAACAAGGCCTGTGAACGGCATTACGGCTTTACCCAGGAAGAGATGGTGGCCTTGCCGTTCTGGGAAATAATCCGCAAGTACGGCGCCTGGAATCGTCCTGTCCTGCCCAAGGTGTATGAGTGCAAGCGCCCCATCAAGGAAAAGCAGAAAACGTATCTCGGACTTGACGTGCTGACCATCGCCGTACCCATTCTGGATGCCCGGGGAGAGGTGGAGTATGTGTTGCTGAGCATCCGGGACGAATTCCACAAGGAGCAGATTCCCAATCTGGACGAGCTGGCCGAGAAAGAGGAGATTTTCGATCCGTCGCGGCCTGAAAACCTGATCTACCGCAGTACGGCCATGGAACAGGTGGTGCAGTCCGCGCGGAAGGTGGCCGGCCTCAGCGCCCCGTGCCTGCTGCTCGGCGAGTCGGGCTGCGGCAAGAGTCTGCTGGCCAAGTTCATCCACGCCAACAGCGCCCGTAGCGGCAAGCCGTTGGTAGTGGTCAACTGTGCGGCCATTCCAGAGCAATTGTTCGAGTCCGAACTGTTCGGCCATGTGAAGGGCGCCTTTTCCGGCGCCACGCACAGCCGTGGAGGGCTTTTCGCCAAGGCCGAAGGGGGCACGCTGTTTCTCGACGAGATTTCGGAACTGCCGCTCCCCATGCAGGCCAAGCTGCTGCACGTGGTGCAGGAGATGGAATACCGCCCCGTAGGCAGTTCGCAGACCGTGAAGGCCGATGTGCGCATTCTCGCGGCGTCCAACCGCGATCTGGAGCGCATGGCGAGCAACGGAGCGTTCCGGCAGGATCTTTTTTTCCGGCTCAATGTCTTCGACATCACCATACCGCCGCTCAGGGAGCGGCGCGAAGATCTCGTGCCCCTCATTTTCTACCTGCTCAATCATTACGGAAAAAAATACGGCGCGGCCAAGCACCTTTCCCCGGAGGCCCAGGCCCTGTTGTGCCAGCACTCCTGGCCCGGCAACGTGCGCGAGCTGGCGCACACCGTGGAGCGTCTCGTGGTCACCACCGAAGGCGAAACCATTACCAAGGACCAATTGCCCACCACGCTGTACCAGACCGTGCCGCAAGTGAGCGACACCGCCGCATACGATTCCCTGGACGAAGCCCTGGCCGCGGTGGAACGGAAAGTGGTGATGGAAGCCTTCGACAAGTACGGCAGCACCCGCAAAGTGGCCAGGAACCTCGGCATAAGCCAGTCCCGCGCCTCCCGCCTCATTCGTAAATACGCCTGTATACTTGAGTCGAAATAGACTCATTGAGTCGTTATAGACTCAACCTCTGCCAGCCTACGAATAGTGCCAGATTTCTTCAATAGTGAGTCGTAACCGACTCGAATCCGCTGCGCCGTATCTTGTGCCTTCGGGACCCTTTGTTGGTAATGTACTGAAATTCAGTGATATTATCGCGGACGCTCCATTTCCCTCCTTTGGCATACGATTTGCTCATACGCAAGAAAGACACATGTGCGACTCAACTACATAGTGGAACGAGAGAGGAGGAACCCGAGAGCCCCCAAAGGTGAAGGAAGGAATCCGCAAACTCGTCATTCCTCAGATGTATTCATGCTGTTTCGCGGTGCAGGCGGGAGCGCCCTGGTCATGATGCGGCAGAAAGGAATGCATGGAAAAAGGAAAAACGGGTGAACAACAACACAACGACGAGGAAATGAATATGTTTAAGAATCAGGTTGTAGTCGGTTCATTGTTCGCGCTGCTCGCCACGGTTCTCTGGGCGGGGGCTTTCATCATCGCCCGTCTGGCCGTGGGACAAATTTCGCCCATGACGCTGGGCGCGTCTCGCTGGTTCATGGCGCTGCTCATCCTGTGCACCTTCACGCTCCCGCGGGTGAAGAGGGAATGGCCCATCGCGAAAAAATTCTTGCCGCAGATCATCGCCGCGGCGCTCACCGGTGTGGCCGCCTACTCTCCCTTAAGCTATTTCGCGGCGCAAACAACATCCGCCATCAACCTTTCCCTGATTTCCGTGACCACGCCCATTTTCATCGTGTTCATCGCCTCCATGATGGGGCAGAAGCAGTCGCTCAATACCTGGGCCGGGTGCATCGTGGCCTTGCTGGGTTCGTTCTATCTGGTCAGCAACGGAGAAATCGGGCGTATTGTGAAAATGCAGTTCGCGCCGGGCGATTTGCTGATGCTCACCGCGGCGGTGGGTTTCGCGGTGTACAGCCTGATCCTCAAGAAAATACCCGAAGGGCTTTCCCAGATTACCATCATGACGCTCATGTCCTTTTTCGCCGTACTCATGCTCATTCCCTGCGTCATTTGGGAATCCACCCAACCGAGCATGGTGTTCAACCTGAACGGCGTCGTTTTCTTCAGCATCGCCTTCTCCGCCGTTTGCTCCTCCATCATCGCCTGGTGGACCTGGAATATCGGTCTTGAAAAGGCCGGCCCCGAACTTTGCGGCATGATCTACTACTCACTCCCCTTGTGGGGCGGCGTGTTCGCTTTTGTCTTTCTTGGCGAGACAATGAACATGGTGCATCTGGTCAGCGGCGTGCTCATCATCGGCGGCATCGTCTGGGCCAGCCGCGGCGCCAAAAATGCCAAGGCCTCCCTGCCTGATCCGCTCCTCAACGAAGCGTAACAACGTCTGACCCCAGTGTGTGCGGGCGGCGCATCCGTCCCGTAGTTATCGCCTTCGCGTCGGACGTCGCGGAAAACGGGAGGGGTGCGCCCCGCTTCCAAAGGGGGCGGGACTGCGGAAAAGGCAGACAACGTAACGAACAAAGGAACCCGACTATGCGAGAACAGCAAAAAAAACACATCAAACTGACGGTAAACGGCGAAGTCCTGCCGCTGCTGGTCGATTCGCACTGGACCCTCTCCAGAGTCCTGCGCAACCAATGCGGACTGACCGGCCTCAAGGAGGCCTGCGGCGAAGGCGCGTGCGGCGCCTGCACCGTGCTTATCGACGGCGTGGCCGTGCCTTCCTGCATGGTCCTGGCCGTGGAGCAGCAAGGCAAGGATATTCAGACCATCGAAGGCCTGTCCCGCAACGGCGCATTGCATCCCTTGCAGGAAGCCTGGCTTGAAGAATACGGAGCGCAATGCGGATTCTGCTCCCCGGGCATGATTTTGTCCGCCTTAGGGCTGTTGCGCAGGAATCCGCAGCCCACGGACGCGGAAATCAGGGAAGCGCTGGGAGGCAACATTTGTATTTGCAGCAACTATGAGCACATTATCAGCGCCGTGCGCAACGCGGCCGAGAAAATGGCAAAGGAGCGGGACTGATGGCTGCACTCACGACCATAGGCAAATCCGTGCGGCAAAAGGACGGGCGGGCGCGCGTCACCGGAGCGGCTAGGTATTACGCGGACTTCATTCTTCCGGGCATGCTCCAGATCCGCATTCTGCGCAGTCCCTTTCCCGCGGCGGATATCGTGTCCATCGACACCGGCGAAGCCGCGGCCATGGAAGGCGTGCACCTGGTCATGACCCACGAAAACTACCCCAAGGCCTTCCGCACCTCGTTGTATTACGTGGGGGATCTGGTGGCCGCCGTGGTGGCGGACGATGAAACCATAGCCGAGGAGGCCATGGCGCGCATCAAGGTGGAGTATGCGCAAAAGAAGTTCGTGCTCAGCCTTGAAGAGGCCATGCAGCCCGATGCGCCGCGCGTGTTCGCGGATCAGGTCAACTGCCAGGACTGGCCGTTCCACGCCTATTTGAGCGACCGCGATCCTGAGACCGGGTTGTTTAAAACCAAGACCCCGGGCGATTACAACGGCTTCGGCGATATTGAACAGGGCTTTGCCGAGGCGGATGTCATTGTGGAGCAGAAAGGCCTCAAGTACGCCTACACCAAGGGGCCGACCATGGAGCCGCGCGGGTGCAGCGCGAATTATGACGGCGGCAGACTCCACATCTACACCCACTCCCAGGGCATGCACGACGAAAAGCTGTGCCTGGCCCAGGCCCTGGGCATCCCTTCGAGCATGCTCAACTACGTGGCCCCTTTCACGGGCTCCAGCTTCGGACACAAGAACGCCTTCCCCCTGGATCGCAACATCGGCTCCCATTACCTGGTCATCGCGGGCTTGGCCTGCCTGGATTTGAAACGCCCGGTGCATTGCCCCTACTCCCGTGAGGAGGAGATGGTCAGCTCCTGGTCTCGCGGGACCATGTCCGACGTGAAGATCGGTTTCAAGAAAGACGGCACGCTGACCACAATGGACATGGCGCACTGGCAGGAAACGGGAGCGGGGGGCGACAAGTATCCGTCCAAGAACGCCATGCTCGCCACAGGCGCCGTGTTGTATTCGCATAATTGCCGTCATTTGCGCGGAAAGATCCATTACGTGCACACGAACCGCTTTCCCGCTGCCGGATGGCAGGGCTATGGCGCTCCCGAAGGCGTGTTCGCCGTGGAAACCACCATGGATATCGCGGCCGAACGCTTGGGCATGGACCCCATTGAACTGCGCAAGATGAATTGCATGCGCACGGGCGACATCGACGCCGGCTGGGACCCCCTGACCTACAAATCCGCGATCATCTCCTCCTCGGGCATCCGGGACTGTCTGGATGCGGGGGCGAAACACCTGGATTGGGCCAACACCTGGAAGCATCCGGGCGCAAAGACGGGGCGCATCCGGCACGGCCTGGGCGTGGCCATCTTCGCCATGGGCGCGGGACGCCCCGGACCGGGCAACTCCAGTGAAGCCATGGTCAAGATCTATCCGGACGGATCCGCCGCCCTGGTTTGTGCGGTGGCCGATATCGGACAGGGACAGCACACGGTGCAGTGCCAGATCGTGGCCGAGGTGCTGGGCCTCCCCTACAAGAAGATCGGTCTCGTGTGCCACGATACCGATTCCACTCCCTTCGCCACCTTGGTGGCCAACAGCTGCGGCACCTGGATTCAGGGCTGGGCCACGTATGAAGCCGCCATGGACGCCAAACGGCAGGTGCTCGCCCTTGCCGCGGCGAAAATGGGCGTATCTCCGGAGGAACTCAGCCTCAATGAAAACGGCGTCTTCCTCACCGCGGCCCCTGAGAACGGCGTAACCTTTGCCGAAGCCTTCGGCGCGCGCGGCCATTACGGCGGCATCCATGAGGTCACGGGCTATTACGTGAACAATAGCCCCCATCCCAGAGGGCTCAAGGACGGCAAGCCGGACCAGGTGTACATTCCCAAGGAGAAGGGCGCGCAGTTCATTTCCCTGGATGTGGATACCGAGACCGGCATGGTGGACAACGTGCGCGTGATCATGGTCCAGAACGTGGGCAAGGCCCTGCACCCCAAGATCGTGGAAGGCCAGCTCCTGACCTCGCGCCACGGCGCGGAAAACGCCGTGCTGGGCAATGAGTGCATCGTGGACAAACGCAACGGTTGGCTGTTGACGCCCAACTGGGTCGATTATCGGCACAGCACGATTCTGGACAACGATGTCGAGCCCATCATCATAGAAAAACCCGGAGATCCGACCCATCCCTTCGGCGCGACGGCCTGCGGCGAGGGCGCGGCTTGCCCCTCTCTGGCCGCCTTTTCCAACGCCATTTACAACGCCACGGGCGTGCGGCTGATCGAAACGCCCTACACCCCGGAGCGCATCCTCATGGGCCTCGGTAAAATTCAGGCCAAAGGGAGGAAGAAATAATGCAACGTTTCGCCCATTTTGACGCCGCAACCGTGGCGGAAGCGGTTTCCTTTCTGCGGGAAAGCGCGGGGCCGGCGTATGTCATCGCCGGCGGCAGCGACCTCATGGGGTGCCTGAAAGACAATCTATGGATGCAGGCGCCCGAGAGGATCGTGAACCTGAAGACCATTCCGGGACTCAAGGAGATCCGCGTGCAGGACGGCGCGTTGCGGCTCGGCGCCCTGGCCACGCTGACCGAGATAGCGGAATCGGAAACCGTCAGGCAAGGGTGGCCCTGCCTGGCCGAGGCCGCCCGCCGTACGGCCTCGCCGCTGTTGCGCAACATCGGCACCGTGGCGGGCAACATCTGCCAGGAGAACCGCTGCTGGTATTACCGCTATCCGGACAAGATCGGCGGACGCATCGACTGTGTGCGCAAAGGCGGGAAACGCTGCCTGGCCGTTGCCGGCGACCATCGTTTCCATTCCATTTTCGGCGCGGTGAACAAATGCATCGCCGTGAATCCCAGCGATACGGCCCCGGCCTTGGTGGCGCTCGACGCCACGGTCAGAACCACCACGCGCGACATCCCCATCCAGGACTTTTTCTCCGCGGAAAAGGGCGCGCAATCCACGGTGCTCGAACGCGACGAGATCGTCACGGAGATCATCGTGCCCGGGGCGGAGCGGGGGGCGGTGAGCGCGTTCAGAAAAATCGCGTACCGCAAGTCCATTGATTTCGCGCTGGTCAACTGCGCGGCGGCCGTGACCATTGCCGGCGAAAAGGTGGTGGCGGCCCGCATCTGCCTCAACGGCGTACACAACAATCCCCGGCGTTGCGAGGCCGCGGAGAACGCGCTGCTGGGCGGGAAACCGGACCCGGAACTCGCGCAAAAGGCCGCTGAACTGGCTGTGGCCGATGCCAAGCCTTTGATTCAGAACGCCTTCAAAGTCAAAATAACGCAGACCATTGTGGCCGACACGCTTGCCGATTGCCTTGCGTAGCCGCGTTGTGGGGAAGAATTGTCATGGAAACAATCCAGATTGCGTATCCGAATGTTTCAGGCGTCATTTTGGCCGCCGGCAAGGCTTCCCGTATGGGGAGGGACAAGTTGTCCCTCCCTTTTCGGGGGCGCCCCATGCTGCAACACGTGGTGGACGCGGCCAGAGGCTCCTGTCTGCGGCATGTAAGCGTTGTCATTCCTCAGGGCTCCACGCTGCCGGACGTTGTGGACATGACCGGCTGCAGGGTGGTCGAAGCCGCGCACGCCGTGCGCGGTCAGGCCGAATCCCTCAAGGCCGGACTGCGTAGCGTGATGGAGCAAAAAGGCGGCGCCCCGCAGGGGTGCATGGTCCTGCTCGGCGACCAGCCGCTGCTGACCACGGCCACCATCGACATACTGCTGGGGGCCTTTGCGCAGCAGCAAAATACTTGGATCGCCCCCGTTCAGGAAGACATGCGCGGCAATCCGGTCATTATCCCGGCGTCGTGGTTCGACAAGGTGTTCACGCTCCAGGGAGACACCGGAGCGAGTCCCTTGCTGGCTTCGCCCGGGCTGGCCTTGCGCCTGCTGCGCATCCATGAGGTGGGGCCTTTCATCGACGTGGACACGGAGCAGGAATATCAACGGCTCATAAATAAATACGAAGTGAAGACAGCATGAGAACCATAATGAACATGAG
Organism: uncultured Desulfovibrionaceae bacterium; assembly: GCA_964517355.1. Classification (GTDB taxonomy): domain Bacteria; phylum Desulfobacterota; class Desulfovibrionia; order Desulfovibrionales; family Desulfovibrionaceae; genus CAZFCK01. Next base: position 5,088 of record CAZFCK010000080.1, on the reverse strand, counting down.
CACTCCATATCCCCTCATTGTCATGCGCGGCGCGGGCGATCTGGCCACGGGCGTGGCCTTGCGCCTGTACAGGGCCGGGCTTCGCTCCATCCTGATGCTGGAAACGGAACGGCCCCTGGCCGTGCGCCGCACCGTGGCCTTTTCCGAGGCGGTGTATCACGGCGGCATGACCGTGGAAGGCGTCACGGCCGTATGCGTAACCTCCCGTGAGTCCGCGTTCAGGGCGTGGAGCATGAACGCCATCCCGGTCATGGTCGATCCCCTGGCGCGCGTTGTGGAAGAATTGCGCCCCGACGTGCTGGTGGACGCCATCGTCGCCAAGCGCAACACGGGCACCAGCATGGCCCAGGCGCCGTTGGTCATCGGCCTTGGCCCGGGATTCGTGGCGGGCGGGGACGTGCACAAGGTAGTGGAAACAAAACGGGGGCACCATCTCGGCCGGGTCATCGAGAACGGCGCGGCCGCCCCCAACACCGGCGTTCCCGGCGACATCGGCGGATACACCCTGGAGCGCGTGTATTGGGCGTCCCAGGCCGGGGTCTTCACCACCCGCCGTGAGATCGGCGACACGATACTGGACGGAGAAATGCTGGGCATGGTCAACGATACGCCCATAGTGGCGACGGTTTCCGGCATTATCCGGGGCCTGCTCAGAAGCGGCACCCCGGTACGGGTTAAGACCAAGCTGGGAGACGTGGATCCCAGGGGCGCCTTGTCCTATTGCGACGAAGTTTCGGACAAGGCCCTTGCCATAGGCGGGGGCGTGCTCGAAGCCGTATCCGCACATCTCTTCGCCCTGAGATTGGCGGCATGAAGTCTCTGGGGGGACGCCTGACGGCGTGAGACCGGCGAGGGGGCGCGTCACGCGGGAGGCATCCTGGTTTCCCTTGGCGATCCGCTCGGGAAAGTATAGGACTTTTGACAGCGAGGAGTGATCATGAGCAGGCGGGACATCACACCGAAAACCTTGTTAATGCCTTGTTCTCCGTCCAAAAGCGGAGTGTGCGCCGTTTGTTTTCTCGGCGCGTTGTCGATCATTCTTGCCGCATGCATCCCGATCATGATGTATCCCAAGGAAAGCGAAGCCGTCATCAATGCGCTTTTCACATTTGTGACCAACGACATGGGCTGGCTGTACATGGCGGCCGGACTCGGTTCCTTTATTCTGCTCATGTGGTTCGCCTTTGGGCCGCTGGGCAAGAAACGCCTTGGAGACAAGGTGGAGTATTCCACGTTTTCCTGGATCGGCATGCTGTTTTGCGCCGGAGTGGGCGCGGGCATCATGTTCGGCGGCTCCATCGACTGGGCGTATTACATGGCCTTCCCCATGCACGGCGCGCCCCCGGGTTCCTGGCAGACGGCGGAATGGAGCGTGGCCTACGGCATGTTTCATTGGGGGCCCATTTGCTGGGCCATTTACGCCACCCTGGCCGTGCCCATCGGCTACAGCTATTATGTCAAGAAGGTGCCCATTCTAAACATTTCCCAGGTGTGTACCGGGCTGCTCGGCGACCGCGTGTACGGGTGGCAGGGCAAGGTCATTGACATCCTGTTCATGACCGGCCTGGTGGCGGGTTCGGCCACGGCGCTCGGCCTGGGCATTCCCATCGTGGCCGCGGCCATCTCGTCGGTCACGGGAATGGAGCACTCCTTTACTCTGGAATTCGGCACCCTTGTCTTCGTGACGCTGATCTTTTCCATCTCCTCCAGCCTGGGACTGAAAAAAGGGTTGAGCAAGCTCTCGGATTTCAACGTCTACCTTGCGATCGGTTTGTTATTGTTCGTCTTTCTTGCCGGCCCCACCTTGTTTCTCACGGATATGGCCTTCAGTTCCCTGGGGCTCATGGTTTCGGAGTTCGTGCACATGGCCACGTGGATGGACCCCGTGGGCAAGGCCGGATTCACCCAGGCCTGGACCATTTTTTACTATGCGTGGTTCGTGGCGTATGCGCCGTTCATGTCGCTGTTCATCGCCAAAATATCCCGTGGCCGCACCGTGCGCCAGGTGGTGCTGGGACCGGTCATTGTGGCGTCCCTGGGCTGCGGCTGCTTTTACCTGGTGTTCGGCGACTTCGGCCTGCATCTGCAAATCACGGGACAGCTCGATGTGATCGAACTGGTGAAAAACGTGAAAGGCGCAACCGCCATTATGGCCATTGCGGATTTCATGCCCATGGCCTGGCTCTACAAGCTCGTTTTCGCCGGCGTTACCGCCATCTCCATGGCCACCACCTTCGACGCGGTGTCCTTTGCCCTGGCGGCCACCACCACGCTGCATCTCACGCCCGAAGAAGAGCCCGCGCGCTGGAACCGCCTGTTTTGGGCCGTTTCCCTGGGGCTGGTGCCCACGGGCATCATGCTCATAGACGGGCCGCTTTCGGTGTTGCAGACCGCATCCATCGTCGTGGGCCTGCCCGTGCTGGCGGTGGTCTGGATGGGGGTGGCTTCGTTCCTCAAAGAATACGCGCGCACCGGATGGGCGGAAAACGATCCTCGGGAAATTCTCCCCTGTGCCTTGCAGAAAGAGTATTCCAATTGACGGGTGATGGTTGGGTGATAAAAGTTCCGGGGAGGACTCCCCGGCGCCGCCGTTATTTGGAGGGCGCGCAACGCTCCGCCTGACGGCCGCCGCACGAGGTTTTTCCCTTCGGAAATTCCAGGCGCTGAACGTTTGTTTCGGACGTTTTTTCCCAAAACGTTTCCAGATGATCATTCATGGACGCCAGGGCCTGGAGCATGTTTTTCTGCGCCATGAGCGCCCCGGCCGTGGAAAAACGTTCTTCCGGGGGCAGGCCGTATGCGTCGGCCAGACGATGCCCGGTTGCCACGTCGGCCTCGAATGTTCGATCCAGTTCCGCGAGTATGCCGCCAAAGGAGTTTTCCGGCGCAGACGCGGCCTGTTGCGGGAATTGCAGGGCCTGCCCCGCACGGCGCAGCAGCGCGGGCAGCGACAGTTCCGCGGTGTCGAGCACTGCGGCGGCGCTGTTTTCGGAGTGGAGCAAGGCTTGGGGCGCTTCGCTCATAACCCTGTCCGCGTCGCTGAGCACCTCTTGCAGCGCGGCGATGTCCCCCGCCTTGAGGCTTCCTTGCCAGAGCAGCAGATCCTGGGCCTTGCGCGCCGCTTCGAGCCGGATGGAGGCCGTTTGCAGGGCCTGGGCGCGCTCCCGCCGTTGCACTGCGCGCACAGCCGAAGAGAGGGCGGCCAGGAACTCCCGCATGTGGACGCGCACATCCTGCAAGGGGCTGTCGCCGCCAAGCAGCGTGTGGATGACGTTCCAAAGGGCGAATCCCGCCAGAATGCCGCACACGCGCGTGAGGGGCGGTTCAAGGCTCGTGCCCGGCTCCAGACCTTGCACCAGGGTCATGGTCAAGGCGATGCCGGCTTGCAGCCCGGTGTAGGAGCAGCGGGAATCGCCGTGGTTTATGTAGGAGAAGAGAAATATCAGGATAAAATAGGCCGCGCCCCATAACTCGAGGGAGTGCCCCACAGGCGTACCCAGCAGCAACAACCCGATGCCGCCCCCGATCACGCATCCCGAGAGCCGCAGTATGCCTTTGCGCCAGGTTTCCACCGGGTCCGGCTGCAGCAGCACCAGGGAAGTGACGCCGATTTGCACGGCTCCGGGCAGATCGAGATATTTCCAGATAAGCGGCACGGCGACCAGGGCCAATCCCAGGCTCACGGCCTGTTTTACGAGCAGGTTCTCCAGGGGGGCGTGTCTTTTTTGGGGCGCGTTCACCGCTGATGCGTTCGAGGCGATATCGTCCAAAGTTGCGGCGAGGGCTTCGGCGAAGCCCCTGAAAGCGGCCCAGGTCAGGGTCTCTTCAGGGGAAAGCGCGGGCGGTGATTCCCCCGCCATGAGTTCCCGGTGCTTGCGCTCCAGCTCCCGCACGGCCTGGCGCAAGGCCGCTGCGGGCTGCCTGAGGAGCGTATGGCCGTTTGGGGCGCGAACCGCGCGCCGCACGGCCTGCGCCGCCGTGTCCAGGCTGGAGGCGAGGTTGTCCACTTCGGGGGCGAACTGCCCTGCATAGCCGTGCAGAAGCGCGGGCCGGTCGCCGATGAGAATGGCCGCCCGCCGCGTGAAATGGGCGGCGATGCGGCCGAGACGCGAGGCCAGGGCGGTCTGTTCCGGCGTGAAGGAGCCTTCCACGCGCCCCTCGAAGATGAGGCCGGGCAATGTGGACAGGGCCGATCGTGTTTCACGTTGCCAGTCCTGGAGCGCGTCGCCGTCCAGGCTCCCGTGCCGCCAGTTCGCGGCGGCCATCCGCAGGGCCCGGGCCAGGCCGGACCAGGCCGTGGCGAGCCGCTCCACCGCGGCGTCGGCCGAAGAGCGGGGATTGACCAGGGCGCTCATAGTCACGGCGACCATGGTGCCCAGGCTGATTTCAAAGGTGCGGTAGAAGGCGTATTCGTACAATCCGGTGGGGATACTGAGCCCGGCCACGGAAATGAGGACGATCATGAATCCGGCCATGGACCAGGCGTAGGCGTCCGCCCCGCGTTGGGCCGAGACGAGCACCGTTGCGGTGCTGGTGAAGAAGATCAGACAGAGCATGGCGAAGGTGTTGTCTATGCATGCGCCCACCAGGAGCAGGGCCAGGGCGCAGCCGGTGACGGTCCCGATCACGCGCAGGGCGCCTTTGGCCAGGGAGGCGGCGTATGTGGTGCGCGACACCACCAGCGCGGTGATGCCCGCCCAATAGGGATTGTGCAGATTCAACCGGTCGGCGAGCAGGACGGCGCACAGCGCGGCCAGGGCCGCGCCGAGGGCGGCGCGCGCCTGGCGTGAGGTGAAGCTGAAGCCGCGTATTTCGGCCGTCAGGCCTTCTCTGAAATCCTGAAAAAGACGCTGCGCGAACATGTGCGGCCCTCGCATAAGCCGATATTTCAGAAAATGTGGTTAGGCTGTGTTTCTAAGGAAGCACTGATTAAAGACTTGTTAGGTTTTTCCGGGGGGAAACCTTTCTGAAGAAGGTTCTCCCCCCGGCCCCCCTTCCAAAGACTTTTGGCGGAAATACCTAGGCTGTGTTTCTAAATATCATTTTGGTAATCCCCCGGCTTTGCCGGGGGACTCTCAGGGTTTGACA
>CAZFCK010000079.1:0-19145 GCA_964517355.1 uncultured Desulfovibrionaceae bacterium | reverse complement strand
AAGGGTTTCCCCTCTCGCGCTCTCCCCTTCCCAAACTTTATACTTTTAATCAGTTATCCCCATCACTTTTCGAAAAGAAACGTTGGAGTATATTAACCCTTTACAGGTGAGATGCTCCAAGCCCCGCCAGAGGGGAACGCCCCCCCCCGCACCCGCGATCATTCTGCAAGGTTTTTAACCCGCCGAAGACATTCCTATTTCAAAGTCAAGAAGCACTAGAGCATTTTCGCCTTGAAACAAGGCGTCGCCTGCGGGAGGGACGTTGTTCGCGGTGATGTCCCGCCCGCCCGCCCGCAACATGCACATATCGTCCCCAAGCACTTGACCAAAAACATGAATAATGACAAGTATGAATGAAAATTCTCATATGTTTCATATTCCGGCAGCGTTCCCTGGAGGATGGTATGGAAGAAAACGGCGTTGTTGAAATCCAATGCCGCGACGTGCGTAAGACCTACATCATGGGCGAGGTTGAAGTGCCCGTGCTGCGGGGTATCGACGTGGACATCTACCGGGGAGAACTCACCGTGATACTGGGAGCTTCCGGCGCGGGCAAAACAACCTTGCTGAACATCATCGGCGGTATCGACCGCCCCACTTCCGGCCAGGTGCTTTTCTCCGGCCGGGACATCTCGCAGATAAGCGACCGGGAGCTGACCGAGCACCGGCGCAAAAACGTGGGTTTCGTATTCCAATTCTACAATCTCGTGCCCACGCTCACGGCCCTGGAAAACGTCTTGGTTTCCACCGAGGTCGCGGACGATCCCATGGACCCGGAAAAAGCTCTGGATCTCGTGGGGCTGGCCGACCGCAAGGACCATTTTCCCGCGCAGCTTTCCGGGGGGCAGCAGCAGCGCGTCTCCATCGCCCGGGCGTTGGCCAAGAATCCTCGGGTGATGTTCTGCGACGAGCCCACGGGCGCTTTGGACGCGAAAACGGGCCGCATGGTCCTGAAGCTGCTCACCGAGCTGAATGAACGGCTGCACACGACCATCGTCATCATTACCCACGCCGCCCCCATCGCCAGCCTGGCCAGGCGCGTGGTCCATCTGACCATGGAGGGCGCAACCGCCAAGATCAACGAGCACGTGGCCAAAGCGGAGGAAATCAGCTGGTGAGCGTGCTTGACGGCAAACTGCGTCGCGACCTGTGGCAAAGCAAGGGCATGCTGCTGGCCCTGGTCGCCATCGTCACCGTAGGCGTGGGGTGCATGTCGGGTTTATTCGCCACTTCCCGCAACCTGAATCTGGCGCGTAGCGATTATTACCAGCGCACCCATCTAGGCGATTTCTGGATAGACCTGAAAAAGGCTCCGGTGAGCGAGGCCGTGCGACTGGCTTCCGTACCCGGCGTGGCCAGTGTTCGGGAGCGCATCGTGGCTCCTGTGATTCTGGACATGGAAGGCGTGGACCGTCCTCTTTCAGGACAGATGATCTCTTTGCCCGCCGAGGAGAAAGGGGTCATAAACGGCGTTCTTGTACAAAGCGGCAGCTATTTCACCTCGTTCCGCCCCAACGAGGTGCTCGTGGACCATGCCTTTGCCACGGAGCGGGGGATTGACGCGGGAGACGATCTACATCTTTTGATAAACGGCGAGCAAAAGGATCTTGTGGTGGTGGGTACGGCCATCTCCTCGGAATTCGTGTACCTCATGCCACCGGGGAGCATTGTTCCCGAACCGTCGAACTACGGAATTTTCTATGTGAAACGCGCCTTCGCCGAAGAGGCCATGGGCTTTGAAGGCGCCTGCAACAATATCGTGGGCTTCCTGACCCCCCAGGCGCGGCGTCAGCCCGATTTCGTGCTGGACACGCTGAGCAAGCGGCTCGCCTCTTTCGGTGTGTTTTCCACGACTCCGTTGTCGCAGCAGGCGTCGAACCTGTCTCTTTCCTCGGAACTTTCCGGGCTGGCCACCATGGCCACCATTTTACCCCTGATATTTCTGTGCGTGGCCGCCCTGGTGCTGAACGTGCTCATGACGCGCCTGGCCGAACAGCAACGCGGCATCGTGGGCACGCTCAAGGCCCTGGGCTACGGCAACGGCGCCATTACGGCGCATTATATGAAGATCGGGGCCATAGTCGGACTGAGCGGCGGCGTGGCCGGATGTCTCATGGGGTATGCCCTGGCGGACGGTCTTACGTATATGTATCGAGGCTTCTTCACTTTTCCTGTGCTGGAAAATCATTTCTATCCCGACCTGGCCTGCGCGGCCCTGGGCACGGCGCTTTTTTTCAGTCTGCTCGGCACAATCCGCGGCGTGCGCCACGTCACGAGCCTTACTCCCGCTGAAGCCATGCGCCAGGCCGCGCCGCCCGAAGGCGGTTCCGTACCCTTGGAGAAATGGCCCTGGCTCTGGAAGCGGTTGGGATTCCGCTGGCAGCTCAGCTTGCGCAACATCTTCCGCAACCGCGTGCGCTCGCTGGTGACGGTCTTCGCCGCGGCCATGGGCACCGCCCTGCTCGTCTCCACCTTCGGCATGGTGGATTCTCTGAAATTCATGCTCTCGTTTCAATTCGACAAGCTGCTGCTGTCCGATTTCAGCCTGAGTTTCAGCGACGAACTCGATACGGGGGCGGTCAACGAACTGTCCATTCTGCCGGGCGTGCTCCATGTGGAACCTGTGCTCGAAGTCGCCTGCGACTTTGAAAACGGCTTCAGGCGCAAAAAGGGCATGGTCACCGGCCTGATGCAAAATGCGCAGCTCACCCTGCCCCGCGACGGTGAGGGCAACACCGTGGCGGTGCCTTCCACGGGCCTGCTGATGACGCGGCGTCTCGCCGAGTTGATGGACCTGCGCCCAGGCGACGCGGTCACCGTGATCCCCACCAAGGGGTTGCAAGAGCCTTTTACGACATACGTGGCCAACGTGGTAGATTCTCTGTTCGGTCTTCCGGTGTACGCCGATTTCCACTACCTCAACCGCATGATCAACGAAGCCGACGCGGTCTCCAAACTCCAATTGCGCGCCCGGATGACGCCTCTTGAACGCAGGCTTTTCCTACGGCAATGCAAGCGCTATCCCAAATTGACGAACATCGGCGACAGGCAACTGCAACAGGGGCTCATGCAGGTTTCCTTTGTGGACAAGCTGGGCAGCATGGCCTACCCCATGATCTTTTTCGCGGCCATCATCTTTTTCGGCTCCATACTCAATGCCGGGCTCATCGGCATCATCGAACGCAAACGCGAGATCGCGACCTACCGCGTGCTCGGATATACGGCTCTGGAAGTGGGCAACCTGCTGCTGCGAGAAAGCATGGTTGTCAATCTCCTGGGCATTCTTGCGGGATTGCCCCTGGGCAAATGGATGCTGGACGGCATGGCCTTGCAGTACAAAAACGATATGTACGTCATGCCCAGCGTCATCGCTCCATCGAGCTGGCTTTTGTCCATCGGCATGGCGATTCTGTTCGTCCTGCTTTGCCAGGCCATTATCCAGCGAAACATTTCCCGGCTGGAGTGGAACGAAGCGCTCAGCATGAAGGAATGATCGCGGCACGATAACAATGCCCCGGAATACTGGGGCAGATGCGACAAAAACGGAACATTGACGAGACGTTCCGACAAGGAGGCGGCCATGGCCAAGAAGAAGACAGGATGGATAAAATGGCTGGCAATCCTGGTGGTCATCGCCGGCGGCGTGTACTACGCCATGCTGGCCTCGAACAAAGGACTGCCCGTGCTTACGGCGAAATCCGCCACGACGGCGATTCAATCCTGGGTCGAGGAGCGAGGCCAGACATCTTTGCCCCACGTTTATAAGCTGACCATGCCCGTCACGGGCCGCGTTCACGCCATCACTCTGGAAGAAGGCGACGCAGTGCAGGAGGGGCAGGTTGTGGCTACGCTGGACACCGTGCCGCTGCAGGCCGCAGTGGCCCAGGCCCAGGCGCGGCTCGACCTGAACACCTACAACGCCATGGAACAGACCGCGGCAATGGAGTTTTCCCGCTGGATAGACGCCGTGCAGCAGACCACCGACGCCGCGCACGAGATGACCAAGGCCAGCGAGGCGCAGCTTCAGTTCAGCGAATGGTACACAAAATCAGTGGATGATCTCGTCAAAAAAGGCGCATCGCCTCAGGAACGGCTGCTGCGCGCCAAAACGGACAACGCCCAGAGACAGGTGGACGCCGCGGTGAACAAGCTCGTGGCGAAAGCCATGGACACAATAAGCATTATCTCCGAGCTGGGGCCCAAATACGTGCAGCAATGGCTCACGCGCAAAGGCTTGGAAACCAAATCGCTGCAAGAGGCCCTGGGACAGGCGCAGGACGATCTGGAACGCGCCGTGATCAAGGCGCCCATCAACGGCGTCATCCTCACCCGCCACGTGCAGAATGAACAGATGCTCCCTGCCGGCGCTCCCTTGTTGCACATCGGCAATCTCGCGGAATTGCAGATTACCGCCGACATCCTCAGCCAGGAAGCGGGCCCCATCAAGGAGGGGCAGGAAGTCGCCGTTCTTGGAGAAATCTTCGGCGACGCCCCTGTAAAAGGAGTGGTGAAACGTGTAAAGCCCGAGGCGTTTACCAAAATATCCTCTCTGGGCGTGGAGCAGCAGCGCGTTCCCGTGGACATTTCCTTTGACAAGGACGCTCTGGCGTCTTTGCGCGAACGTGGTCTTGATCTCGGGGTGGGGTATCGCGTGCGGGTGCGCATCTTCACCGCAAGCCGAGACAATGCCGTGGTCGTACCCCGCCTGGCGCTTTTCCGCGACAACAACGGCCAGTGGCGACTTTTCACGGTGCAGAACGGCAAGGCGCAGATGCGCACCGTGGAAGTGGGGCTGATGAACGATTCCCATGCGCAGATCGTGAAAGGCCTCTCCACGGGTGAGGATATTATCGTTTCGCCCCCAAAACAACTTGCCGACGGAGATGCCGTGACCTCATAGAGCATGCTGACTTTGAAATACAACGGCCTCCTGCGGCAAAAAAATCTTTTGAAAAGGTTCTTAAGGATCTCCAAAACTTTTTTTAGAGCGTTTAACGCCTGAAATGATCGCTTAGCGGCGGGTAAAGCCCGCCTGCAATCATTTCACGGCAAAGATTTGCAAGCTGATTTTTGCGGATCCTTTCAACTTTTTCAAAGTGTAGATGCTCTAGCCATTACAGCCAACTTATATAGCGAAAACATTTGTCAGCGCGTCTATAAATCCGGGGGGACATCTCCTCTGGACGACCTGAGTACGGAGCCAATAAAATTCAATATTATAAGTAGGTTGTTTCAAGCTCTCCTCTGCCTTTTCCCGCAATGCGGCATACCCGGCATTATCCGTGGAAAACGAATCCCGCGGCGGGAAGAACCTCTTGCCCGGGTTTTTCTCCACACATGGAAATATCTGCGCATCGATCCGGCAATCGACGGAGCGCTCTTCCGCATCAACCTGAATCAATGGGAGATTGATTCGGGAGAGCGTCTTGCTTCACGAGGAAAGGGCGTTGAAAAGCAGGCCGAACCAGTCGCCTTTCACAAGCATATCTTGTTGGAATACCTGCAACGGCGCCGCACTCCCCCTTTCTCCGCCCCCTGCGCGCCCTCTTGCCATTACGTTCCCTTTTGGCGTATAAGCATGATATCAGGAGTAATATAAACGTATCAGGTTGGTCTTCTTTACAATGGAAACCAAAGCAAACCCGTGATCCGAGCGCTTGCCGCTTGCCGTAGCCGGCGCACCGGATTGCACACTGCGCACCTTTTATCATGAGTCAGGAGAGGCATATGAAATCAATCTTTTTCACAGCCCTGCTCGTCGTGTTCTTTGCAACGGCGGCCTTTGCTCAGGAATCCCCCGCGCAGCCAGAAACTGTCCCTGGATGGAATTCTTACGCGCTGTATTTCTGCTACGTCGCCACGGGCAGACCCGATGTCTTAAACTGCAGAGGGGCGAATCTCACCACACGCCAAGCCAATTTCATTAGTCTGCCCTGGAAAAATTGTCAGCTGATGGCCACAGAGGTGTTGAACAATAACGACAAATACACCATTAAACCCGGCACGCTGGCTGAAAAGGTATGGACCTTGCCTGTTTATCTGCATCTTTTTTATGATGAAGACGGTGCGGTGACCCATTGCGGACTTGTGCGGCCTTTCTGAGACCAGGACGCGGATCTTTGCAATTTTCACTCTCCGCTTTTTGGGCGAAACGCCACTGCCGCTTCAAGGCAATATTGCTCGCTCTGTGATAAACATTATAGGCATGCAGTAAAGATACAAACGATTCAACGCAACAATGCGCCTCACCGTGCGAAGCTGCAAGATACTATCCATTTTTATGGAGAATGCATCATGAAACAGATATTTTTTTATACTGCGGCAACATTGGCGATTATTCTTGCTTGTTCCGGAGCGGCCATGGCTGGCGAATGGAAAGCCGTTCATCTTTCCTGGTGTATTGCCGCCAAGCACACCGCATATTATTGCCATGACACCTTGAACAACGAAACATACACTGTTTCGCAGGACCCCTGCAAACAGCTCGCTATCGTCCATTTATCAAACTACTATCAACACACTGAGATTAATTCCATGGATGCTGAATCGTTGCCTGTCAAAGACCTCTATTTCACAGTTGATCTTTTCAACAATGTGGAAAACTGCCTTCTGAGCAGGGGTAATTTTTAATTCGGTCTTGCACAACCGAATAGCTTGCTTATCTTAACCGTGTCGGTTTTGCTGCGCTCTTCACTCCGCTCCGAGTGAAATGACCGCTTTTTCCCGTTCTTTTTCCTGCCCACAGATCACCTTTGATAACAGCATGTTGCTGTGTAACAGGACGATTTTCCGGCATCGCTCACAAGGTCTCGCGGAGGGGGTACGGCCGGCACATAAAGAAACTATTCATCTACAATTGTTTGTTTTCTTGAAGGCTGCCTTTTCCCATTCGGCGCTTGCATGCTCCGCGCATCAAGCGTATGAGTCTCAGGTTTCCGGCATTCGATACGGGAGTTGATCACGCCCAGAAAGCTGCCGCCCCTTCCATGGTCGTTCCCTTTTTCCGTACACCCTTTTTTAACCAAGGATCATCACATGTCGTTGCGCTGCTTTTTGCGAGGAAAAATTCACCGTGCAACACTCACGGACGCCAATCGCGATTATATCGGTTCCATTTCCATAGACCCGGAGTTGCTGCGTCTCGCCGCTATCGCCCCTTTCGAGCAAGTGGACGTGTACAACGTGGACAATGGCGAACGCCTGACCACCTACGCCATTGAGGGCGAACCCGGCGAGGTCTGCCTTAACGGAGCGGCCGCGCTTAAAGGAGATGTGGGGCATCGCGTCATCATCTGCTCCTTTGCGTGGCTGGACGCGCAGGAGCAGAACAGCCACGTGCCGCGCGTCGTCATTTGCGGCCCGGGGAACACTCCCACGGTTGCGCAATAATTACCGATAAATCTCCATAACCGCCGGTCTCACAATATGCTTTCAGAATAAAGGAGCTTGGTATGACGGCCCAAAACCACAAGCCCGGAGTCTGGGATGGCCTGGACAAGGGGCGCGTTTCCAAAGCGGTGCTCACCGCCTATATGAGCGACGACTATCTTGAAGCCCTGGCCGCGATAAACAATGCGGAGACCCACGAACAAGTCCACCAGGCACGGGAAATGGTCAAAGAGCAGATGGCATTGTGGCGTGAGGAATGCCCTGAGTACGCCTTTATGGTCGATTGCCTGTTCCTGTTCTCTGAGAGCATGTTGCGCATCATTCCCCAGGAAACTGAAGAATCCTGAACGGATTTTCGAAACGATTTCGAGTGCGCCACGTAATGGGGAAGGGCTGATAACGCAGCAGAAGGTAGCAACGCCGATGCTAAATCTGTGGAAAAGATTGTGGACTTATCTTCCATATCTCGCCGGGGCCTTGGCGTTGGCCGGCGGAATGTATGCGTGGCTTGAAGTCAAGTATTTTTGGGAGGATAAATACGTCATCCTGCCTTTGATGATGGAAAGCGAGGAATGGATATCCGCCAAGGGGTCCATTTTGGAGCAACATGTAAGAAGCGAAGTCAAAGGCCGTTTTTCACATATGCCGGTTACGCATTATTTCGGAGCCGTCCGCTACGCTTATGAAGTGAACGGTGAGAAATACACCGGCGAAAGAATTTGTTTTCAAGATAATAATTGTGGTTACGACGAAAGTTGGCAGGGAGCGGCGGCCTTGTTGTCCGCTTACCCGGAAGGGCGTGCGGTCACGGTCTATCACGCTCCTCAAGACCCGCGGCGCAGCGTATTGCTGCCGGGTGTGCGCAATGACATCCACAGTCGCATAACCACACATCTGCGTAACGCGCTTCTCGCCCTCTTGGTGACCGCTGGCTTGATTATCTTCGTCATCCGCACGGCTCCGGAATTCAGGAACGCCTCAGAGAAGGAATAAGAATGTTTTAAGCATGGCGAGTTTTTTTTGACTTGAGTCAAAGATTTTATTGCCGGCCGGGTTATGATGCGGGTGAACCGGATATGCATTCAATGAGCGCATTGCCGCCTTGAAACAAGGCTCGCGCCTGAGGTAATATCCTATTATTTCAGTGGAATGCATGAGACAGCCCAACCTTTTTCAAAGATTTGGGCGCGCTAAAGGAGCACTATCGTGAAAAAGGTGAACCTGCTCGAAGAAAACGGATTTAAGGAACAGAGTTTTTCAAGCTACCTGGTGCATGAATCGCCATATTTTAAAATCATTAACTTCAATTTCGCTCCCGGCCAGGAATTGCCTGTACACGCTCATGAAATTGAAGGACAACTGTCCATTGCCGTCCTGGAAGGTGAAGGGCAGTTTCTCGGCAAGGACGGAGCGCTTCTTCCCGCGAAAGCAGGAGATGTCTTGATTGTTGATATCGCTGCGCCTCATGGCGTGCGGGCTGAAAAGGAAATGCGCGTTCTGGTGACTATCGCTCCCCCAATTTAACGCATTTCACCTTACTGATGGGTTATGTTGAGGCCCCGCCCCAATCCCCGCCAGGGGGGAACGCCCCCCTGGTCTCAAGGTTATCGTATTCAACATTGCCAACATGTTCAGAAGTTATGTCCGCCACAAAGATCAGGGGAATCTCAAGCCACCGGAGGCAAGACAATTTCACAATGACATGCCAGCCCCTGTAATACCATTTCCCGCAGTCGACACAAAAAATGTGTGACGGTATCCGCTGAAATCACAGCCTATTTTGAGGCAGTTTTTTGCATCTCAAATGGGAAACGGTATAAGGCGTTATCGCCGTAAGGCGTCACATATCCGGGCGCGTTCCACAGGCGCCTCCGGATCAGGCCGCGCGTGGCAGAGGAGGTCACGGCGACTGCCGCTCAGAGGGATAAAAAACCTTTCGATCTTTGCATCCCTGGGGCATGGCGCGGCCAGGCAACACGTTACGCCCACAGCCGGCGTACATGGCGAAAAAGTTCGGGGTGCCGGTCATACTGGTGGACGAGAAACGCGGCGGCGCCGTTCTCCGCAAGTATCTCTCCCCGGCCGTTCAAAGGCGCTCCCCCACGCTTATAGCCCAAGGTCAACACCGGACCGCTGTTGTCGAAACACGTCACCATCTCCAAAAAATTCCCATGGATAAGCAGATTATGCACGCCCTGGTCATACCCCGCCATGCGCTCCCCCGGTGCAAAGGGCTCCAACCGCGCCGTAAGGGCCTCCAGATAGCTGATTATCGCCGAACAATCACCTATGGTCGTTCCTGAGCACACTATGTGCTCATCCCGAAGCGCCGTGAAAACAGCGCCCCCAAGGTGCCCCTTGATCCAGCGCTCCATATGGGGGCACTGCCCAATGGTCATGGAAAGGTCTTCGTGAAAAACCGAAAGCCCCGGAGGCCAGTCATAGGCAAACGGGTCGCGTTGAAAAACAACGTCCCGCACGTCGGTAAGCAATACACGCCGGTACGCGCCCCCGTTGTGGCGCAACCACTCCAGGTAGAGAAAGAAGCGCAGGGCATTGTACGGCAGATGCGTGAAAGGCTCGCCGCGCGTAAACGGCACGACCGTGGCTCCGTGCTCTTCCAGCTGTGGAACATGCCGCGTGGTGGGCGAAACAAACAGCACGCATCGCCCCTCAAAGCCTGTACGTTGCAACGAAAGCAAAAAAGGGCGCACATCCCCCCAGTGGTACCCCGCTGCAAGCCCCAGGATCAACGGCTTGTCATTGTGTTGTTCTTTTTCCACGAATGTCGCTTCCAAGTGGTTCGGTCAATCAAGGAATGGGTGATAAAACAGTTTCTCCAAGCTTTTCATGATGAACTTGCGCACCTCATGTAAAATCGTTAGGTCTTCCTTTCCATGTCGCGCACCCGAGAGGAGACCCTATGGATTTTTTTACCGTTCTCATTCTTTCAATAGCCCTGGCCATGGACGCTTTTGCCGTTTCCGTCGCTTCCGGAATCTGCCTGCGTATCGTGACGCTGCGGCAAACATTGCGTCTGGCCTGGCATTTCGGTTTGTTCCAAGGAGTCATGCCGGTGTTGGGCTGGAGCCTGGGCTACAGTATCCGCAGCTTCATGGAGACCTGGGCGCATTGGGTGGCGTTCGGGCTGCTGCTCTTCATCGGGGGGCGCATGATCAAAGAATCCCTCCAGTCCGAGGAAAAAAAGGACCGCTGCGACCCGACCAAAGGCTTCAACTTGATCGTGCTCTCCGTGGCCACGAGCATAGACGCCCTGGCCGTGGGACTATCCCTTTCCCTGCTGCATGTGGATATCTGGTACCCGGCCCTTGTCATAGGTGTGACATGTTTTCTCTTCACCGCCGCGGGATTGCATTTGGGGCGGCTGTTTACCCGCTCCGCGCGTCTTTCGAAATGCGCCGAGCTGCTCGGCGGAGTCGTGCTGGTGCTTATCGGCCTCAATATTCTGCGGCAGGCGGATGTATTCTAGAAAGGAAGCGCGAGAGGGGAACCCCTTCCGTAACTTTCCAAGCCTGAAACCCCAAAAACTATCATACTGATTTTTTATTCGACTTTCCGAGCAAAGCGCGTACGATAATAATCCATAATTATTGACAAAAATAAGCATAAAAAAGTCGTTTTACGGCGTCCAGGGGCCCCCTCTGGCCGTCGTGGGGCGCGAACCCAACGACTTCATTCTTTTTTCTTTTGTCCGAAAGTCGCACCATCAACCTTGAAGGATAAAACGTGCCGGGCTAGCGCATTTTCGCCTTGAAATAAGGCCTCCTGAACCAGAGAATCCGCTTTGAACGCACCGAGAACCATATCGGCGCTCAATCCCGGGCCAATTGCTTCGGGGAATATCCGGCGGCCTTGCCCTCACCCACGGCCTTGATGACGGTACGCATAAGATCCTCAACCGTTACGGGTTTGGAAAGATAGTCGTTCATCCCGGCGTCAAGAAAACGCTCCTTATCGCCCATCATGGCATAGGCGGTGAGAGCGACTATCGGAATCTTGGACACATGACTATAGTCCGGATGATTGCGGATGATCCTTGTCGCAATGACGCCATCCAGCACCGGCATCTGTATATCCATCACAATGCAATCATAGGCGTTACGCCGCAACGCATCCAAGGCGATCTGGCCGTTTTCCGCGGTGTCCACGTTACAATTGTTTTTTTCCAAAATCTTGCTCAAGGCCAAACGATTTACGACATCGTCTTCCACTAATAGTACTGCCAGGTTACTGTCCACTGAAGGTAACGTCTCCTTGCCTTTGTCCAAAAACCGCCCTTCACCCTTCCCGAAAGGCAAACAGAAATGTACACTGGTCCCCACGCCGGGTTCGCTGGCCATTGCCACCTCCCCACGCATCAATCCAACAAGCCGCTTCACTATCGCCAGCCCCAGCCCTGTTCCTCCATACCGCCTGTGAACGGAGATCTCCCCCTGGGTAAATGCCGTGAACACGTTGTCAAGCATATCATGAGCAATACCGATACCTTCGTCGTCCACCGCGAAAAGCACACGCGATTCTTGGGCGTTGTGCGGCAACGGGTAGATTTCCACAAAAACCGAACCCCGTTCAGAAAATTTGATCGCATTTCCGACAAGGTTTAGCAAGACCTGTTGCAGCCTGGAAACATCGCCTCGTAAATATCTTGGAACATCGTTATGTATAAAATATTGCAATTTCAAATTCTTGTCGCTTGCGGCTTGCGAAAAAAGTTCCTCCATGGAATGCATAACATCTTGCAAATCGAAGCATTCATCACGAAGTCCCAGTTTTCCAGCCTCTATTTTCGACAGATCCAAGATATCGGAAAGCAATACCGTCAAACGAGTTACGGCTTTCATGGCAATGGATATATAGCGGGCTTGTTCTTCGGGCAAATCGAGCAGCCGCATCACTTGCAAAATGCCCTGAACGCCGTTCAGCGGGGTGCGGATCTCGTGGCTCATATTGGCCAAAAATTCGCTTTTCGCCTTACTCGCCGCTTCCGCCTGCTCCTTGGCCTTGACCAATTCCAGCTCAACATTCTTACGCGCCGTCACATCCTGGAATATGGCCACCACCTCGTTGGAAGGCAGAGAAAAGATATGATTTTCCCGCCACCCTTCACGCACATCGTCCTTATAATACCGGGCGGGAAGATTCACGGGCACCCCCGTGGCCAAGGCCTTGTCCAGCGCCTCAACCAAGCCGAATTCCCGCATATTTGGAAATAGTTCCAGCAAGCCGCGGCCTTTCACCGCATCCGCCTTGACCTTGGTGATGCGCTCGGCCATGGGGTTGAAATCACGGAACACAAAATCCCCCCCCACGGCATCCTTCTCATATATGGCTATGCCGTCCGGCATGTGTTGAAACAAGGCGCGATAACGGGATTCGGCGAGCCGCATCGTCGTGACGTCTTCCACCTGGGACAGGATGGACAAAACCTGCCCCTCCCTGTCGCGCCGCACGGAATTGTACCAGCGGCAGAATATCGTCCGACCGTCTTTGGTGTAATGGCGTTGCTCGGCAATGTTTTGATCGAGCGGGCCGTCCCCAAGGAGTGCGCACCGGCGTTCCTCTTTGCCGGCCTCTTTCTCACAGAAAAACGGGCATGCGTCGGGAGGCTTGCGCATCACCTCTACGCCCTTCCACCCGAAAATGCGTTCAGCGTTGGGCGACCAGCCTTTAATCCGGCAGTCGCTGTCCCACTCCACTACAGCCAACGGGGAGTTGTTCACATGATAGGATAAGCGTTCAAGCGCCTCCTGCAATTGCCTTTCGCTGACACTCAACTCCCGCTCGACGCGCTTGAGCCGCGTGACGTCCATGGCGACGCCGTTCCAGACCACATCTCCGTCAGGAGTTTTCTGTGGCGTTGCCGCCACATTAAGCCAATGCTCACGCCCCTCATCAAGCTGCATGCGCAATTCCATGCTGTACTGGCCCAAACTTGCCGCCGATTCCCATATGGCCTGACGCATTCGCTCTTGGTCCTGGGGGTGGATGCGCCGAAAAACCGCTTCCGCGTCAAGCAGCCCTTCTTCCGGAGAAACACCTAACAATTCAGCGCATTGATGACTGAGCGACGTGAACAGCCATGTTTTGTCCGCACGCAGGACAAATTGAAAAACCACCCCCGGGATGTTCCCCACAACACTGGAAAAAACGTTCTCGCACTCCTTACTGGCGTCAGCGGCCATTTTACGTCCGGCAATGTCGCGCGACACGGTGAGCGTCATGCGTTTCCCTCCGAGCGTGAACATGATGCTGTGATTTTCCACGGGAATGTGGCGGCCGTCCTTTGTGACGTGCACTGTCTCAAACAGCACGTGCCCATTCCGGTACAATTGCTCCATAGCCCACGGTATCACTTTCCGCGCCGCATCAGGCGCATCCAGCACCGTGGGGCTCAATTGCAAAAGTTCTTCCCGGCTGTACCGCAGCCTGCGGCAGGCGGCGTCGTTGACATCCACGAATTGACCGGGCAGTCCATGGGGCATGACGCCATGCACGAAAATGGCCTCGCGCACATTGTCGAACACCAGACGATGAAGATAATCGCTCTCTTCAAGTCTGGCGCTCATTGCGTCCATAGCGGTCTTATCCTCCATGACGAGGAAAAAACCGCGCGTATTGGGAAAGGAGTCATTATCCGGCAGCAACTGCACATCCACGCGCAACTGTTTGGCGTTGCATGCAAGACGGATGGCGCTGCGCACTTCTTCACCCCGCAATGCGGCAACCACCAGCGGATCAAGGGTCCCGGCGTTGTCTTCGCCTAAAATATCATACAGGGAGCGCCCCACGATCCGTGCCTCGTCCAGATCAAGTGCAGCCTGGGACGCCTTGTTGACATAACGGAACACCAGATCTTCATCCACGTAGGCGATCAGTTGCGGAAGACTTTCCGCCAGACGCAACGGTAAAACCAGTCCGCTCCCCGCGGGACCGCACTTGCCGCGCAAAACCGCCAGCTCGTTCCGTACCGTCTCTATTTCCCGCAGCAGTTCATCTTTTGTTTTCCCCGCATCGGACACTTGCAGCACCTCGTTGCACATCATAACGCCATTGCAGGGCAAAAATGTTGAAACCGCAGCTCTCCAGGGTTCCGCAGCGCTTCTTTACGGATGCAGCGGCGCCTTGAGCAACGCAAGCGTACAGGGCAGTCAAAGAATGCGCTGACGGCATGTTTCATTCAACATATTGCATTGCCACGGCAAGATATGACGTAGCGTATTATTCCCATTTTTACTTATATGCTCTCCCTGTTGCATGATGTCAACGAAGAAAAAACCCGTGTTACTTCGCAGCCAGCGAAGTTCCAAAGGCCGTTGCTTTGGCCAGGGCCTCCGTGTCCCCGATCAAGGCTCCCGGCGTATAAGGGGCAAAAGGAATCAAGCACGAGACATACCTGCAGGAAAGAATCCTTGCGGGTGTCATCAATTGTCTTTCGAGCAATTCCAGGTTGCCCTCTTCAGGCCCCCCCGCAGTGGCCAACAGGCCGAAGGTCTTGCCCGCGAGAGGGGAAGCCACCCCGCTTGGGGCGAATTTCACCAGGCTGAACATCCTGTCGATTATCACTTTAAGCTGCGCCGGATAACTGAACCAGTACACCGGGGTGGCGATGACTATGGTATCGAAGCGCGGCAAACCTGCGACGACCTCCGTCACATCGTCGGCAAGTTGGCACCGGTATTCCTCAGACTGCTGGCAGAGCAAACAGCCGCTGCATCCCGGCGTATCGTACCGCAAGGCGGCCGCTTCGACCTCCGTAACCGCCCCCCCGGCCTTGCGCGCCGCTTCAATAGCTTTTTGCGCCACCACCCGCGTATTCCCATTCGGACGGGGGCTGCCATGTATAAAGATTATTTTCCTGGGCATGTCGTTCTCTCGTATGGATAGGCTTCAGTGTTGTAGGAATTATACTTGAATCGGCTCTATGATGCCGTCGAATCCTTGGGCGGCTCTTTTTTGGAACAACGCGGCGTCGGCAAGATTATTTTCCTTGCGGTGCTTTTCGTAATCCACTTCGACCATGAGGCACCCAGGATTGAACACGAGCTGCTTTTGCCCCATGGCTATGGCGGATATTTCCGTATCACCGAAGTGACTTTGATATCCTTGGTAAAATAAACAGTTATTGTAAATACCGGAGAGCCATTGACGCCGGGCCAGCCCGAAAACAGCGAGGGTTCCGAAAAAGCGGCCGTCATTGAAGGCCAAAAGGCCGGCGTTGGACTTGTCCAGCGTCCCGCATGCGGAGCGCAGCCACCCGTCTCCGGGAAAGGCGTCCTGGGCGAGATAACCGAAATATTTCGATCTGGAGCGGGAGAACACGAAATTGGCTATCCGCATGAAGCCGAAACGCTGTTCATCGAGCACGCATACCAACACCCCCGAAGCGAGAGCCCGGCGGACAAGAACCCCTTCCAGCCTGGCGGTAAGTTCCGGATCGATGTACGGGAGCACGAACACAGCTTCTTTGTGCGCAATGCCGTCAAGATTATTCAATTTGGACGCCGTCGTGTGGATGGTCTGCAACATGGCGAATCCTGTCAGCGGGCGGCTGCCGGTTGGGGAAACCAACCCGTGGCCCGGAAAGAGTATCCCAAAAAACCAGGCAGTTGAGCATGTAAACTTTGAAAAAGTTGAAAGGCTCTGCAAAGATTTGCTTGCAAATCTTTGCCTTGCCCGCCGTCAAGCGATCATTTCAAGCGTTAACTGCTCTAGCGCATTTTCGCCTTGAAACAAGGCTCTCCCCTGAAACAATTTCCAATTGTTCCAGGGAAATGCATAAGAGCATCTAGCGCTTTTCAAGCGTGAGATGCTCTAATCGGTGGGGAAATGTAATTTTCCCGCACTGATTATCGTTATGATTTTCGGACCAAAATTAAAAAAGAATAAAGCCGCGGGCGTTCGCGCCCACACGACGGCCAGGGGAGGCCCCCGGACGCCGGGGATAAAACCATATCACATACTTTTTCAATAAACTGGCAATATTACAATACAACATCAACTCAACACGTCGAGATGCCATTGCAACGATGCAAAGCGCTAGACATGGAGGTGAATCTGATTTCTCCCGTTCCATTTGCTCTTATAAAGGGCCAGGTCGGCATTTTTGACAAGCAAGTCCGGTGAGTCCGATCGTTCCGGATACACGGTGGCTATGCCGATACTCAAGCTCACCACGTCCGACGCCGTGGAGGCCTTGTGCGGAATCGCCAGAGATGCAACGGTTTTTTTCAATTCATTCGCCACCTTTTTGGCGCCCTGCACGTCGGTATTGGGCAACAGCAGGACAAACTCCTCACCTCCGTAGCGTGCGGCAATATCCGAGACACGCCCCGCCGCTTGTCTGAAGGCTGCGGCTACGCCCTTAATGCAGTCGTCTCCGGCTTGATGCCCATACGTATCATTGTACATTTTAAAAAAATCTATGTCCGCCAGTATCAACGACAGCGGTTGCGAGCCCCGTTGCAGACGTTTGAATTCCTGCTGCAATTTAAGGTCAAAATATCTTCTGTTGAACAGATTCGTCAGACCGTCCATGTTGGCGAGCTTTTCAATCTGTGTTGTCGCCTTTTTCAAATCATACTCTATGCGATGGGAATTCAATATCAAAACGGAACACGCGACACCGACAACTCCCAGAATCGTCATGAGCATGGAGACGCATTGCCATATGCCCGCATGTTCCAGAAAAAATATTGCGTCATGATGCAACAAGGTTATCACAAGGCGGAAAAGAGATGCCGCAATGGAGAAGGAGATGGAAACCAGGAGGAGCCGATCTTGCTCACCCAAGGCCTTCGCAAGGTATTTTGCCGCAACATATAACGCTTCGCCAAAAAAAATCGTAATGACCAGGCACAGGATTGCAATTCTGGCGAACAAGCTTGGCTGTACGTATGTCGCCCAGATAAAGATCAGAACAAAAACAATATAAATGCAGATGTTCAACGGTTTCAGCTTCCACTTGACGTCCAGGAATTTCACCAGGCCAACCGTCAACAGCAACGGCATCGCCGCGATCAGTGCGTTACCGAGAATGATCGTTATGAAATCGGGCAAGATTCCGCGCAGAAAAACCAATACCGCCCCAACACCCGCCCCCACGATCCCGGCAGTCCAATGATGAAAGCCGGGATACGTCTTGCGCGCGATTGAATAATGCACCATCATGCCGGCGATCGTCAGGCAAACCAACGCCCCGACCAGCAACATCGTGCGAACGTCCAACATTTCTTGCATCAATGTATCCTGCCAACGACAGTTTCTAAAATATTTATACTTATAGGCACATTGAGAAGATGTAAATATTCATGGATACCATAATAACGAGGACAGCCTCTCCGCTTGCCCCCATTCCGCATCAGCCGCATACGAAACCCCTGCGAAACATGATTTTTTTCACATCAGCACGTCATATCGGGCAGTCAAAACAATAAGAGCGATCCCACGGTAAAATTTCCGGCAACGCTGCTTTCTACGCGGGAATACCTGACAACGCACGCAGGCGCCTCCCTCTCTTGACATCGCGTACCGGACTTTATAGCAAATCAACGAACCCAAATGAAAGGGGACATTGTTGCGGAGCACTCGGCTGGATGATGCGCCGCCGGTAAACGCAAGGAAAACGCGCCCCGCTTCATGCCGACCCGGCGTTTTCCCGCTCGGCAACGGTTTGCCCTGGAACAAAGCATCCGTAGAATACGGCACAACGCTCCTACGCGCCCTTCCGCGGAACAGGAACCCTCAGATGTCCGCGCAGGGCCGGTCAACACCCTCACAGAGTATATCCATGCAGATAACCGAATCACCCACGGACATCGAACGCATTTCGCACATACACTACGCCGCCTTTAAGGGGCACCCCATGCATAAACCCGGCGCAGAACCCGTCGAGCATCGCATTGTGGAGCGTCTGCGTGCGGCAAACGCATTGAGCCTTTCGCTTCTGGCAATGGTGAAACAACAAGCGGTGGGGCATCTCGCCCTCTCTCCCGCGACGATCGGAGCATGCGCTTCCGGCTGGTACCTCCTCGGTCCCATCGGCGTGGCGCCTGAACACCAGGGAAAAGGCATCGGCTCCGCCCTGATGCGCGAGGCAATCCCGCGCATGCGGAACATGGGGGCGTCCGGCATCGTGCTGGTCGGCAATCCTGAATTCTACAAACGTTTTTCTTTCATCAACCTGCAGGAAATATACTATAAGGGAGTGCCTGACCAGTTCGTCCTGGCGCTCCATTTTCGCGATGCGGCGCCACGAGGTGAAATCATCGCACACGCAGCGTTCAATGCGCCGAACTCTCAGTAGGCATATCACTCGATGTTCCGAGTGCGGTGCTCACCATAACATAGCGCATTAGCAAAGCAAATCAGCATGAACAAGCCGCTGTCCGGCGTCCAGGGGTCTCCCCTGGTCGCCGTGCGGGCGCTAGCGCATTTTCGCCTTGAAACAAGGCTCTCCCCTGAAACAATTTTCAATTGTTCCAGGGAAATGCATAAGAGCATCTAGCGCTTTTCAAGCGTTAAATGCTCTAAAGCCCGCGACTTTATCCTTTTTCCTTTTATTCCGGAAATCGTAAAGACAAGGCGGCCCCGAGCATACACATTTCCGGAGATGACATTGCGCGTCTTGGAATGTCGCTCAAACAGTTGTGCGCGCATCCGGGCTTTTCGATACCACATTGAATCCCTAGCGCATTTTCGCCTTGAAACAAGGCTCTCCCCTGAAACAATTTCCAATT
>CAZFCK010000078.1:0-19145 GCA_964517355.1 uncultured Desulfovibrionaceae bacterium | reverse complement strand
CGCTGCTATCTTCAGCCCTAAGGCGCGATACGACCGCGCCCAAGGGCTGAAGTTTATGAAAAAGGTTCTCCCCCCGGAACCCCTTTCCAACACCTTAAATTTTATAATATAAGATAGATACCATATTGCTTCTAGCACTGTCCCGAGCTTGGTAATTCCTCCAACAATGTGGAAAGGGGTGCCTTGCGCCGACACTATGAACAGGAAACGGTATAAGTTTACGGTGCGGTAGCTCCGGTATTGCGCAAGCCTGTTGCGGTTGAAACCGGCCAGCCCCCCAGGTTTCCCAGTAGTCCCTCCGTTCATGGGCAAGTTTGATAAAAACCATGGATTCCGCGGCAGTGGCGAGGTGGCCCACGTCGGCAGGGCGCTCGAAGCGGTTCCGCTAAAGGGGGGTGATGGCGAACGTGGCGCTATCCGTGCGCTCCACGACCGCCCTTTTCATCTTTATAAAAAAGACTGGCGTTCAAGCCCCCCCTTGACGCCCACCGAACGTGTCCGTTGTAAAGCCCATGTCCTTAATCAGCGGACTGAAGCGCCTGCCGACCTCTGCCCCCATCCGGCCCGCCTTGATCATTCCGGCGGTGGTGGCGCCTTTCCAACGTTTGTCGATAAGGCGAAACGTGCCGCTAGAGCATCTCACGCTTGAAAAGCGCTAGATGCTCTTATGCATTTCCCTGGAACAATTGGAAATTGTTTCAGGGGAGAGCCTTGTTTCAAGGCGAAAATGCGCTAGATACCCACACACGTCGGGCAGTGCATTGAGAAGGCCGTCTCGATGCGACGCCACAGCGGAACACCCCCCTCCAACCCTTATTTATTGTATTTTGTAATCTAATGAAGCTAAATATTTTTAAAATTGTAAATCAAACACAAACTGCTGACAATTATTTTTCGGCAAGGGCCCATTTGATGCGGCGAACGGTTTCAAGGCATGGCGGCTGCCGTTCAAGGCGGCAATCGGAATAATCACGCTCTCGCCGCCATCGCTGGTCATCCATCCCTGGTGCTTTCGGGACAGGCACACATGGTTCCCGGAATCGCCGGTAACGTGAATGAAAACGTGCTTCCCTCACCGGGGGCGGATTCGCCCCAGATTATCCCACCGTAGTGTGTCACTATTTCCCGGCAGATGGCGAGCCCAAGACCTGTGCCTTTGTCTCTGATCCCAATGGTGTCGTTTGTTCTGGTTTTGTGGAATTTCTCAAAAATATAAGGAAGTTCGGCTTTGGGAATTCCTATTCCCGTGTCGTCGACGACCACGGTCAGCGTGTCGGCCGTGGTGAAGGTGGAGATAGTGACGGTCACTGTGCCCTGCAACGTGAACTTGTAGGAATTGTTGAGGAGATTGATAATCACCTGCTTTATTTTATCCGGATCGGCGAGAATAAGCGGTACGGTGCTGGGAAAATTGGTTCGCAGCGCCACATTTTTTCTGGTGGCAAAGGCCCCCCTCAAAGTCTTGACCGCATCGTGAATAACCTCGCACGGATTGACGGGCATATCGTTCCAGGTGGCTTTGCCGGATTCGATGCGGTTGATGTCCAGAAAATCATTGATAAGACGCGTGAGCCGTATCCCTTCACTCTCAATTATGCTGAGATTGCTGCGGATCTGCTCCCCTTTTTCGATGAGCGCCGCCTCTCGGGCCAAGGGATGAAAGTGGCGCTGGAAGTCTTTGCGTGTGAGTTTCGCAAAACCGCGAATGGATGTCAGCGGCGTCCTCAGTTCATGGGATACTGACGAGATGAGAGCCGACTTAATGGCGTCAAGCTCCGTGAGCCGCAAGTTGGCCTGCTCCAGTTCCTTGGCTTTGTCCAGCAATTCTGCCGTTCGTTGCGCCACTCTGTTCTCCAGATCCTCGGTCAGCTGCGTCAAAGCCTCTTCATTGGCCTTGCGCTCGATGGCCATGGCCACCTGCTCGGAAACGGCCACCATGAACTTGACGTCATGCTGGGTGTAATGCTGCTGATTGGTATAATGCTGGACAGCCATGGCGCCGATAATCGAGTCCTTGACTATCAGCGGCACCCCCAGCCAGACGGCGGGAGGGGTGCCCACGCAACCAATGCTCCGGATGAATTCGGGAGAACGAATCTGATCCCTGGTGATGAGCAGCGGCTCACCTGTTCTGAGAACATGTATAGTCAAACAGTTTTTATTTGGGTCGCTGACATTGTGAATTTCCAAATAATCGTCCTTTTCATCCTCAAAATACGGAAATACGAGCCGATCACTTTCTTTGTCCCATAACCCAATGAAAAAATTTGTGGTATCGACAAATTCGCCAAGAATTGAGTGGATGGTCTTATACAGGTGCTGCAGGTCGGTTGTTGTACTGATGGCCTTGGAGATGCCATACATGGCCTGTATGGAGCGCTCATTGAGCTTGCGCTCCGTGATGTCGGTTTGCGTTCCCGCCATCCTGAAGACCAGCCCGGCATCGTCCTTGACTCCGGCCCCCCTGGCGAGAATCCAACGCAGCGAACCGTCTTTGTGGTGCATGCGAAATTCAGATTCGACATGGTCCACTTCGCCCTTGACACATTTCACAAGGGGCGCTCTGGCAGATTCCAGATCGTCCGGGTAAACACTGTTCTCCCACGATTTCCAAATATTCGGGAACTCCTCTTCGGTGTAGCCGAGGACTTCCTTGTAGCGGGGGGAATAGTACATGGTATCGTTTTTTATGTCCCAGTCCCAAACGCCGTCGTTGGCTCCCCTGACCACCAGGCTGTAACGTTCCTCACTTTTCCGCAATGCCTCTTCGGCTCGTATGCGTTCGGTTATGTCGGATAGAGAACATATTCTATCCTCAGTGCCGGGTATGATCTCAATGACGATATGCACATGCTTTCGAACACCGCCCCGGGCCACAAATACGAAATCATATTCACGGGGCACCCCATGCCCTTTGCCGAGCCGTTTGACATAATAGCTGTACATTCGAGGCAAATCCTCATGATCGACAAAATCCGACCACTTCATTTTGCCTTCAACTTCCTCACGGGAGCAGCCGGAGAGAATTTCAAACTGGGAGTTGCACTTACGGATGATGGAATCCTTGCTGACCGTGGCCAGGGCCGTGCCTGTGGTTTCAAAGAGCGTTCGATAAAATACTTCACTGCGCTTGAGGGCTTCCTCTGTGCGCCGTGCGCCGGTTATGTCGAGAATTGTCCCCCTGACGCCAACGGGAACATCTTTCTTGAAAACGCCTTGCGAGAATATTTTGATGGGGAATGTTGAACCGTCACTGCGGACAGCCAGATATTCAGCGCCGAATACCCCTCGCCCTTGCATGACGAGGGCCATGTTGCTCACAGCCCGGCCGATGTCGGCAGGGTGAATGACCCGGGCAACGTTCAGGCCTTGTTTGAGGTCCATGGCGCTGTAGCCGAAGGTCTCAAGCGCGCATTGATTGGCGTATAAGAGAGTTCCCTCGATATCCAATTCATAAACCATCTGTGGCAGATTATCGACGAGTTGCTTGAAATGGCCATCGTTGGCCAAGGAGGTGCCGGAATCCTCTGCCTTCAAGCCCTCATGCGCCGCAATAGGTTGAGATTGTAATTTCACTTGCTCCGCCCCCATGCCCCCCCCCCTGGGTCAGCCATGCAATCGCACCTGTTTTTACTATAAAAGCATAAGGTTATCTAGCGCAGCTCCCGAAAAGCGTGACAATGATTCACGGACTTGATGCATGTTAACAGAACTCCCGGGCAAAAACCATGCCCGACCAGACAACTACCAGAGTGTTTTTTCTATATACATTGATAATAAAATAGCTGGACGCCCATGCACGAAACGAGCAGGTAGTAAAGTACGCCAGATAGCGCTAGAGCGTCTTACCTTAGAAAAAGTATAGATGCTCTTATGCATTTTCTCGAAACAATAAACATAGTTTCAGATGTGAGCCTTATCCAAAATCCAAAATGCGCTAGAGCATCTCACGCTTGAAAAGCGCTAGATGCTCTTATGCATTTCCCTGGAACAATTGGAAATTGTTTCAGGGGAGAGCCTTATTTCAAGGCGAAAATGCGCTAAAGCCTGCACGTCGGGGATGCAAGACTGCTGGGGTCGCCCGCCCGGTGAAACGGAGGATATCACAGGGTAAGAGTGGATGAACAAGGACTATCAATCCTTGTTTTCCGCTTGTTTTCTTTAATTTTTTGGATTTTACAGGACGTGGTGGGACTGTGATGTGGCGGGAGAGTCCGCCACATTGTCCCAGCAAAGCAAGCAATAGAGCCATAATCTCAATTCGGATTTTTTGGGCTATACGGAAAGTTATACGGTTTCATACGCCCCTGCAATCATCGCACAGGGTGCCCTTGGGATATATATAAGTCGATCATGAGCGGGTGGTTTATCTGGTTAGGCAAGCCCCTTGGGTGCAGGTTTTCGAAAAAAGGGGTGCAATTTTTTTCCGAAACTGCACGCGAAAGGGCGCACCCGGTCCAGGTGCGGCCAGCCCTAGACTTTCACCGCCCCCCTGCCAGCTACAAATTCTCTAGAGTGGCAAAAGTCGCTCGTTTCCGGCCTGATATTGGCCCTCAGGTGGGAATAATAAAATAATGTCTCAAAAGGGGTCTTATGTTAACTTTGAATGTGGTAAATTATTTATTATGCAGTGATATTGCATGGATGCGAAAGCGGCCTAGGGACATGGCGCAAAGCCGTTGTCTAGACTTTATGAGGCCGTTTCCGACGTATAAAGGCGTGTCGGATAGGCCTATATTCGCCTTGATAAAGTCTAGACTAGTGCCTTTGCTCTCGCTCCTGTGGCTATCTGGAAGCTGTAGTATGCCGTCAGCCGCATGGCAAGCGTCCGCTGCAAGGAAAATCCTTCCATACTTGGCCTGTAACGAGCAAAAAACAAAATTATGATGTCCAGGTTGCGGAGGCGCGTTGCGTCCATTCTGAGGCCGCCTAGCGCGCGACACGAGCGACCAAAGGCAAAGGCCGCCCTCAGCGGTCTGAAAGCGGCCTTCGCGTGATGCATGAAATGGTTTTTACAATTTTGTAACTAGCCAAGGGGCGCGGTATTGGGACCCCTGCGCTTCTGAGACCCCAGAAGGACCCGCTCAGTTGCCGACGTGGGACATTTCACAAAATTGTCTAAATCTAGCGATGTGTCGCGGTATTGGGACCCCTGCGTAAATTTGCGCCCAGGAGGACCCGCAGCACGCTCTTGCAGGCCAAGCAACTCCTCTTGCCGCTCATAAGGCAGCGGATGCGCCTGATAGCGCAGATACTCGACGCGGGATGCATCATAGCGCCGCTTCGGCGGCAGCGGATGGTCCAGCATGAACGCGCCTTCAGGGTAGCGGATCCATCGCAAGAGGCCTTGGCGCGTCATGTCTCGAAGTTCGGAGTATGCACGTTCCCGCAGGAAAGCGATGCATTCCGCCTTGTACACCCGGAGTTCAGCAAGCAGCGGTTCAAGCTCGTCATGTGGCAGGCGACTACTGCCGGAGAAGCGCAGCGAGCCGCCTACCACTGTGAGGTCAAGACCGGCACCCCAGATTCGGTTCAGGATGGCAGGACATTTCATATCAGGCCTTCCACCCATGTTGCGGGATTTCCACCTTGCCCCCTGCTAAAGTTGCTAATCTTGCTAAACTCCGTGTCCGCTTCGGTAGTCTGTTTTGGGGTAGGAGGTCTGCTAAAGTTGCTAATCTTGCTAAACTGCGTGTCCGCCTCGGCAAGGTTGCCAGAAGTGCCATTTGTTATCACCTGCCAGGCTTCACGCCGTTTTGCGCCGTCCACCTCTTGATTTGTTACGCGAAGCAACCATCCATGCTCCTCCAGGATGCGCGCAATCCGCCGTGCGGTTTTCGCATCTCGCAACGCGTTGGGGCCAGTCTGGTATATTTGCGCTAAATGGACATACCGGCCTTGCCTGCACGCCCAGAGTAGAAGCTTCTCCGCAAGTGAGAGGTCGGGGTCACAAGCACCGGCATCAAACAGCCGTAAGGCTTCGCTCAAATAATACTGACAGAGTTCAATACCAGCCTCGATAAAGCGCTTATGGATCTGCCTGCAGTGGATGTCATCGGCAAGAGCCAGCACACCGGCGATACGCGCAGCGTGTTCGGCGGACTTGTTTGCAAAACCTCTCACGGGGGCAAGCGCTTTTCCGTCCGCAAGCTGGCGCTCTATGTGGTCGTGAAAGCGTATCCAAAGTGCCTTGGCGTCTCGATCAAGGAGCAGCTGCCTAGGGGCAAGCTCATTATGTGTGTCGGGCGCAAGCGGCAACGGCGTACCGAATATTGATAAGATGCGCGCACAATACCGTTGCATGACTGGGTGTTTGGATAGGTCAACCTCTTCATATGTTCGGCTACCAGCGGTGCTTTCAGGCCAGCATGGCAGGCAGCGGCTAAGGAATCCCTGCCCTGACAAGATGTGGCTGGACATGATTTTCCCGGCCAATACAGGCTGTGCCATGAGATGCAAAGACAAGCGGCGGCCATAGAGCTTGCTTGCGCCGTCCCCAGCTCGAACACGGTCAATGGGTTTTCCGTCCCAAATGCCGGAGAGACCTGCAGCGGTCTGAACAATGTTGTCTTCCGACATGGCGTAGCCGCCAAACATCTTGCCGCCCTCATCGGAAAAAAGCCCCATGGAAGGCTGGCCTGCCGCCATGAGCTTGACCAAACCCGGATAACTTGGCTCTGAGACGCAAAGCATGGGCAGTAATGGCGGGTCAGGTGCGGGGCCAAGGTCTTTCAAGGCCTGCTTGCGTGTCGCGTAGTCCTTGGCCTTATTAAGGGCTTGCTCCCTGGATTTTTTCCAGGCGGCAGACGCGGCCTCATACTCTGGAAGGTCCTGGTTGTGCGCCTCATTCAGCCTGCGCTCATGCTCTTTATGCGGCCACAGTGCTTGTTCGTCTACTGAGGATTTGCGTTCCCCTGTCTCCCCCCAGGTAAGGGCGAACAAGGACACGGGCCTTACCCTGCCGTCTATGGAAATGTCTCCATGCCCCTGCACGGCCAAGGCAGCGGCGGCAAGAATCGATTGCCCACAGATAGCAGCGGGAGCCTTGACAACATCATGGATGATTTGTGCTGCAGAGGCCAGGACATCCCCCAGTGCATCCATGGGGAAGTCGGCAGACTGGGGCATCGGCCTTCGCAAAGGTCTCGGTGCCTCTTGTTGCTCCGCGTTGTGGCCGCCATGGTCGTAAAGCTGTGCCTGTTTCACCAGCGCAAGGGCCTGCTCCCGCGTCCATCCTTCGGCTTCTGCATCCGCCGCGTCCCAGCCCGCTTTCACGTCTGCAGGCGGTTCAATGACCCGCACCTGCGCGGCGTGAGCGTCCATGCATTGTTTGGCAATCTCTTGCGCAGCGCTGAGACCGGGAGTATCGGCATCCGGCCATATGACCACGTTCCGCCCCCGCATAGGGGCGAAGTCGGCATGTTGCACGGCCTTGCAGCCGCCTGGCCACGTAACGGCCACATAATCGGGCAACAAGCGCTGTGCCGCGTCCGCCGCCTTTTCACCTTCGGTGATGACCACGGACTTTTCAGGGGCCTGCGCAAGGGCGTCCAGCCGGTACAGGGGGCGGGGCTTTGGAAAGCTCATCCACCGCCATGCACGCCGTCCGCTTGGGCCTTGAGCGAACATCTGGGGCAGGACCTCTTTGCCACCATCGGCCTTATCGAAGCGGCCGACGCAGCCGATAAGCCGCCCATTCTGTGTGTGATAGCGCCAGATTGCTGAGAGTTCGCCAAGCTTGAAATGCTGTTGCATGGGCGCGGGCGCATCCGGGGGAACCGGGATAATGGACGTCCATGTGGTCTTGTCCTGCGCCTTCCGGCCTGCAGGCAAGGAGGCGTTCCCTTGGTCAAGGCGCAACTGCTCGGACAAACGCCGTGCCGCCTCGCCCTGCTTCAGGCCATGGATTGCGGCGAACAAGGAAACGGGGTCTTTGCCGCCTTCGTCTGTGGAAAAATCCTTCCACATGCCTGAATCCATATTGACGCTTAGGCTTTCACCCGGATCGCCGGAGAGGTTCCCGCAAACAAATTCACGCCCTCGCACCTGTCCGCCTGGAAGCCAATCATTCAGGATACCGGGTGCTTGTGCGAGCACGGCGCGATTGATTCCGTTGAAATCGACCTTCATCCGCGCACCGTCTCTTTTTTTGTCTCAAAACGGTTGCATTTGGAAGTGTCCAGGGGTAAAAGGGGTTTCTTGCTGCAGGTAGAGCTTTTTTGGTCACGCCGCACGGTCTTGCCAGGGGCCGGGCGGCGGACTGTTTCCTTAGGACGCTTCATGGCGGACCTCGATATTTTTGCGCCAATCAAGGCCGTGCGCAGCCAGGGCATGAACCTCAGAGGCTTTCCAGCAGGTTGTTCTTGGGCCAAGTTTTTGCGGTTGCGGGTAAATGCCTTTGCGGACGCCTTTCCACCACGAGGACTTTGAAATTGCCAAAATGGACAGCACTTGCGGCAGACGATACAAATGCTCTGCACTTCCAGTCATATATGACCTCCTTTTGTTAAAAAGGCATTTTAAGCGGGATTTACCGCTGCGACAAGGTAGAACAGTAAAAAACCAGGGTAGACACCTTGGGACTATTTGATTTTATTCACAATAATTTTCCCTGCTGGCTGCC
Organism: uncultured Desulfovibrionaceae bacterium; assembly: GCA_964517355.1. Lineage (GTDB taxonomy): Bacteria > Desulfobacterota > Desulfovibrionia > Desulfovibrionales > Desulfovibrionaceae > CAZFCK01. The sequence goes on along the minus strand of CAZFCK010000078.1, from coordinate 10,522 downwards.
TCCAACTTATCTATTTTCGCGGACAACTCTTGAAGCTTTTCCTCCAGCCGTTCAGTCGGCTTGCGGTAGCCTGCCAGTATATGTGACAGGTAACTTATTGAAATTCCGCAATATGCGGCCACGTCAATATACCGAAGGCCAGCTTTTTTGAACTTCGCGGCCAGTGGGTGACGCTCGATTTCGATTCGTAACGCTTCGGCGACAGTCATTTCAGGTACTCCTTTTTTTTCTGTTTTTATATTTCTCGCAAAACAAAGAAACCAGACCCGCAATGTAGTTCATTGACGGCTCCGCTTCTTTGCGGGCTGGCTGCCAGACAAGGAAGCCAGCCCGATGAAAGAATCTGTCTCTTAGTTTGCCATGGCCGACATCGCGGCCAGCGCCTCTTTGGCGGTCCTGCTTGCGTCCCTGTGCAACGCCTCGAACACGGCGGCCACCATCCAGCCGTCCATACCTTCAGACTTCTCAGGGGCATTCAGATACTCAGCCAAGATGCCGGTAGGCTCCAGCGCTTTTTCCAGGATGCCTTGAACAGCTTTCGCCTGCTCGGGGGTAAGGGTAGGATTGCTCATGCCGCCCCCTGGATGCCTTTTTCTTGCAGGTCTTGAAGAAAGCGCTTGGTGCAGGTTTCCTCAAGCAGTTCAAGCAGTTCAAGCAGTTCGCCTATCATCCAGACGCAAGTCTTGGGTTCCGTCTTTGTAAAGTCGGTTTCGCTCAGGATTGAAACGAGAAAAGACCTGGGCTCAAACGCCTTGGCAAGCAGCTCCTCAGCCTGCCTGGTTTGCGCCTCGCTGAGATGGATTGTGGTACGAGCGGGCTTGCCCTGTTCCGTAGCCGTGGTTACAGTTTGTCCAGCCATGATGACCTCCTGTAAGGTATCAGGGTTAGGGCCTGGGCGGGTGCTGGAACACCTTTCCAGGCCTGTCTTTTTTCTTTTTCTGCCGGGTGAGTCTATATTTCACCATAATTTGTTATGGTAAACAGGTCAAGAACATTTTGTTAAAGAGGCGGTAAAATGGGGATACCGTCTTGATTCACAGCAGAATCAAAGAGATAATGGAAGCAAAAGGCTTCACATATCAAAAATTGGAAAAGGCCACAGGCCTTACTAATGTAACAATTACTCGCGTCAGAGGCAGGTACATCTCACAAGCCAAGCTAGAGACCCTTGAAACCATCGCCCGCGCTCTGGGCGTGTCGGTCAAGGACCTGTTCGAGGAAGAGCCGTGAAGATTGGACTGCTCGATACCGTAGCCCTAACGGCTAGCCACCAGGTGCAGAACGCGCTACACTTGGTAAGGGAGGCCAATATGTGCATACTGAAAATTGCTTTTGAGAAAGAGGCTGATGGCCGGTGGATTGCCGAAATTGAGGACATCCCCGGTGCCATGGCTTATGGCTCCACCAGGGAAGAGGCCAAGCGGAAGGCTCAAGCAATCGCGCTTCACGCCTTGGCGGAACGCATAGAGCATGGCGAGGATACTCCAGGCCTGGACAACATCGCTTTTGCCGACGCCGTATGACCTCATGGTCTGCCACAAGGGCGCGGCGTGTTCTCGCTACACTCCTCCGCATCGGTTGGACGGTGAAGCGCCAGTCCGGTTCCCACAAGACTCTTACCCGTCCTGGCTGGCCTGATTACGTATTCGCTTTTCATGATAATGAGGAAATTGGACCTCGCATGCTGGCGAGGATCGCAAAGCACACGGGGTTACGGCCTGAAGACTTGTAGAAGACCGCTAACTCCCGTTTTCCTTCCTCCAGAAACAACGCCCACATTTCGCCTCTAGAGCATTTAACGCTTGAAAAGCGCTAGATGCTCTTATGCATTTACCTGGAACAATTGAAAATTGTTTCAGGGAAGAGCCTTGTTTCAAGGCGAAAATGCGCTAAGGCGCAAAAACACCCCGACACGATACAAAGGTCATGCCGGGGCGTTTCGTGCGTTACAGTGCCAGCCACAGGCCTATTGTCGAGCTTCAGCAATCAGCCACGCGGAAAAAACGAAGGGCGGCCAATCGTCGCGAGTGGCAAGCACGCGGGTTTTCATTTCCTCTACAGTTTCGCCCTCCAGCCGGGAATATTCAACCGCATCGAGGCGGATGCCCGTCACGCGGAACGGTTCCCTAAACGGTTCGGCAAACGGTTCCGCAAACCGTTCCGCAAACGGTTTCCGCCTGCCGTTGTCCGTGAAGTCTCGGACGACGCAGAGCATGAAACGCTGCTCATTGAAGAGAATCTGCGGCGAAGGGTGCTCACCACGTCCGAAACGGCAAGAGCCGTGAAGCGGTTGTATGAGTTGAGAGGGATTGATCGTGAGGGTGGTAGCCCGGCCACGGTGGCCGGGGTCCAAGAAATTGCATCCGAAATTGGGAAGTCTGAACGGGCAACCCGTCGCCTTCGCACCCTTGCGGACCTGATTCCTTCTCTTGCGGCCATGCTTGACGCTGGCGAGATCACGCAAGCCGTTGCCTACCAGCTCGCGCAGATGGACGAGGAGGCGGTGCAGGTGACGCAGCAGGCTATTACAAACTGGGGTGACGATTTTTCAAAAAATTTAACTGCTAAAGATTTTGTAAAATCCTCCGACTTCACGCCGATAACTTGCAACCAGTGCAACCACCTTCAGCCCCCGCCGTTGCTGGGTTTTCTGCTGGTGTATCATTTGATACACTTCGCTGTTGCCTGCTGGCCCGGTTGGTGATCGTCATCGGATGCACCTTCGTCTCAAAGATTCGCTCAATCTCTGCTGACAATTCCCGGCCGCCAAGCGGAAGCTATCCTTAAGGTATCCTTAAGGCCCCCTTGCCGGTGCTTAGGCAAACCTTAGGCAGGCGGTTAAGCCTCAAGTTAAGCAAAGCATTTCCTATCGGTGACGTTAGTGACGTTAGTGACGTTTCATCTCTCGACTGAAAAGGTGACATGAGTGACGTTAGTGATTAAAACGTCACCGCTGAAAACCGTTGTCGCGCCTAGCTTTGTGACGTTAGTGACGTTTGTGACGTTTCCCACGGTGTAAATCCATATTTATCCTGCAGGCCACAGGCCCGCTTTGAGGGGAATGACCTTCGCGCCTTCCCGCAGTGCGTCAAGGTAGTTCGCCCATGCCTGCATCATCTTGCGGCGCTCGGGTAGGTGTTCAGCGAAGTTGTATGCCGCTCTGATAGCATCGCGCTCGCCGTGCGCAAGCTGGCGCTCTATGGCATCACGCGGCCACCCTTGTTCGTTCAGCATGGTGGATGCCATGGAACGGAATCCATGGCCGGTCATTTCGTCCTTACCATAGCCCATGCGCCGAAGAGCGGCGTTTATAGTGTTCTCGCTCATGCACCGTTGCGGACTGCGCAGACTCGGGAAAAGGTATTTGCCGCTTCCAGTCAAAGGCCGCAACTCTTCCAGCACTGCCAAGGCCTGTTTGCTCAACGGTACAAGATGCTGTTCCTTCATTTTCATTTTTGCTGCAGGAATACGCCATTCAGCCGCTTGAATGTCGAACTCTTCCCATTCCGCATGGCGCAGTTCCCCAGGGCGGACAAAGGCATAAGCCGCAAGCTGTAACGCGCACCGGGTAATGAAGTGGCCGTCATAGGCTTCAATATCGCGCAGTAGCCTTGCGACCCCTTTGGGGTCTCTGATACTGGCAAGGTGGTGTTTAGGAGGTGGAGCGATTGCCCCCCGCAGACTGGCGGCAGGATTGCCCTGCAGGCGTCCGGTGGCTTCAGCGAACCGGAACACGGCGCTGCACTTTTGCAGGATGCGCCGCGCTTGTTCGGGTGCGCCCCTCGCTTCAATGCGCTGAATGACGGTAAGCAGCTCCGGACTGGTGATATCCTGAATGGGGCGCGCACCTATCCAGGGCAGCACATTCTTTTCTATACGGTCCTTGGTGTCCTTGGCGGTCGCTGTCGCACGTGTGGCCTGAAACTTGACAAACCATTCCAAAAAGACTTTCTCAAAGGTAAAGGCATCCGCTTCGGCTTGATTCTTCTGGCCCTTGCGCACCTCTGAAGGATTCAGGCCATTGGCGATCATGCGCCGTGCTTCGTCTCTTCTGTCTCGGGCTTCGCGTAAGGATACTTCCGGGTATTTCCCCAGAGACAGAAGCCCTTCCTTGCCCTTGATCCAGTATCGGAATCTCCAAAGCTTTCCGCCCGTAGGGGTAATTTCAAGGGACAAGCCTTTCTCGTCTTTCAACCGTATAGGTTTTGGACCGGGCTTGGCGTTCTTGATTTGCGTGTCAGTAAGAGGCATGGCCCTACCTCCTATGTGTTACGGGGTGCGGGTTTAGGGTCTATACGGTGTATTTTTTTGATGCCCCCGTTATTTACGGTATTCTATACGGTAAAAACGTGGATGTCCGCAAGCCATAATGGACAAACTAGGACTAACAAGCCTTGTTTTCCGCTTGTTTTATTTGACTTTTTGGACTTGGTGGGATGTGGCTGGATAGTGACGTGGCGGAGGGAGAGGGATTCGAACCCCCGGTGGAGTCACCCCCACAGTGGTTTTCAAGACCACCGCCTTCAACCACTCGGCCATCCCTCCGCACTCGATACTTCTGTACTGCATCCCCAGCGCGCGGGCAAGAGGAGCATTTGCATAGCCTTCACCTCCGCCCGTGTCAATCTTGTTTGTCGCCCCTGGCTGCTGGTTGTCCTCCCCGTATGATCGAGGGCTGCAGCCCAGGGGGGGCGTGGCGCGGTGCTTGCGCACAAACACATGGCTGCTGCCCGGCCGTTGCAAGCAGCGTGACACGCCCCCCCCTGGGGGCGAGGTCGGCGCCAGCCGCACCTTTTTCCCAAGCAAGTGAAGATGGTTCACGCACACACGATCGGGGCGGCAACTTGTTGCCAAGTCTCACTAACTCGCTTATCGTGCATAAAATCCATATCAGGAGAAACATTATGCGCACCGCCCTTTGCAGTCTTGTCTTTGCGTTGTTCGTCTTCTTCGCGTTCCAGCCCGCTCCCGTGCATGCCTTTTCCATGAATATCGAGCGGATGACATGTACGGATCTCATGAACATGGATGAGGAGACCATAGGTTACATACTTGTCTGGATCGACGGCTATTACACCGGGAAAACCGGCTCAACGGATTTCGATCCCGACAGCTGGGAAAACCTCGGTGAACTCATCGGCACCATCTGCGAGCAAAACCCGCGTCGCCGGATCATTGAAGCCATTGACCAGGTGCTGCGCTCCATTCGCGGCTACTGACCGGGTATCCTTCGTATGCTGCAGCACGGCGCAAGTGTATGGCAGTCGGCTTGCATGCGCTTCGCGCCATACTACGTGTGCTTGATGCCGCCCTTCCTTGCCGTAGCGTTTACCTCCAACCCGCTCTGTATATGGATGATCTGGCGAACTACATAAAAGGCAAGGATTCGCCCCCTGTCTGGTCTTTTTTCCCTCTTTCCGCGTTTTATTGCGACAAGGGGCTGCTTTCCTTTTTCGTGCAAAGCTTGGTGGATCTCTTTGTGCGTCTACGGCATGGGCGGCGCAGTGAAACGGCGGCCAAAATCGCGCTGACATGCACGGTGCGCCGCTTGAACGGTCTGCTTCTCAAGGCCGACCCGGAAAGCGTGGGGGTGGCGCGCCGGTTGCTTCACGAGGCCGTGCGCTCCGCCCATCAAAATCATCTGGCGCCTCTGTACTGCCTGGACGGCAAAATCATGCTATTCCACATGACGCCGCCTGACGCGCACGCCGCGCTCCACTCGTACGAAAAAGCCATTGCCCTGCTCAACGTCTCGCCATACCTGAGCCTTCTGGCCCAGCCGCACCATCTTCTCTTCGGCGCGGCCATGGCCGCCACATTGTGCAAAAAGCCGCGTCAGGCAACAAAATACATGCAGTGTTACAAAGAGTTCGTGCGGCACTACCCCAAAAAAAGATGGGGCGAGGACATTGAAGCGGATTTGCAGATGCGCATCGACAAGCTCACGGCAATTAAAAGTTCCAGAAAAAAGTAACGTAAAAGCATGGCAACTTAACGATGGGGTCTTTTGGGGCTCCGCCCCACCCTCTGCCATGGGCGGAATGTGCTTTGATCCCACCCATAATGTAATCAAATTTTAAAATATATTAATAAGTTATACAAATAATAAGTTTTGGAGATTCGTAAGAACCTTTTTTTAAAAAGTTCTTAAGCCGCCGGAAGCAACCCCATTTCACAGTTGCCAGCGTTCATCATTCTTCCTTGGGGCATGGGAAAGTCAGGGGCTCGAAGGTGCCCGTCTGCTCCAGATAACTGAGTAACTGCCCGCTCTCCATGTTGAAATACCAGCCGTGGAGATCAAGCCGCCCCGCGCGCACACGCTCGGCAAGCCAGGGGAAGGTCATGAGGTTTTCCAGTGAATGCAGAATGCCCGCCATTTCGCAGGCCATGCACGACTTTCTGCTCACTTCTCCGAAATGTTCCAAAACTTGTTCGCGCACGGCCGCGATGGTGGATAGCCACGTGCCTATGAATTCGCTGCCGGCGGCGCCCCCGCGCATCAGGGTATCAATGCCGCCGCACGAACTGTGGCCGAGCACGATGATGTTGCTCACGCGCAAATGTTTCACGGCGTATTCGATGGCCGAGGAAACGCCGTGATAGCTTGAATCGCATTGATAAGGGGGCACGATGTTGGCCACGTTGCGCACCACGAAAATTTCCCCGGGTTCGCATTGCATGATCAGCGAGGGATCGGTACGCGAATCGCTGCACGCGATGACCATCGTTGCGGGGCACTGCCCCTTGCGTAGTTGTGTAAAGGGGGAATTTTCCCGGCAAAAATACTCGTCGCGAAAGCTCTTGAACCCGGCGATGAATTTTTGAATATCCTGCATGGCAACCTCATTGTCGCGGGAAAACCCTGTGGAAACAAAGACTCTCCCCCGGTGTTTCTTCTCACATGACGCTGTTTCGCCGCGCCACTGCCCCTATCCTTCCGCTGTCTCCAAAATGCGGCGCAGGCAATGCAACGGCAGATGCACGCCTTCAGGCTCATGATTCAGGGAGCGTTCGATTTCCAGGACGCAACGCTCCACAAGAAAGCAGGAAAGCAGCACTTCCAAAGCATGGGTATCGCCTGGAACAAAGGAAGCTCCGTCCACGGCCGTGAGCCAGGACCGCAAAAAAAGGCCGCTCGCGGCGTGGCTCCAGGTCTCGGCCCAGGCGGCCAGGGATGCGACCGCCTCGGGATGCACCTCCTGTTCGCGCTCCAAGGCCTTGTGCGCCACGTCGTGAAAGGAAAGCAACATGCCGGCGAGATCCCGCAAAGGAGAGCGTTTGAGCAGCCTGTCACCCAGGGAGCGCTCCGTCTCTCCCTCAAAATCCAGTATCACGTAGTCCTTGCCCGTAAAAAGCACCTGCCCCAAATGATAATCGCCGTGGATTCGCGTCTTGTCCGCAATAATCCTACACTGGGTGATGCGCTCCAAAAAGCGCAGCAACTCCTTTTCATGTTCCACAAAAAAACGGGCTTGCAGGGCCGTGCTTTCCGGAAGCGAGCGCATCCGCTTCCGCGCCAGGGCCACGGTGCGCCGCAGCAGGTTGCGCATGGATTGGTAGACAGAACGCTGATACAGCTTGGAAAACGGCTCGGGCTTGAACGACGCCAAGCGTTTAGGCGTTGTCAACGCCAGATGAAATGAAGCGGTGCGCCGTCCCAATACTTCGATCATCTCGATGAAGAACCCTCCCATGCACTGCATGAACGCATCGGAAAACTCCGGGAGCTCCACAGCATACACGGGGCGCGCAAGCGGTTGCCCCCCCGGCTCCTGCGCTTCCAAGGTGCGCGTCTCTTCCAGAAACCGCCCGGCCTGCTCAAGCGCATGGCTGAAACCGTCCACCGCGCCGGGCACATACTCCCTGAGCACGCCCAACGTATAACGCTCCCCGCCGTCCAGCTCATATTCCAAGGCCCCGAGATAGCATGGAATGTGCTCGAAATGCAGGTGTTCGCTCAAATACTGCGCCAGCTCCAGCTCAGGGTTCACCCCACTCTGCAAGGGGCGATACAGCTTCAAAAAAAGCCGGCTTTCATACCGCACGGCCGTATTGTGCATCGCTCCCTTGAAACGCGATGAGGCCATGTCCGCGGCATCGGCCGGGGCGTAGTCCCTGAACCGTTTGCCGGGCCTGGCGGAAATGGCGCCCCGCCGCCCCTTGATGCTGCGTTTCTTGGCAATGGCCGTCAGCAACGCCTGGCGGCAGCGCTCGTCCTGCAATCCGTCGTACAGCACGCCCCTGTCGCCGTTCCAGACGAGATGCGCCAATACGCACCCCTGGAACTCGCCTTGGATTTTCTCCCCCCATTCCCCCTGGGCCAGGGAAACGGGTAGCATGAGCATGTCCTGCGGGCCTTCGCTGTACTGCAATTCCAGCAACAGCAGCCTGGGAAACGCCTCCCCCGGAAACAAGGGGATGGAGTCCACCACGGTGGCGCTGCGCACCTTTGCGGCGCTATCTCCGAACCATTGCCTGTTGCCGCAATGGGGCAGCACCTTTTCTTCCAGCCCCTTGTGCAGCAAAGTCAGATCCATGGCCTTGCCCTTGCCCGTGATGACGAGTTCGGGCGTGCCCGAGGACTGGAGGGCGCTCCCCTCCATGACGCCGGCCGCGTCCTCCGGCGTGAGCCGGAACCAGAAATAATCATGAAACCCCATGGGCAGCACGTACGGTTCCTTGCGCACCACGGGAAAGCGCGTGTCCGAAAAAACATCCACAGGCACCATGCCCGCATATTCCGACAAATCCATTTCCACGACCTGGGAGAAACGCGAAAGATTGACCACCACCAGAATGGTTTCCTCTTCATGGAAGCGGACAAAGGCCAGGACCTTGGGATTTTCGCAAGTGACAAAACGGATGCCCCCTCTCCCAAAGGCCTGGAACCGCTTGCGCATGGCGATGACCCGGCGCATCCACCACAGCAGGGACGATGGATTGCGCTCCTGGGTTTCCACGTTGACCATCTCGCAGTGATATTCCGGATCAATAATCACCGGCAGATAGAGTTTGTGCGGGTTGGCCTTGGAAAACCCGGCGTTGCGGTCCGGGCTCCACTGCATGGGCGTGCGCACGCCGTCGCGGTCCCCCAGATGGTAGTTGTCCCCCATGCCCAGTTCATCGCCGTAGTAGATGATGGGCGTGCCGGGAAAGGAGAACAGAATGAAATTGATCAGCTCGATTTTCCGCCTGTTGTTGGACATCAGCGGCGCCAGGCGGCGGCGTATTCCCAAATTGATGCGCGCGCGGGATTCCTTGGCGTACACGCGGTACATGTAGTCGCGCTCCTCGTCGCTGACCATTTCCAGGGTCAATTCGTCGTGGTTGCGTAAAAACATGGCCCACTGGCAGTTTTCGGGAATATCCGGCGTCTGCTCCAGAATATCTATGATGGGGTAGCGGTCCTCCATCCACAGCGACATGAATATCCGCGGCATGATGGGGAAATGGTAGCACATGTGGCACTCGTCCCCGGAGCCGAAATAGGCCACGGCGTCCTCGGGCCACTGGTTGGCTTCGGCCAGAAACATCTTGTCCGGATAACGCGCATCGACATAATCGCGCAATTCGCGCAGCACCTCGTGGGTCTCGGGCAAATTTTCGCAGTTGGTGCCTTCGCGCTCGAAAAGATAGGGCACGGCGTCGAGCCGCATGCCGTCCACGCCCATGCTGAACCAGAAATCGATGACCTTGAACATGGCCTTTTTGACGCGCGGATTTTCCCAATTCAAATCCGGCTGGTGGGAGTAGAAACGATGCCAGTAGTAGGCCCCGGCCACGGGGTCCCAGGACCAGTTGGACGTTTCGTAATCCTGGAAAATAATGCGCGCTTCCTGGTAGCGTTCCGTGGTGTCGCTCCACACGTAGTAGTCCCTGGCCGGAGAGCCCGGCCTGGCCAGCCGCGCCTTCTGGAACCACTCGTTGCGGTCCGAAGTGTGGTTGAGCACAAGCTCGGTTATCACGCGCAGGCCGCGGTCATGGGCTTCCTTGAGAAACCGCTTGAAATCGCGCAATGTTCCGTAATCAGGATGAATACCGCAATAATCCGCGATGTCGTAGCCGTCATCGCGCAAAGGCGAAGGGTAAAAGGGCAAAAGCCATAACGCGGTAACGCCCAGGTCGCGCAGATAGTCCAGTTTTTCGCACAAGCCCTTGAAATCGCCTATGCCCTCGCCGGACTGATCGTAAAAGGCCTTGACGTGCAGCTCGTAAATGACGGCGTCCTTGTACCACTGGAGATCACCGGAACGCGCCTTGGATGCTGGCATCCATTTCTCCCTTGGAGCAACGTAACGTTAAAATCCCATGTCTTGGGGCGCCGCCCCAAGTTCCGCCAGAGAGGTGTTTTCCCCCTGGCCTCGCGAATATCATGCCTGAAATTGCAAAAATGATTATAACTTACGCCAATCAAAAGATTTTGGAGATTCTGAAGAACCTTTTTCAAAAGGTTCTTGAGCCACCGGAGGCTTTAGAGCATCTCACGCTTGAAAAGCGCTAGATGCTCTTATGCATTTCCCTG
>CAZFCK010000077.1:0-19216 GCA_964517355.1 uncultured Desulfovibrionaceae bacterium | reverse complement strand
AGGGGTGGTTCAAAAACTGTGGCTATGGACTATCTCAAACGTGACTTGCTCTAGATGCTCTTATGCATTTCCCTGGAACAATTGGAAATTGTTTCAGGGGAGAGCCTTGTTTCAAGGCGAAAATGCGCTATTTATGGACTTTTATTTCGATTGTCTTCTTTTTGGGAGGCAACGGCTTGTCGCACCTTTCCTTGTACTTCGGGATTTCTTCCTTGAGGCGCTTTACATTCTTATCAAGGTACTTTTTCGCATCGGTCGTATCTTCCTTGCAACAGGGCGGCCTATTGGTCGCCATGCGCAGCGCTTCCTCGGCGAACTGCAACGCTCTGCAATAGCTTTTCGCCCCGGCCGCCTTGCGCGACTGATGCGCGACTTCCGACACCTTTTTCGAGTACTTCTGGCATGGGGAATCATAATGCGGCGTGGGCATTCTCAAGGCATAGGAACTGCCGGCGCAAAGAAAAAGAGAGAGAAGCGACAACACACTTAATTTATAATTCAATCTACACACGTTCACCTCCTCTATTGCTGAGTGTGTAGACAGTTATATCAAAACGGAAGCAATATCCAGGTTGCCCCATCCCTCGGAAACATGGAGCATTATCGCCCCGGAACAATGCTCTCCCTGATCCAATGCCCATTGTTTCAGAGAGATGCATAGTAATGGGAGCAACAAAGTAAAACGCTCCAACACCATTTCCCATTTCCATTTTATTGAGGACATCTCAACTTTACGATGGGGTGATTTGGGGAGCAGCTCCCACCGGGTGCGCGCCGCGCTACAGGTTTTTCCTGTAGATAATGGACGCGCCCACCTGTTCCGAGCGGAACTTTGTTGTGAGATTGTAAAGATTTTCAGCGCTACCCAGCACCAGGGCGCCATTGTCGCGCAGCTTTCTGTACATCAGGTCGATGATCTTCCTCTTGGTGTCGTCATCAAAATAAATCAACACGTTACGGCAAAATATCACGTCGAAGTCCTGGTATACGCCATAGGGTTCGGCCAGGTTCAACCGGCGAAACTCCACTATTTCGCGCAGCTCAGGCGCCACGGTCCATTTTTTATCCTGCTCCGTAAAGTAGGTGCGTCGCCGTTCTTCGGAAAGCCCCCGTTGCATTTCCACTTCGTTATACACACCCGACGCGGCGCGCTTGAGCACCTGCGAGGAGATATCCGTAGCAAGAATGCGGAAATCGCGCAGACCGACATGGAATCCCTGCCGCGCAGCCAGATATTCGCTGATGCCGATAGCCAGGCTGTAGGCCTCCTGCCCCGTGGAAACCGCGGTGCACCACAGGCGCACGGGCTCGACCTTTTCCTTTTGCACCCGCTGCATGCGCGCCCTGTCGGCCAGCGGTGGCAGCAGGTCGCGCACAAAAGCATCAAAGGGGTGCTTGTCCCGGAAAAAAGAGGTTTCGTTGGTGGTCATGCAGCTGATGATACGGTCATGCAACTCCTGGGTGGGGCGCGTACGCAACAGACGATTGAATTCAGCGAACGTGATACAGCCCAGCTCAGTAACAAGCTCTTCAAGACGCTGTAAAATGAGATACTTTTTCCCGGGTTGCAGATACAGGCCGCACAGCTTGTGAATGTAGCCCCGGAGATCTTCGAATTCCTGTTCGGTCAGCTGATCAGGCGACATCCGGGTCTCCTTGCAGCACACGCCGAATTTCTTTGGGAATTTCTCTGGGGGGGAGAATCTTGTCCACGCTGCCCGTGGCCACGGCGCTTCCAGGCATGCCCCAGACCACGCTGCTGGCCTTGTCCTGGGCAATGATGTAGGCTCCCGCCTTTTTCAGCTCCTGCACGCCTTTGGAACCGTCCGCGCCCATGCCTGTGAGCACCACGGCCACGACATTGCCCCGCAAGACCTCCACAGCGCTCCTGAAAAACACGTTGACCGAGGGACGGCAGCCGTCTTCAGGCGGATCGTCGGTCAACCGCAGCCGCACGCCGTCGTTGCTCCGGGCCAGCCGCATGTGCAGGCCGCCGGGGGCGATATACACCGTATTGTGCTCCAGCCGGTCGCCGTGCGCGGCCTCGCAAACAGTATGCCTGCACTTCGCGTTCAGGCTGGCGGCCAGCGAAGCCGTGAAGTTCGGCGGCATGTGTTGCACGATGCATATGGGGAGATCCGTCACCATGCACAACTCGGGCAAAATCATGGCCAACGTCTTGGGCCCGCCCGTGGAAACGCCTATAATCACGGCCCGAATGCGCGCCCCGCGTCCTGGAGAAACAGGGGCGGAATCTGGAACGAGACTTTCCATGCCGCCTTCGGAAGCGGCAGCTCCCTGCTGGGACAACCGCGCCTCGGCCATGCAGCAAAAAATCCGCTTGGACGCGAAATTGCGCATCTTGACAAAAAACTGTCTGCTCAAAGACTTGATGACTTCCGGCTGGTTAAAAGTTTCCGGTTTGAGCACGAAATCAAAAGCCCCTTTTTCCAGAGCCTTGATGGTGTTGTCCGCGTCACGCAGTTTGCGCCGGGCAATGAGAATCACCCCAACCTGCCGATCGCCGGGATTTTTCTCGTTGATTTTCTGAATTTCTTCCAGCAGCGGGTAGGCGTCGGGTATTTCGATATCGAAGATGACCACGTCCGGACTCTTGTACGCAAGGGCCGTCAATGCGGCATCCTTATGCGCCAGGGCATCCACCACATGGATATCTTCCGCCTGTTCAAGGGCCTTCCCCAAAGAATCACGAAACTCCCTCGAAGGGTCCACCAACAAAACATGAAGCATAATCCCGGGGCCAGCCTCCTGGAACACCAAAGCGTGCTCCATAAAATTATTTACATTCCGAGGTGATAACCTCGACCTTTTCGTTTCGTCTCACAGAGCGCGGAAAAAGCCATATAGTAATTTTGTCCCCGCCCGCTGGTCTTCTCCAAAGGAGAACGAACCATTAGACACTTTCATTCAAATAGCCTCGATACACTAGAAAGGCAACAGCATAGTTGAATAATAGACATTTTCCAGGTAGGGTGATTCCAAGGTGGAGGGGTTCATGCAGCGTCTAGCATTTTCAGTCGAAAAAGGCGGTACGGGAAAAACAACCAGTGCCGTCCACGTCGCCTATGCCCTCGCCACTCTCGGGCGCAACGTTCTGCTCGTGGACACCGACACCCAGGATCAATGCGCCTCCCACCTGGGGCTGCAACAATTCAAACCAGGACTCGCGGAACTGATCCTCGGCGAATGCACGCCGCGCGACGTTATCGTCCAGGCGAGGCCCAAACTCTTTTTGTTGCCCGCGGGCGACAAACTCGCCGGGGTCAAAACTCATCTGGCCGATGTGGCCGCCGCCGCCAAGCTGGATTCCAAAGACATTCTTAACACCGTGATGTCGTTCACGCTCTCGGGCAAGCTCGACTACATCGTGTTGGACACGGCTCCCGGCAGCGACGCCTTTCTCATCAATGTGCTGCTCTACGCGGACACCATTGTCGTTCCCGTGCCCCCTGAAATGCAGGCCATTCGCGGCATGATGCGGTTCTTCCGCACTGCCAGCCTGTTAGGCAAGGATGTGGATTACATCCTGCCCACGTTTCACGACAAGCGCGTCACAAAAACCATGCGGATCATGACCAAATTGCGGCAACACTTCCCCCACATGCTCCTTGACAAAATTTCCTATACCTCGTTGATCTCTGAAGCCGCAGGGGCCGGTCTGACCATCTTTGAATACAAGCCCAACCACAGGGTCGGTGCTGAATACTTGCGTCTGGCAAAAAAACTGGAAAAAATATCCAAGCCAGCGCAGCGCGCCGCTTCTGAGCGGCAAGCCAAGGAGCAAAGCCAGCATGTCCAAAAGGCAAGGGCCTGACACTGAGCCCGACGACGCTTTCAGCCTGATCCTCGGCGACGTCAATCACAGTCCGTTGCTGCGTCACGGCGCCGCAATGGCTCGTCCTGCGCCGCAACCAGAAAAACATGGCGCTGAGGCGTCACCAGAGCCGGAGCGCCCGTCTCCGTTTTCGTTTCCGGCTCCCGTTGAGCCATCACCGCCAGCCGTGGAAACGTCCGCGCGGCAGACGCCGGTGGAGGATGCGTCTCCCGCTGCCAGCCATCCCTGGCTCTCGGTGCAGATAGACACGTGCAGCATCCGCCCCTCTTTTGTGTTTGATTCGGCTTTGGATGATACGCGCCTCGAGGAGATACGCGCGGCGTTAATCGCCGCCATGGAGGAGGATGTGGCCGTCATTCGCCTGGATGTGCAGCAGGGCGTGTTGCCGCCTCGCGCCCTTGCCATGGTCATGGGTTTTGCCCGGTTGTTGTCCGAGAAAGGAGATAAACGGCTTGTGCTCTCAAATTGCGCCCCGGTGTTCAAAAGCTTCCTGGATAGCGTACGCCTGCGGGAAAACAACAACATCGCCTCGAGTTAGCCGGAGTGTCCATGGATATCGACAATGTTCTGGTCGATGAATTTATCTCGGAAGCAAACGACCACCTGCGCACCATTGAAGACGACTTTCTGGAATTGGAACGTCAGAGGAACGATCCCGACCCCGAACTCGTGGACAAGATTTTCAGGGCCGTGCATTCGGTCAAAGGGGGCGCGGCGTTTTTAGGGCTGCCCCGCATCAAGGAGCTGGCCCACGCCATGGAGAACCTCCTGGCGCACATGCGCTCCGGGGAGCGCACGCCGGACAGTCTGTGCATCGATCTGCTGCTCAGGGGGGTGGACAAGCTCAACACCATGATAGCGGCCCCTACCGCCAGCGAGGATGTCGATTGCAGCGAAATTCTCGCGCAACTCAAGGAGCTGCTTGCGGAAAAAAAACCACGAACGGAAGCCGGGACGGCAGCTTTCTTCGTAAGGCCCCAACCGCCCTCACCCGCAGCTCCGCCTGCGCATGAACCGCAGAAACAAGAGGGGGCGCATGACACGCGCGCGGTGCAACCCGCCGCGCATCAGGCCGCTCAATGGTTCGCGCCCTCGGCCCCTCCTCCGGGCAGCGTTTTGTTGCCGGACGACTATATGAAGGGCGTCGTGGCTGCCGCGCACGATCATATCTATCATGTGCGGCTGGAACTCGACGCTCCGGACGCACCGTCATACGCAGACATCCTCGACGGCCTCGCCAGGGGCGGAGACCTCCTGGCGGCGCTTTTGACCGCGCCTGAGCACGACATCACACGAGAGTTGCCCCCAAACGGCCTCGCCGCCGAATTTCTGCTCTGCAGCCGCTACGCCCCGGAGGAAGCGGAACAAGCGCTGGACCTGCCCTCGGCGCGCTGCACCCTTGTGCGCTCCCGCAGGATGGAGAAAACGGAAGACCGCTCCGGGCGCCCGGCGCCGCGGCGAGAATCCCCCCCCCATGCCCATGGGGATCCGATGCGCTCCACTCCCCAGGACATGGACGCGCCCCCGGCCGCCCCTGTGCCGGACAAAACAAAGGTCCCGGCCCGCACGGCAAAAAAGGGCGCCGAACGCGGCAGCACCATCCGCATCAATGTCGATATTCTCGACAAACTCATGACGCTTGCGGGAGAGCTGGTCCTGGTGCGCAATCAGCAACTCATGTCCATGGACCGTAGCGATGCGTTCAGCCGCAACATTGTGCAACGTCTGGACGTGGTGACTTCCGAACTTCAAGAGACCATCATGCAGACGCGCATGCAGCCCATCGGCAACATCTTCAACAAGTTGCCGCGCATAGTGCGCGATCTGTCGCAGACCCTCGGAAAAAAAATAGAACTCGTCACCCAGGGCAGCGAGGTTGAACTGGACAAAACCATTCTTGAATCGCTCAACGATCCGTTGCTTCATATTATCCGCAACAGCTGCGATCACGGCATCGAACCTCCGGAGGAGCGCGAAAAGGCCGGGAAGAATCCAAAAGGCGTCATACGGCTCCGGGCCTATCACGAAGGGGGGCAGATCAATCTTGAAATCTCGGACGACGGCAAAGGCATCGGTATCGATGCCGTGCGCCAGCAAATACTGGAGCGGCGTCTGCGCACGGACCACGATCTGGCCCAGCTCAGCGACAAGGAAGTTCTTACGCTGATAACCCTGCCCGGTTTTTCCACCGCCCAAAAAGTATCCGACATTTCGGGCCGCGGCGTGGGTATGGACGTGGTGCGCCACGCCATAGACGAGCTTGGAGGCAATCTGGAACTCGAAACGTGGCCCGGTCAGGGCACATCGCTGCATCTGCGTCTGCCCCTCACCCTGGCCATCATTCCCTGCCTCATTGTCACGGTGGCGGGGCACCGCTTCGCCATTCCACAAGTCAACCTCGAAGAACTCGTCTGCCTGTATGACGACGACGTGCGCACCCAAATAGAGGTGGCCGGCAACCAGGAAGTCTACAGACTGCGGAACAGGCTGCTGCCCATGGTGCGTCTCAATGAAATCCTGGCGCGGCCGACGCCCTTCACCCGCAAGACAAAGGCGCACATCGCCGGACGCCACCACCGGCAAGGGGCCGACGCCGCGCCCGAAGACCAGTCCCCCGGCGGCAGCGGCTCGGACCCGGCCTTCACCGTGCTTTCACAAAGCCAGTCCCCTCATGCCGTCGCGGACAGCCTTTCGTTCGCCGTCGTCAAAGTGGGGGCGGAACGTTTCGGGCTCATCGTGGACAAAGTGATCGGCACCGAGGAAATCGTGGTCAAGCCCATGCACTCGTCGCTCAAATCCCTGCAATGTTATTCCGGCGCAACGGTCATGGGGGACGGCAGCGTGGCCCTGATTCTGGACATCGAAGGCATCGCCCGGCATGCCGGGGTCTTTCTCGAACAGCCCGAGGAGACGTTCATAAGCAAAAAGGGCACCGGCGTCAGCGACGAAGACACCCAATCCATTCTGATTTTCCGCAACGGCCCGCAGGAGCAGTTCGCCTTGGCCCTGCCGCTGATCCGGCGCATTGAAAAAATCGCCATGCGCGACGTGGAAACCGTGGGGCAAAAGGAATTCATCACCATTGACAAGCAATCCACCCTTGTGATCCGGCTCGACCGCCTTCTTTCGGTCAGCCCGTGCGACCCCAAGGAGGAAATGTTTCTCATCCTGCCGAAATTCATCAAACGTTCGTTCGGGCTCTTGATGTCGCAGATCATCGACATCGTGGAAACACCCATCCGCCTGAATACGGAAAGTTACGTGGAGGAAGGCTTGCTCGGCACGGATGTCATTCTGGGGCATTTGACTCTGTTTCCCGACCTCTACCGGCTTATCGAGCTCGCTGAACCGCAGTGGTTCGCCGAACGGCGCCAGGCGTTGCCTCCGCCCACCGATAAAAAACGCATCCTGCTCGTGGAGGATTCCTCCTTTCTCCGGCACATGTTGCGCCGCTACCTCAGTACCGACGGCTATGAGATCTGGGATACGGAGCACGGCAAGCAGGCCCTGGAATTGATGGAACACCAGGACTTCGACCTTGTTGTCTCCGACATAGAAATGCCTGTGATGGACGGCATGGAGTTTATCAAAAAACTCCGCTACAGCGGTCGCCAGAAAGATATCCCGGCCATGGCGCTCACTTCGCTCAACACCGAAGAGGACAAGCGGCGCGCCCTGGCCGCGGGATTCAATAAATACCAGGTTAAAATCGACCGGGAGCGTTTTCTGGCCGACTGCGCAAAACTATTGACCACAAGCTCCCCGCAGAGGAATTAACGCGCTCATGGCCAAAGATACCGCGAAACCTGGGGCTTCGGCCCAGCCTATCAAACAATTCTGCACGTTCCGGCTGTGCGGCCATCTCTACGGCGTGGATATCCTCGATGTAAAGGAAGTCACTCAGGAAGCGAGCTTCACTCCCATTTTCCACGCGCCCAAAGAAGTGGCCGGCTATGTGAACATGCGCGGCAAGATTCACCTCGTGCTCAATTTGCACCGCATACTGGGCCTCAAAGACGAGACCTCCACCCCCAAGCACCGCTTGGTGCTTTTCAAACCCAGCGTGGGAGAATCCTTCGGCGTACGTGTGGACGCCATCGGCGACGTGGTGGAGGTCGATGAAAGCAGCATCGAATCTGGCTCCTTGGCCAATGAGGTCCTTGGCAACGATGATCGTAGCGAAATGTTGGAACTGATATCCGGAGTGTGCAGGCTTGAAGATTCGCTGCTGTTGCTCATCAACGCGAGGCTGCTGCTGCGCGCCATCGACAAGGCCATGGCCTGAGCGGCATCCCGGACGCACCGCCCGGCAGGATAAAGTGTTGCGCCGCACAAGACGCGAAACCATGCAAAACACAGGACCGACCTCATGGAGTGCAGAATTACTCGTTCTCTCAGCCTCAAGGTGGCGTTGCTTGTTACCGGCATTTCTCTGCTGGTGTTCACCGGCCTTTTCTTCGCCAACGCTTATGAGCAGAAAAGCCATAGCCAACAGCAGTTGCAATCCTTTTCCGTCCGTCTCATGGCGCTCATGCATATGGCCGTCAACGAACCCATGTCTCTGGGCGACAACGAGGGCACGGTGGAGCAGTTTCAAAAAATCGCAAACAATTTTGAAAATATCCAGGTACACCTTACCAACGCCCGGGGCAATATAACCTATTCCACAGACCCGTCTCTGGTGCGCAAGGATCTGCAAACCGCGCTCAACGACAACGGCAGACTCGGCCCGCTGCTGCAAGAAAGTCTGCAAACGCCCATCAAGATGGGGGAGGACATCACCATTGACGACCGCCCCTTCTACGCCCAGGTCTCTTCCGTGAGCAACAACCCCACATGCTACCATTGCCATGGCAAAAATCATCCCATCCTGGGGTCCATGGTGCTGCTGCAGGACCTGACCGAAGAGCAAAGCGCCCTGCTCCACTCCCAGTACACAAACGCGGCCATCAGCGTGGCCGGCTTGCTGCTCCTGCTCGCGCTGCTCCTGAGCTTCATGCGCTTTTCCGTCATTAAACGCATCAAGCTCCTGGCCCAATCCAGCGACGCCATCAGCAGGGGCGATCTGAGCATGGATTTCCGCATCAAGGGCAACGACGAACTCGGCTCCCTGGGGCAAAATCTGCGCGAGATGGTCGGCGACCTGCGCGACAAGATGAAAGAGGTCGAACATAGCTCGAAAATTGCTTCCGAAGAGGCCAAACGCGCCCATCTGGCCATGGAAGAGGCAGATACCGCCCGGCTTGTGGCCAAACAACTCGCCGAATACCAAAAACACGAGGTGGATAAACTCGCGGGAGCGCTCCAACGCCTGGCCAAGGGCGACCTCACGGCCTCATATGCCGCGGAGCGAACCACGCGGGAACTGGATGAAGCGCGCGACAGCTTCCTGGCCATCGAAAAGGCCATGGCGGCTACCATCGCATCCCTGCGCTCCATGATCGACAATATGAAATCCCAGGCCGATTTCCTGGCCGACGCCTCCAAGGAGCTTTCCCACGTCTCCAATTCACTTGAGAAAAGCTCGGAAGACCTCTCCATGCGCGCCGGGACCGTGGCTCTGGCTTCTGAGGAAATCTCGACCAATATCAATACGATGGCCGCGTCCACCGAGGAAATCAGCGTGAACATCACCACGGTCTCCTCCACAGCCGAAGAGATGAGCGCCACCATGGAAAACGTGGCCAATTCCGTGCAGGAATTGCGCAAATCCATCTCGCACATCGCCTCCTTCGCCCAGGACGGGGCCACAGTCGCCGCTCAGGCCAATTCCATGGCCAAAAGCGCCACCAGCACCATGAACCAGTTGGGCGATGCGGCGCACGAAATCGGCAAAGTCACCGAGGTCATCAAACGCATCGCCGAACAAACCAATCTCCTGGCGCTCAACGCCACCATCGAAGCGGCGAGCGCCGGCGACTCCGGCAAGGGCTTCGCCGTGGTCGCCCATGAGATCAAGGAACTGGCCAACCAAAGCGCCAAGGCGGCGGAGGACATCGCCGGCAAGATTTCCGGAGTGCAGCAAAACGCGCAGGCCGCGGTCACTGTGATGGACGACATTTCCACCATTATCACCAGATTGAACGAACAGGTGCTCGACATTAAAACGGATGTGGAGAAGCAAGACAGCGCCGCCAATGAAATTTCCATCAGCGTCACGGAAACCAGCAAAGGCGCCGTGGACATCGCCAACTCCATTTCCGATCTGGCCAACGGCGCCAACGACATGTCCCGCAACGCGGGAGACATTTCCAAAGGCGCCAACGACATGGCGTCGAACATCCACGGCGTCAGCAAGTCAGCGGAAATCGGCAACAACAACTCGAAACAGGTCAACTCCCTTGCAGGAGAACTTACGCGCGTGGCCGAACAACTGCGCATGGTCGTGGGTAAATTTTCCACATAGCCATGCTTCCGGCGGCGGACGCTGCACCATAAGAAAGAGAGAAATACATGGCAGGATTTTTCAAGCGTTCGAAGATAGGAACCAAGCTCGCGTTTTCAAGCCTGGTCTTCGCGCTCCCCATCGCGGTGCTGCTTTATTTCGTCATTTCCGGCATCAATTACGATATCCATTTCTCATCCCTGGAAATCTATGGAAACAGCTACCAGCGCCCGTTGGAAACGATCATGGAAAAGGTGCCGTTGTTCATGATCGCCCGCGACAGGGGGCAGCAAAAACAAGCCGCGGAACTGGCGGCAGGCCTTGACGCAGCTTTCAAAAAACTCGCCGCGGCGGAGCAACAATACGGCAAGGATCTACAGTTCACCGAGAAGGGACTTGGAAAACGCAACAGGGGGCATTTGCGCGTGGCGACCCTGCGCAGCAGATGGGAAAGCATGCGCGATACCCCTTCCTGGAATGCGGTGAACGCCGTCGTTGACGACGCGCTGGCAATGATTTCCCATGTCGGCAATACGTCGAATCTGATTTTGGATCCGGATCTCGACAGTTACTACATCATGGACATCTCGTTGCTCGCTCTGCCGCAAAGCCAGAAACGCCTGGACGCCATTCTGCGCTTCGCCATGGAACTTCCGGACACCGCCGCGCTTTCCACATCCCAACGGCTGCAAAGCATGATCTTTGCCGTACAGCTCGAAACGGACGACATACAGCGCATTATGACAAGCGCTGAAACGGCTTTCATCGAAGACGCCAATTTCTACGGGCCGAGCCCCACGCTGGAGCGCAACGTGCGGCCTGTTCTCGATGCCTACGTCACCGCCGCCCGCGCCGTCGCGGACATGCTGCGCGCCATGGGCGACCCGGCGAAAAGCGGCGTTGCGAAAACAACGTTCACGGATGCCGTTCTCGCCGCCCGCCAGGCCGGTTATCAATTATGGGGCGCCTGCGCGCAGGAACTCGACACGCTTCTCAAGCGGCGCATCAAAACCTATACCTCGTATCGCGGCACCGTCCTGACCGTAACCGGCGCGGCGATGTTGGTGGCCCTGCTGCTGGTGTACGCCATCGCCCTGAGCATTATGCGCCCCATAAAACATTTGCGCGACTACACACGCAAAATCGCCCGGGGCTCCCTCGATGCCGCCATCGAAATCTCCTTTTCTGGCGAACTTGAGGAACTCTCGACCGATGTGCAGGCCATGGTGCAAAAGCTCAAAGCCAAACTCGACGCGGAAGCCAAAACCAAGGAGTTGGAAGAGGAAGCGCAACGCACCCGCCGGGCTGTTCAAGACGCCGAATCCGCCCGCGCCAAAGCGCAAAAAGTGGAAGCATACCAGCGCGCCGAAATAAACACCCTTACCGGGGTTCTCCGGGATATCGCGGGCGGCGATCTCAGGGCGCGCTACACCGCCACATCCGGCGACGCGGAGACCCGGGAAGCCTACCAGGGCTTTAGCGACCTGGAAAAGGCTCTTAACGATACCATCCGGAACCTGGGGTCGCTGATCTGCAAAATGCAAAATGACGCCAGACATCTTTCCCGTTCCGCGGAAGATATCACCCAGGTCTCCACTTCGCTCCGGGAAGGCGCGGACAACATGAGCCGCCAGGCCGAGGCCGTCGCCGGAGCGACGGAACAAATATCCATGAATATCAACGCAATGGCCAGTGCAGCCGAGGAGATGAGCGTCAATGTCAGCTCGGTATCCTTCACTGCCAGCCAAATGGCCCTGCAAATGAGCAGCGTGGCCGCATCCGTTGACGATATGCGCAAGGACATAGAGCAAATTGAAAACAAGGCCGAAGACGGCTCGAAAGTCTCAGCGCAGGCTACGGAACTGGCCAGCACGGCCACGGAAACAATGACCCAGCTCGGCGAGGCCGCGCAGCAAATCGGCAAAGTGACTGAAGTCATCAAACGCATAGCCGAACAAACCAACCTCCTGGCCCTCAACGCGACCATCGAAGCCGCCAGCGCGGGAGACGCGGGCAAGGGGTTCGCCGTGGTCGCCCACGAAATCAAGGAACTCGCCAATCAAAGCGCGCAGGCCGCCGAAGATATCGCCTGCAAAATAGAAGGAGTGCAGAGCAACACCAAGGAAGCGGTGAAAATAATCGGCAAGGTCACGGACATTATCATAACCATCAACGATTCTTCGGCCATCATCACCTCGGCCGTGGAAAAACAGACCATCGCCGCGAACGACATCGCACAGTACGCGGCCGAAGCCAGCAGAGGGGCGAGGGAGATTTCCGTCTCCATCGCCGAACTCTCCAACGGCGCCAACGACGTGGCCGCCAACATCCTGGTGGTCAGCACGCTGGCCAACCAAGGCAACGACGGGGCCAAACAAGTGAACGCCCTCGCCGACAATCTCTCCGAACTCTCGGGAGAACTGCAAAACATGGTCGCACGCTTCCAGGCCGACGCAGACGAAGAATAAAGCCCTTTTCTCTTGGTGTCTGCTCAAGCGGATAAATGAATCGGGGGAGAAACTTTTTGAAAAAGTTTCTCCCCCGCACCCTTTCTTCAAAAACTTTCAGGATAACAGGTTCTGCCCGTTAAAAGGATTGGGTGATTCTTACGAACCTTTATCAAAAGGTTCGTAAGCCGCCGGGGCATTCCTGTTTCAAAATTTTGGGATCTTAGCGGCGTTCCAGAAGGGCCACGCTTTCCACATGGTGGCTATGGGGGAAAAGGTCGAAGGGCTGCACAGCGGCAAGCCGGTATTGTTCAAGCATGTGCCCAATATCGCGCGCCTGTGTCGCGGGATTGCATGAAATATAGATCACGCGCCGCGGCTTCATGTCCACGAGATACGACACGGTCTCCGGGCGCAAACCGGCGCGCGGCGGATCCAGAAGCACGATATCCGGACGCTCGCGCTCCCTGGGCAAAAGCCGTCGCACTTCTCCGGCGCGGAACAGGCAGTTCGCCAGGCCGTTGGCTGTCGCGTTCCGTTGCGCGTCCGCCACGGCCTCGCGGCTGATATCGAATCCCACCAACAACCTTGCGTCCCGCGCCACAAAGAGCCCTGCCCCTCCAACACCGCAATACACGTCCCACACCACTTCATCGGCCGTTGCGGCAGCCCATTGCCGTACAAGGGAAAAGAGTTCCTGAGCCGCTTTGGTGTTTGTCTGAAAAAAGGAACCGGCCGAAACCCGGTAGGTGAAGCCTGATTGCGCATCGCCCGCATGCATGGCGTCGTACAACGTCACGTCCAACGCTTCACGACCGGTCACGTGCACGGTGTTTTCGGCGAGGGCGAGCTGCTCGGGCCTGCGCCGGACGCCATGCACCACTCCCGCCAGGGAGGGCACGCGCTCAATAAGCTGCCGCGTCACGTCCAGGGTCATCTCGTCCCATTGCGGGGCGTCCGCGGTGATCAGCTGCGCCAGCAACGCATCCGCGAAGCAGCGGACAACGAGATATCTCCAATATCCGTCACGTGTCTGGGCATCCCAGGCCGGCAGTCCCGTGGCCGCGCACAATTCCTGCACCACGTGCAGCACCTCCACGGCCCCGGCGGAAATCAGATGGCAGGTCTCAAGGTCAAGCACCTCATGAGACGCGCGTTTGCGCAACCCCAGCAACAATCCCTCTCCCTGGCCGGAAAAGGCGAATTCCATTTTGTTGCGATAGCCCCACTGTTCAGGAGAGGGGCGCGTGGGCGCGACAACCACATCCTGCGCGCCCCCAAGACGTTGCAGCGCTTCCGCCGTGAGTTTGCGCTTCCAGTCCAACTGTGCCTGGTAATCCATATGTTGCCACGTACACCCCCCGCAGACACCGAAATGGGGGCACCTGGGCGCCACTTGCTCCGGCACGGCGCGCACCACCTGTACCAGCATCGCTTCAGCATGGCGTTTCTTGCGCTGCGTCACCAGGACCTCGACTCGCTGCCCCGGCAAGGCCTGCTCCACAAAGACCACAAGTCCCGCGGCCCGCCCAACGCCCATACCGCCCATGGCCAAAGCCTGTATTTCCAGTTCCAGGGTAGCGCCTGGCACAATGTCTTCCGGATGCCGTACTGAACTGCTATTTTGAAAAACCTTCGTCATTTCCCATCCTGTTCCGTCACGCCGCGCACTTGGGCGCCATGGCGAGGCCCACCCAAAAATCTCCGGCCACCGTTCTGAGCAGCCAACCCGTAGTCATGTATCATAGCTTTTTACCGTATAAAGCGCTAGCCGACACTGAGCGCTAATTCTCGGGGAACGTCCCCGGTTCGCCGCGCAGGATACTGCCGCGCCTCCATAAACAATCGTGAACCGGGATTGCCGGCCGCAAGTAATTGCACTTGACAACGCGGCCAAGGCCGGTAAAAAAGCAGGAGCGGCATATGGCCCAAACCTCAGCTGTTTGAATATCATGCATACAGGAGACGCCCATGGAAACCATCGCGGAACTCTGGAACAACATGATGCACTCCACGCCTCAGGGATTCGTGGGTGTTATCGGCATCTTTTCATATATGGCCGTTATTGTCGGCACGGCATTGTACCGTATTTTCAAGGGCGAGCATATGCACCACTAGAGCGCCCCGGCCTGGAAAGGCGAGGATGCTCTTCGGCTTAGACGCGAAGCGACGATTTCATTTCAGATACAACCTGTAACGCCCTACGCAAAAACGCTGTCGCCGGACTACCGGCCGGGAGCTTTGATGCAGCAACAGCGCGCCGTTCATTCCAAACGGCGCGCTGTTGTTTTTTCGAACTGAATTCCAAGAAATCAATTCCAGGTATCTTCGCTTTTCGCCAGTTCCATCAAATACTGTCCGTAGGCGTTTTTGATCATTTCCTGGGCAAGTTCCTGCAATTGGGCGCGATCAATATAGCCTTTGCGGAAGGCGATTTCCTCAACACTGGAAATCTTCGTTCCCTGGCGATCCTGCACGGCCTGAACGAAGCTCGCGGCCTGGTGCAGAGACTCGTGCGTGCCGGTATCGAGCCAGGCGAAGCCTCTGCCCATTATTTCCACTTTAAGGCGTCCGCGCCGTAAATACACGTTGTTCACATCCGTGATCTCGAGTTCGCCCCTGGCCGATGGCGTAAGGCTGGAAGCGATGTCCACAACCTCGTTGTCGTAAAAATAGAGGCCTGTCACCGCATATTTGGAGCGCGGCTTTTTGGGTTTCTCTTCGATTGAAAGCACGTTTTGAATTTCATCGAACTCGACCACGCCGTACCGTTCCGGATCACGCACCTTATAGCCGAAGACGATGCCGCCCTTGGTGATTTCCGTGCAGCCCCGCAACAAATTCGAAAGGCCGTGGCCGTAGAACACATTGTCTCCAAGGACCAGGCACACGGAATCACCACCGATGAAGTCCTTGGCCAGGAGAAAGGCCTGGGCAATGCCTTCGGGCTTTTGCTGTTCGATATAGGAGAAATGCAAGCCTAGTCGCTCACCGCTGCCGAACATGGTTCGGAAGCGCGGCAAATCCTCGGGCGTGGAAATAATGCAAATATCTCTGATCCCGGCAAGCATGAGCACTGACAAGGGATAGTAGATCATGGGCTTGTCATAGATGGGCAAGAGTTGCTTGCATACGCCGCGTGTGATGGGATAAAGCCTAGTACCTGAGCCGCCGGCCAGGATAATGCCTTTCATTGTAACGTTCCCCGCTGGTGGATAATTGTACGGTTGCTTTGACGCCGGGCTAATACGCTATTTACCGGCAAAATGAAAGGGCTGCCGCCCTCCATCGACCAGGAGGCGATAATGCATATTTCCTGTCCCGAACTCGTGCTGCATACGGGCGATTATGAATTTGAATCAGAGGTGGATTTTTTTATTTCTCTTGTCCCTGAAGCGCTGGCCCTCCCCGCTTCCGTGCAGGAGGACGTGCATATCCGGGTGGCCGGCGCGCCGCCCCGCCTCCCGGTCGGCGCTGAACTTTCAGGACCGGGCCTGGCATTGCGCGTGCTTGCCAATCAATGGGGTCCATGGTCCCTGCAAAGCCCCCACAGCGTATGGGGCATTCTCGCCAGAACCGTCACCGAACTCCCCAGGAACACGCAAGCTCCTCTCGTGCCTCGTAAAAACGGATTGAGCCTGGCCTGGATAACGCTTTCCGACACCTGCGCCGCGGGAGGGCGCGAAGACCTGAGCGGCCCGCTCATGGAGGAGTGCGTACGGCAGGCGCTCCCCGTGTGCCACAGCCAGGGTTTTGTGCTCCCGGACGAACCATTGCGCTTGCGCGGCCTGGTGGCCGACCTGGCCTTGAACCAGCGTTTCGATCTGATCGTCACCTCCGGCGGCACCGGTGTGGGACCGCGCGACACCACCCCCGAAGCCTTGTCCATGCTGTTCGACAAACGGCTTCCCGGTTTTGAGCAGGCCATGCTCATGGCCAGTTTGCAAAAAACGCCCCACGCCATGATCAGCCGCGCCCTGGCCGGAGCGGTCGGGCACAGTCTCGTGCTCACCCTGCCCGGATCGAAAAAGGCGGTGGCTGAAAATCTTGAAGCCGTTCTGCCCGCCGTGAAACACGCCATTGAAAAGCTCCAGGGAGATACGACCCCGTGCGGGGGGTAGCATGAGCGCACGCTGGCGCCTGGCCGCCCCATCATGCGTGCTGCCGGCCAGCGTGGCGGAAAACTGTTCTTTTCTCGCGGGGCGCGTCGATGAGATCGGCCTGTGTTTTTTCGAAACGCGGGCCTGTCTTGACTACGATTCCGATGATCTCCCCGCAGAGCTTGCCGTTCTTCCCGGACGCCGGGAGCGCATGCGCTTCCATGTCCATCTCCCGCTGGATCTCGACTGGAGCGCGGGAGGCGTGGACGCGGCCGAGGCCTGCGTACGACTGGCGCGCAAGTCCGCGTTTCTGGCTCCGTGGGCTTTTGTCCTGCATCCGCCGGAAGATCCGCTCCACCTTGAAGAGTTCATCCGGCGCTGGCGCGCCGCGGGATTGGATGCCGGCCTGCTCCTTTTCGAGAATATTCAGGGCAACGACCTTGCTCAAGCAGCGCCCCTGGCGTATGCATATCATTGCGGCTTGTGTCTCGATTTCGGCCATGCCCTGGCCTTCGGGCAGCAAAACCTCCTGCAATCGCCGCAGATTTTGAAGATAACCCGGTTACTGCATCTCTACGCCCCCGGAGTTGACGTGCGCGCGCATAAGCATCTCCCTCTCACCGCTCTTTCGCCGCAACAGGAAACGGTGCTCACGGACGTGTTCCATTGCTTTCCGCCGGAGAACATGCCCCCATTGCTGCTGGAAATCTTCGACTGGCCCGCCTGGGAGCGTTCGGCAGCGCATCTGGCGCACCTGGCGTCCCCCGCCGCCTTGCGGGAGAGGCTCTGATGTCCTTGCATCTCGTGCTTGGCGGCGAGAAATCCGGCAAATCCGATTTCGCCATGGGGCAACTGCTCCAGGCAGGGCCACCCGCCTGTCTTCTCGTGACGGGAAGGGCCCGGGACGCCGGATTCAGGGAACAGGTGCGCCGCCACAAGCTGTCCCGCCCCTGCGCCTTGCCTGTGATCGAAACCGGAATCCACCTCTTTTCCGGCATCATGACGGCGTTGCAGCAGGGGTATGCGAACATTCTCGCCGACAGTCTCGATTTTTGGCTGTTCGCCTGTCTGGACAGCGGACATGAAAATCTGGCACAGTCATTTACGGCTCAGATTCCCGATTTGGCGGCAGCGGCCCGCAACCGGCAGGCGCGCCTTATTTTCGTTTCCTGCGAGGTAAGTCTCGGCCCTATCGCCGCGGACAAGCTCACGCGCAGATTCGTGCGAGAACTCGGCATGCTGCATCAAACACTGGCTCAAGCCTGCGCAACGGTCACACTGGTCGTCGCCGGTCTGCCGCTGGAAATCAAAAAAGGATAGCATGGCATATTTCCGCAAGCTTGGCACACAATTGAATCAGCTGTTGGACCTTTTTTCGCGCAACGAGCGTTGGTTGATCCTGATCAATGCCGACCCGGATGCGTTGGCTTCGGCCATGGCGCTCAAACGCATCATGAGCCACCGCGTCAGCGACATCGGCATTGCGCACGTCAACGAGGTGCGCAGACCGGACAACCTTTCCATGATCCAGTATCTGCGCATTCCCACGGTGCGCCTGACGCCAAACGTGGCGGCGCAATACGACAAATTCGCTCTCGTGGATTCACAGCCCCACCACCACCCGTCGTTCAAGGATTATACGTTTTCCCTTGTTCTGGACCACCACCCGCTCAACAAAAACGCGCCCGTGCAAGCGCAATTCAAAGAAATCAAAAGCGATTACGGATCCAACAGCACGCTGCTCACGGAATATCTCTACAATCTGAACATCCGCCCCGGGAAATTGCTCGCCACGGCTCTGCTTTACGGCATCAAATCGGATACCCAGAGCTTTGAGCGGGAGTTTTGCGACGTGGATATCCGCGCCTTCCGCTACCTCAGTAAATTTTCCAACACCATGCTCCTGCGCAAAATCGTGCGCAGTGAGTTCAGGCTGGAGTGGCTGAGCCATTTCTCCAAGGCCTTCCAGTGCATCCGCTACCTGAAAAAGGGATTCTTCATCTTCATGGATACCGTGGAAAATCCCGACATTCTCGTGGTCCTGGCGGATTTTTTCATGCGCGTGCACGAAATCACCTGGACAGGCGTGGCCGGCATCTATCAGGATAAACTGGTGCTCGTACTCCGCAGCGACGGTTTTTCCCGCGGCATGAACAATATGGGGCGTCTTGCGGAAGAACTCTTCAGCGACGTGGGATCGGCAGGAGGGCATATGGCCATGGCGCGTGCCGAAATCCCCTTGGGAAACATCCCCTGCGACGCGCCCGACACCTTTCTCTGGCGGCGGCTCAGCGGTAAGGAATCCGCGAAAACCCGAAAAACGGCCTGTCAGCAATCCAGCTGACGCCGTTACCACATCCGTTGGGAGCAAGGTAAGCCACTAGAGCATCTCACGCTTGAAAAGCGCTAGATGCTCTTATGCATTTCC
>CAZFCK010000076.1:0-19230 GCA_964517355.1 uncultured Desulfovibrionaceae bacterium | reverse complement strand
GTTCCAAGGAAATGCATAAGAGCATCTAGCGCTTTTCAAGCGTGAGATGCTCTAGTCCGAAAGTCGTAATGCTGACATATTCCTCAGTTGTACCTGTGTCCGGGGAGTTATGTAAATTTTACCTATGAGTTCGTTATATTATGGCTTAGCATACTGTGGCGGCCGCTCGGCGTGACGGTTGCGCGCCTCGGGAGCAGAGGCAATAGCGCCTAGGTATCCCACCGGACTACCTCTTTTTCTTTTAGCAACAGGTAAAAAAATGACCACCAATACACTTCAGAACCTTTTATACTGCGCAGTATCCGCACTTCTGCTGTTCCTGCCGGCCACAACGGTTGCGGCCCAGTCCGCCACGCCCATGATCGTCTGCTCCACAACACAAGTGGCGGACTTCGCACGGCATGTTGCGGGAGATGATTGCGATGTCCGCTGCATTCTCGCGCCGGGCGCCGATCCGCATACGTACATGCCCACCCCTGAAGACTCCAAGCTCGTGGTGAACGCGGCCCTCTGCCTGGAGAACGGCCTGCACCTGGAAGGCAACGACTGGATGGGCAAGCTCGCCAAGGACGCGGGCAAGTCCGTGGCTATCTGCACGACAGGCGTGCAGCCGCTGCAAGTGGAATACGCGGGGCAATCCGTATCCGACCCGCACGCATGGTTCTCACCACGCAACGCCGCGATCTACGTGAACAACATCGCTCAGGCCCTCGCCCGAGCCTTTCCGGAAAAGGCCCGAAATTTCCATGCGCGCGCAACACTCTACCTGCAGCAATTGCGCGCCCTGGACGGTTGGATTCGCGGCCAGTTCGACGCCATACCGCCCGGAAAGCGCGTTCTCGTGACCAGCCACGACGCGTTCAATTATTTCTGCCGGGAATACGCATTGAATCCCGACAACAACTATTTGAGCCTGGCTCCGGTGGGCTGGAGCACCGGCAGCGAAGTAGGGGGCGGCATGACGCCCGAGCGGCGCAAACAGGTCGTGTCTTCCATCCGCGATTCGGGAGCCAAAGCCGTCTTTGTCGAATCCAGCGTCAATCCCAAACTTATCCGCGAAATCGCCGGGGAAGCGGGAGTGCGCATCGGCGGGGAACTGTATTCCGATTCCATGGGTGAGGAAAACAGCGCCGGAGAAACATACATCGGCATGATGCGGGAAAACGTGCTGACCATTGTCAACGCGCTCAGGGAGCAGCCATGATTTCACCACGATTCGGTCTGGCCGCCTTGATTCTGCTCTGCATACTCGGTGGCACAGCCCTTTTCACGGGGCGGAAAGCCCCCTCGGTCTCT
Organism: uncultured Desulfovibrionaceae bacterium; assembly: GCA_964517355.1. Lineage (GTDB taxonomy): Bacteria > Desulfobacterota > Desulfovibrionia > Desulfovibrionales > Desulfovibrionaceae > CAZFCK01. The sequence goes on along the minus strand of CAZFCK010000076.1, from coordinate 17,934 downwards.
TCCGTTCCTCAGCGCGTTATGGAGATTTCGGGGGATTACGCCCTTGAAGTGACAGCCACCTTCCGCCCCCAGCCCGATCCATTCGCCCTTGACGCGGGAGGACGCCCCGCCCCCCCGGTGCGCGTCAGCCTCTCGGGGAGCGACGTTTTTCTCGAAAATGATCTCACCCCTGATGTTCCGCTGCGCGTTCCCCTTACGCAAGGGCTTACCGCGGGAGTCAATATTTTCTATCTGGAAGCGTCACCGCCATTGGGAGAGTATCAAATGAGCCACGCCGTGCGCCTGCGCGTACTCCATGAAAACCTTGCCATCGCCGAAGACACGTTCTGGGCCGACCACGGCGCCGCGATCAGAGGCAACCTGCACGTGCGGATTTCCGGGGAGCGTACGCCATGATGACCACTACCACACCCCCGGCCATCGAGGTGGAGCATCTCACCGTCAGCTACGGACCCAAACCCGCGCTGCTGGACATCAACCTGCGCATAGAATCCGGGCTCCTGGTGGGCGTCATCGGCCCCAACGGCGGCGGAAAATCCACCCTGATCAAGGCCATGCTGGGTTTTGTCAAACGCGATGTGGGGCAGGTGCGCATTCAAGGACGCCCCACGGAATCCGTCAAAGGACTGGTGGCGTACGTACCGCAACGAGGCAGCGTGGATTGGGATTTTCCCATAACCGTGGAACAGGTCGCCATGATGGGGCGCTACGGCGTCATCCCCTGGTACCGCGATCCCGGCCCGGAGGACCGCCGCATCGTGGACCAGTCTCTGGAAATGGTGCGCATGCAGGATCTGCGGCATCGCCAGATCGGCCAACTCTCCGGGGGGCAGCAACAACGGGTCTTTATGGCCCGCGCCCTGGCTCAGGGGTCGGACATCCTGCTCCTGGACGAACCCTTCGCCGGTGTGGACGCCGCCACGGAACGCGCCATCCTGGATGTGCTGGAACGCGCCAAGAAATCCGGCCGCACCCTGGTGGTGGTGCATCACGATCTGACCACCGCGGCGGAATACTTCGACCGCCTGGCCCTGATCAAACAACGCCTGTACGCTTACGGTCCCCCCGACGCCGTGTTGCAACAGGATTTTCTCAGCGAGGTCTACGAAGGCACCCTGCGGGCCTTCGCCTTCATCGGGAAGACCATGCCGGCGGGCAACACCCCGGCAACCGGAGGCGAGCAGTGATGGACACGCTGTATGCTCTTTTCATCGCCCCGCTGCATGAACCGTTTTTTCTCAAGTCCTTGATCGGGGGGGGCGTGGTGGCCATAGTCAGCGGCGTGATCGGCTGCCTCGTGGTGCTCAGACGCATGGCCTTTCTAGGAGATGCGCTTTCCCATGCCATGATCGCCGGCGTGGCCGGAGGCTATCTGATCATGAAGCTGCTGTTCGGCCTGGAAGCGCACGCCCCCGGCATGCTGTTGGGCTCGCTTATCGCGGCCGTGCTCACGGTGATGCTCATCGGCTTCGTGTCCCGCGTCTCGCGCATCAAGGAAGACGCCGCCATAGGCATCATGTACACCGGCGTATTCGCGGCCGGCGTGGTGCTGGTCTCCATGTTCCGCAACTATATCCACATCGACCTGATGCACTTCATCATGGGAGACGTGCTCGCCGTGGGAGACGCGGACCTCTGGGCCTCGGCCGTCAGTTCCTCCCTGGTGCTTTGCGTGGTGGTGCTGCTTTTCCGGCAGCTGCAACTCATCAGCTTCGATCACGTGATGGCCGCGAGCATCGGCCTGCCCGTGGTGGCCCTGGACTATCTGCTCACGGGCTGCGTATCCCTCGTGGTCGTCAGCGCCGTAAGCATGGTGGGCGTGATTCTCGTGGTGGGGCTGCTCATCACTCCCGCGGCAACAGCTTATCTGCTTTCCGACCGCCTGGACCGCATGATGCTGCTCGCCGCGATATTCGGCCTCACCAGCGTTCTCGGGGGGCTCTACCTCTGCGTGTGGCTGGATTCGTCCGGGGGTGGAGCCATCATGCTCTTCTGCACGTTGCAATTCCTGGTTGTCCTGGTGCTGGCGCCCCGTTACGGCTTGTTGGCCAGACGCCTGCGGTTACGGCGCATGGTGCCGCAAAAGCTCCTGGAAGACGTGCTGGGGGCGCTGCTGCGCGCAGAAGAGGCCGCCTCTCCACCTCTCTCCGCGGAAGAGCTGGGGACTATCCTGGCCCATGAGCGCCACAGCCCCAAGAGCCTGAAACTGGCCCTTCACAACATGACCGGCCAGGGACTGCTGGCGCGGCAGGATTCCGGTCTGTTTCTCAGTGAACCTGGCCGCACGGAGGCCAAACGCATCCAACGCGCGCACAGACTCTGGGAGGCTTACCTTGCCCACGTGGGCACGCCCGCCGCGGAACTGCACCACAAAGCGCACGAGCTGGAACATTTACATGACGCCGAGGCCTACGCCTATCTCGACGACCTCCTGGGACACCCCACGCAAAGCCCTCATGGCGCCCCCATACCGCCCGATCCTTCCATACTGCGCCCCGGCGCCGTGGTTCCCGTCAGTTTGCTCAGACCTGGGCAAAAATGCACGGTTCGAGAGATACTTCCACCGGCCGCCGGCTCGGGACTCGCCCCAAACGATCAGGTGCGCGTCCTGCCGCGTGAACAAAACAGTGAAATCTGGGTCCTGGAAATAAACGGAAACAGGGTGCGCCTGGATCATAAAACAGCTGACGCCGTGTTGGTTTCCTGTTTCATATAAGGCTGTTGAAGCACACCGTCCGGACCATGCAAGCGCGGTCCCATGCCATTCTCTGTGGGGGCCTGTATTCAACGGCGCCCGGCAACGGATCTCCCGTAGTGTTGCCGGGCCAACGTCCTATGGACAAGAGATATGCGTTGGGGATAAAGAACACATACGTTGATTGACATTTATTTTCTGCAACAGCGCGGCATTACACCGCGCGCATAAGAACTCTGCAACAGATTGCTCTGCAATTGCCGGAGATTTCATAGCTTGAACATCACGGCAAAAACAGCGCGATCAACCTGTTAATAATCCACGCACATCATGAAACATACAAGCATCAACGCCGCCCCCCCTTCCATAACGACAACAACTCCTCCCCAGAGCGTGGCGATTCTCGTCCATGATCTCGAATTCATGGGAGAAACCCGCGCTCTTGTGGAGTTGGCCGCGGCCCTGAACACGGACAAAGCGCGCGTCGCATTGTGGGTTCTTGCCGCTCCCGGCGATCTGAGCCCCCTAGCCGCCGCCCAAGGGCTCGAGGTACACAGGCTCGGGCGCACACGCCGCGTCACCCCTCTGGTTCTGGTGCGGCTCTGCAAACTTCTCCGCGCCCGGCGTCCCGACGCCGTACTGCTGTACGGCGGGGCGGCCAACATTTGGGGACGCATCCTCGGCAGGATTGCCGGCGTTCCCCGAATTTTCGGCACGTTGCGAGCGCCCGGCGATGCATGGCGCCAACTGGAACCGCTGCTGTGGCCGCTTGCGACCAGGCTTCTGGTAAACGCCGAAGCCTTGAAACAGGAAGCGCGGCGTTTTTTCATACGCTCTGCCCGCATGACGCGCGTCAGGGATGGCGTTGATTGTCAGCGCTTTTATCCGGAGACGGCCGATATGCGCGATCCCGCACCACGCATTCTCTGCTTGGGGCGTCTGAAACGCGGCTACGGGCACGACATCCTGTTCCGGGCTTTTGCCAAAGTGGTGGACGCGCACCCCCAAGCCCGGCTCATGGTGGTGGGCAACGGCTCCCTGAGCCAGAAGCTTTTGAGAACAGCGCAGCGCCTCGGCATTGCCGGGAACACCGAATTTCTTCCCGCGCGGCAGGACATCTCGCCCTTATTCCATGTGGCGCACGTGGTCGCGATCCCTGCGATCAACGCGGACGTTTGGGCATCGCTGTTGGAAGCCATGGCCTCTGGTCTGCCCGTGGTGGCCGCGGATGCATGCGGAGTCGGGGAAGTTGTGGCGCAGCGTGAAACCGGAGTGCTTACCCCGCCCGGCGACGTGGAATCTCTGGCCCGGGCGCTCAACGAATTGCTCGCCGACGCTCCGTTACGCGCACGTATGGGCGCTGCGGGGCGGGAACGCGCCGCTCGCGATTACAACCTGCAAGATGTTGCCGGCGCTTACGCCGCGCTCCTCGAATCTTCCTGAACAACCCAGCGTTAGCACGGCATATTCTGGGGCTCCGCCCCAAGCCCCGCCAGGGGGGAACGCCCCCCTGGACCCGCGAATATTTTGCTTTACCTCATTTTTTATACTTTCATGTTTTGCCAATCTCAATGTTCTGAAGATCTTAACGCCGCCGGAGGCCTTCCCCTTTCAAGATTAGCGCATTTTTGCCTTGAAACAAGGCTCTCCCCTGAAACAATTTCCAATTGTTCCAGGGAATTGCATAAGAGCATCTAGCGCTTTTCAAGCGTGAGATGCTCTAGGCAATGCCCGCGTCATCCCGAGTTGGGAGTCCGCCATTGGCGTCGTCATGCCCGGATTGCATGCCCACCAGCTCCACATAAAAGGTGCTCCCCAGGCCAACAGTGGACGTGACCCCGATTTTTCCACCGTAATGTTCGACGATTTGCCGGCAAATCGCCAGTCCGAGTCCCGTGCCTTTTGGTTTGTCCTTGAGGGTGTCGTCTTTCTGGATCTGGTGAAATTTATCAAAAATGTTTTCCAGCTCATTTTCCGGAATACCTGCCCCGGTATCCGTGATTTCAATACGGACAAAGTCTCCGGTCAATTTGACGGCCTTGAGTCGCACAGAGCCTTCGGCCGTAAACTTTACCGCATTGTCCAGCAAATTAAGGCACACTTGCAGTAAGCGGTCCCTGTCCATAAAGACCAGGGGCAGATTGGACGCGATATCCACCTCCAACAGCAGGTGCCTTTTTCCGGAAAACAAGTTGTTCACAGAGGCCACGGCCTGGCGCAGCACATCCTCCACATGCAGCAGCGTGTCGTTCCAGGACATGCTGCCGGCCTCAATTTTAGAGATGTCGAGCACATCGTTGATGAGACTGGTCAAACGCATGCTTTCCGACTCGATCACCTTCAGGTTCTGCAAAATCCGCTGACCCTTTTCCGCGCATTTTCCTCCCTGCATCTTTTCCTCCTGGAAAAGCCGGGAGAAATCTCTGGTGATGAGTCTGGCGAAGCCCTGCACCGAGGTGAGGGGAGTGCGCAATTCATGGGACACGGAAGAGAGGAAGGACGATTTCATCCGATCCAGTTCCGTGAGCTTTACATTAGCCTGCTCCAGATCTTCTGTTTTCTGCAATAGCTCTTTCGTGCGGTCGAGAACCTTTTGCTCCAGCTGCCGATTGAGCGCGGCCACCTCTTCCTCGGCCATGCCGCGGCGCATGGCGATGGCGAACAGTACAGCCAAGCGCTCCAGCGCCTGGCGGGCGGGGTCGCCATATCCCGCGGGATTGTTGGCGACAACGATCTGCCCTATGAGCGTATCCTCCACCAGCGACGGCACGGCGGCCAGGCTTATGATACGCGGGTGGTCTTCCGGCATCCCCTTGCCTCTGGGATCTTCGGGGAGATTATTCGTGAGGAATGATTTTTTACGCCCCATGACCCATTCGAACACGCCCGAATCCACATGGGCCTCCAGTTCCATGCTGTCGCGGCCGCACCCCAACTCGGGAGACAACGCCTCCTGATAAAACCGCTGCACGCCGTTGCCGGAATCCACGATGGAAACAAGGCCGATGGGGCTTTGCGTGAGCTGCATCGCCTTTCGCAGCACAAGGCGCGCCATGCCCTCCAGGGAAAGTGTGGAAAGCAGCGCTTCGGAGAGTTGCGACAGGGCGGTGTTGAGATCAAGCTCCCTTTCCAGGGCCTGCTCCACCTTGTCACGTTCCAGCACGTTGCTGATGAGTTCACCCACCACGCGCAGGATGTCGATATCAAGGCGCGACCAGACCTTGCTTCCGGTAACGACATCAAACCCCATGAAGCCCCGCAGGCTTTCGCCCCGCCCAATGGCGACACAGAGCAAAGAGACGATGTCCTGCTCCTGCAGGGCTTGCTGCTCCACCACCGCTTCGGGAGGCATGTGCTGCACGTCCATCATCTGGAGTACGCCGTGTTGGCGCAGCTGTCCCAAAAACCACGGGAAGGCGTCATAAGGAATATTCTGCAGGCTGTCGATTTGAGGCGTCACACCATTGCGGCACCATTCATGCGTATTGCTCAACGTCGCGCCGTCTTCGGCAAAAAGGAACAGGTAACACCTGTCCGCCTCAGCGAACATGCCGCAATCGCGCAGTGTTTTCACTATGGCTCTATTGACCCGCTCCCCTGAGGCATTGACGAACCGGCGAGAGATATCGGAAATAAGATTTTCCATGCCGACGCGGCGCTTCAACCTGTTGGCCATGACGTTGAAGGCTCCCGCCACGGCCCCGATTTCGTTCTTGCCCCGAATGTCGATGCGGTGGTCGAGATTGCCCGACGAAAGGCTTACCGCAGCCTGTCCCAACAGCTCCACCGGCCGCAGCACCTGGGCCTGCAGTCTGCGGCGAAAGGTCCAGAGAAGGGCGATCCAGATGCAAAGCAATAAAAAAAGCACCGGAGCAATGGATTTCAATACCGGCTTATTGACGTCTTCAACCTTGGCTTGCACCACCACGAGCCAGTCCGTTCCCTGGATGGGGGCGGAAGCGCCAATGAACAGCCCATCTTCGTCATGAAAAAGCGGTTCGTGTTTGCCCGCCAATCCGGCCTGCACTATTTTCAAATGCCCCACATTGACTTGCTGGGAAACCAACTCCTTTTTCGGATGGGCCAACAGCAAACCGGAACCATCCACCACAAAAAGCATATCCCGGGAACCGCGATGAAAGGCGGCGTCAATGACCACCTGCAATTCTTTGAGGTTCAGTTCACCGGCGACAAGCCCCCCGCTATCGAGTTGTTGCGCCATCAGCACGGTGGGATCACCAGTGCGCAAGGAAGTGAACGGCTTGGAAACATTACCCTTTTTCTTCTGCGATTCCAGTGAGATAAATGGTTGTCCGGAAAGATCCAGGCCCGAGTACCGTTCGTCAAAAGGCGCCATGAAAACGATGTGCTTGTTGTTATCCAAAAGGTACAACGTATCGAAAAAACCGAACGACCACCAGGAGGATTGCAGATAGGGGAGAAAAGCATCCTGTCCCACTTCCCCTGCGACCAGAACAAGGGTTGCAAGAACCCTGTGCCCCTGTTCCAGGTATCTGCTCACGGCGTGTGCCACGGAATTGGCGAGCTGCTGCTGTTCGGTGCCCACTGATTTGTACCAGAGAAAACCTAGGGAAAGCATGCCTATCAGCATGAGCGCAAGCGTCGGGATAAAAAGCCGCAGCACGAGAAGATGCATAAAAGTGCGGCTCATTGAATATTTACCTTTAAATGCCATAATCCTGTGTCCGGAATAAGCGCTCACTGCTCATTTATCGGGGTATGCAAGACAAACCGCCCCTGCCTCACTGTGACCAGAAAACTTTTTCTGACGACATCTCCATAAGCGTCCAGGCTTATCTCGCCGTTGACGCCTGAGAAATCCTTTATACCGGTCAACGCTTCCGGCAGTTTCATCGGACTCATGCCCGCACGCTTCAGGGCCTGCGCCAGGATCATCACCGCGTCATAGGCTTGGGCCGCGGCAAAACCGGGTTGCATGCCGAAGCGCTTTTCAAAACGCGCATGGAAGTCCACATAAGCGGGATCGTTATTCTGCGGGTTGAAATCGCACATGATATAGGCGCCGTCCACGGCATGTCCGCCCATATGCAATAGTTTTTCAGTATAGGACCAGGTGGAAAAGAATAAAGGCGCACTCCAGTCGCCGCGTTGGTAGGTTTGCGCTATGATGGCCGTGTCGTAGGCCGAAGCGATAATGAGCAGGCCTTGAGGATCAGACCGCATCACTTCATAAAGCAATCGCGGATAATTATTGATATTTTTTGCAGAAAAAGCCTCCGCCACGGGCATGTGCCCTCCGAGTTGTTCATACCGCTCCCTGAAGGCCTGAAGAAACGACTCGGTATACGACTTGTTGTCTCTGTCATACACGGCGCTTACGGAATCAAGCCCCAGATTCCGGCGTGCATAGGTGGCCAAGGCATAGGCCGGACTGGTAACCGCGGGCTGCACCCTAAAAAAAAAGTCCTTTTTTCCAGAAAGCTTGGAGGAGGAAGTCGTGGGACTCATAATCACAATGCCTAGTTCTTCCGCCACAGGCAAAGCGGCCAGGCTCTGGTTGCTGGTCATAAACCCGACAATGGCGGCCGCCTTGAGTTCCGCAAGTTCCCGCACCGCCCGCACGGCTCCTTCGGGGGTGCCCAAGTCGTCAACAGGCATGAGTTCAAAGAGCCGGCCTTCAATGCCGCCCTGCGCATTGATGCTTTCAACCGCCAATTGCGCGCCGTTGCGTCCCTGCACGCCGAGGTCGGCCTGGGGGCCGGTGAGTTGTCCGGCATAACCAATGCGCACCGGCTTGTGTCTCTCGCCAAAAATGCCGACCACCGCCAAGCCCGCCGCCAGCGCCAGCAACAAAAGGATTGTTGGTATCATGTATTTCATGGTTCACGCCCCCTCCCACACCCATATGCGGCATGGTGAAACAACTGCCGTTCCGGCCGGAATCGACGTTTCTCTTCACCCCTCCCGCCAATAAAGCTAAAGAGTCAATTATTGCCAGCGGTATTCACGTTACGGCAAAGGACGCGGAAACGTGTCCCGTAGTTGCATAAGCCGCGACGCTCCAGACGTTACTCTGACAACTTATACTCGATACAACACCTTTCCACCACAAAAAAAGTGAAAGCCGGCTGACAGAAAAAACGTACTCCATTAATCCATACCTATTCGTTCGCACCCATACCCGCACCCTTGTATTCACCATCGAAGTACGTCTATGATACGATCTGCGTAGAGGAAATTTCGCTCAACAGATCACGGCAGCGGTTTGCGAGCTGCGTATTATCAAAAGGATGACCCCATGAAACCTCGCGTTTATATCACCCGCCAGATTCCGACTGCCGGCATCGAGCTTTTACGGCAATGCTGCGATGTGGAAATCAACCCGGAGGATCGTCCCTTGCGCCGTGACGAACTTCTCCATGTCGTGCAGGACAAGCAGGGCGTCATCGGTTTGCTGACGGACCGCATCGACGGCGAATTTTTCGACGCCGCGCCCCTGCTTAAAGGGTATGCCAATTACGCCGTGGGGTTCGACAACATCGACGTGGCCGAAGCCACCCGGCGTAACATGCCTGTTTCCAATACTCCGGACGTGTTGACAAAAGCCACCGCCGAGCTGGCCTGGGCCCTTCTCTTCGCGGTTGCGCGCCGCGTGGCGGAAGGAGACCGCGTGATGCGCTCCGGCAATTGGGCAGGTTGGGGGCCGTTGCAATTCATCGGTTCGGACATCTCGGGCAAAACCCTCGGCATTGTGGGGGCGGGCCGCATCGGCACCGCCATGGCGCGCATGTCCAAAGGCTTTGACATGCGCGTGCTGTACACGAACCATTCCGGCCGCGCCAATCCCGAACTGGAGCGCGACCTCGGCGCGCGGCGCGTCACGTTCGAGGAACTTGTCCGTCAAGCGGACTTCATCAGCATCCATGCGCCACTCACCCCCCAGACCCGCCATCTTTTCAACGCCGCAGTCTTCGCCGCCATGAAGCCCACCGCGTGCATAGTGAATACAGGACGCGGCCCCGTGATCAAGGAGGACGATTTGGTGACAGCCTTGCGACAAGGCGACATTGCGGGGGCGGGACTCGACGTGTATGAAAACGAACCGGCCATGGCTTCCGGACTTGCCGGCCTGGACAATGCCGTGCTGCTGCCTCATGTGGGCTCCGCAACGCAATCCTCACGCCAGGACATGGCCACGCTGGCGGCGCGCAATCTGCTCGCCATGCTGGAGGGACGCAGGCCCGAAACCTGCTTGAATCCTGAGATATACTCCACGACATAACTCCTTGTTAACAGGCCCTCGCCGCCATGCTTTTTCACGGAAAACACCAGATGCCGACACCAGAAAATCACAAAGATTGTCTGCAAAAAATCATCAAGGCCGCCATTGAAGCGGTATCTCCGCACCGCGCCATAATCAATCTGGTACGGCGCGACGGCGAGCGGCTCTATGTCGCCGGCCAATGGTTCGATCTGCCCCACTACGACCGTGTCCGCCTCCTGGGGGCGGGCAAAGCCAGCGCTCCCATGGCCAAAGCCTTTGAGGACATCCTCGGGGACGCGCTGCACGACGGGCTGTTGGTGGTGAAATACGGACACGGCCTGGAACTGCGACGCACGCGGATTATGGAAGCCGGGCACCCCGTACCGGACGCGGCGGGCCAATCCGGCGCCCGGGCCCTGTTGCGCATGGCCGAAGACTGCACGGACAAGGACCTGGTCTTTTTCCTGCTCTCAGGCGGGGCCAGCGCCCTCACGCCCGCACCGCTTCCCGGCGTGTCCCTGAAAGACGTCCAGCGCATGACCCAGCTTCTGCTCGATTGCGGCGCCACCATAGACGAGACCAACGCCTTGCGTAAACACGTCTCGCAATTCAAAGGAGGAGGTCTGGCGCGGGCTCTGGCTCCGACCACCACAACCGCGCTCATTGTTTCCGACGTGGTGGGCGACCGCCTGGATGTCATAGGCTCCGGTCCCACCGCCCCTGACGCGAGCAGCTTCAAAGACTGCCTGAACATTGTGGCGCGATACGGGCTTGGCGCGCGCATGCCCCGCGAAATCATGCGCATCATCACCGAAGGCGTCGCTGGGAAACAGCCCGAGACCAGCAAGCCGGGCGAATCCTGTTTCAATCATGTGCGCAACCGTATCGTGGCCTCCAACCATATCGCTTTGGAGCAAGCCGCCGCCATGGCCACTAGCCTGGGGTATCAACCCATGGTGCTCACTTCACACCTTCAGGGTGAAGCCCGTGAAGTGGCGAAACTCATGATAGCGGTCCTTCAGGACGTGTGTCTTGGACAAGGGGCCATACGCGCCCCCGCCTGTCTGTTGTGGGGCGGAGAAACAACCGTGACCATTCGCGGCACCGGCAAAGGGGGGCGCAACCAGGAACTGGCCCTGGCCGCCGGCCTGGCGCTTGAGCAGGCGAAAGCCTGCATGGGACGTGTCGCCCTGGCCTGCGTGGGCACTGACGGCGGCGACGGTCCCACCGACGCCGCCGGCGCCATGGTGCTGCCCGGGACCATGGAGACCGCCCGCGCCAAGGGCGCCGATCCTGCTGCGCATTTGGAAAACAACGACGCCTACCATTTTTTCGAACAGGCCGGCACGCTCGTGAAAACAGGCCCCACCCTCACCAACGTCATGGACGTGGCCATGTTTCTCGTGTCGCCCTAACGCATTTCGCGGCAGGGAGCCGCAGGCGACTCCTTGCATGCCTTTCAACTTTTTCAAAATTTTAAGCTTGCCGCTCCAGTTCCTTTTTTTCCATTCCCTTGCAACGCAAAACAGGGGCGGATGCCTGAGCATCCGCCCCTGAAAAATACCGTCATTACAGCAGCGCCGTTACACCGAATCCCCTATTTGGGGCAGGCCGGACCCGGCGTTAGCCACACTGCCGTACCTTGGTTACTGAATCGGGAAGGTCACGGTCTGGCCTTCGCCAACCTGAACCACGATCTCGGTTTCGAGGACATCGGACACGGTCCCCTTCACCACTTCACCAGCGCACTCGGCTTCAGGAGCCAACAAGGTGTATTCACCATTGACATCGCAAAGGTCAACTTCCTCGCCTTTTTCAAAGGCAAAAGAGGTAGCGGCAAGGGCAAGCATGGAAACCAAGGCGACAACAAACAGGATACGCTTCATGTGAGTCTTCCTCCACATTAGGAATATGTACGTGACACCCCGGCGCTTACGCCGAGGGTGTAAGCCGAAACATTCGGCACCGACACCCGCATAAAGCACAGGCCATGCCAAAACATGTTCCGCCAGAGCATCCCCCTCCGCCAACGAGACTCACACCCAACAATATATCAATCTATTTAAACAAATTACACACAAAGCCACAATTGCTTTCCTGGTCGGACCTCTCGAAACAATCAGCTTGAAAAATCTGGAAAGCGCAAAAAAAGCGAATTGTTGATTCCGATTCAGCCGTGGGTTCGGAACGGCTCCGACCAGATATGCCCGCATGCGCCGTATACGCTCCGTTTCTTTTTCGTGTACCGATAAAAAGGCTTTCATGAGAGGACCGTCCTTGCAACGGTTTCCGCCCGGACCTGAAGAGCTTTCCATCCATATTGAAAGCCTGCCTGAACAGACATGCAGTGACGCGACACAAGCAGAAGAAGGACACGTCCGTTTCAGACGCGGAAGCGCACAGGGAAAACCATGGGCGCACGGCGAGCGATCGCGCCCCTACTCCGCTCCGTTGCTGCGTACATAATCCGCCACGGCAAGGACCGTGTTCACGTAACGGGTGCTGCGGTTATAGCGCATAAGGGCTTTGCGCCGACGTTCCGGATCGTTCATGTCCCCATGCCACCCCGCGGCGCGCATGAAATTGCCGAAGCTCATGACCGCATCTTCAAGAACAAAAAGGTCCACTTTGCCATCCGCGTCGCCGTCAACGCCGTAGCTGACCGCATTGGAGGGCATGAACTGCCCCATCCCGATTGCGCCATAGACAGAACCGGGAATAGTCAGGGGGTCATGCCCGCCGCGCCTGGCGTAAAGCAACAGGGCTTCCAACTCGTCAAAGGCCCATGCGCCGCGTTCAGCGGCTTTTTCACGCAAAAAGGCCTCTTCGTCCGCGTTTTGAGGCATTGTTTCAAGATAGGGGCGGATAACGCCGTAATCAGAAGCCAGGGCCATACTCGCGAGCGTGTTGAAGGCTTTGCGCCCCCCGAGAAATTCACCCAGCCGTGTTTCCACGGTGAATATCCCGACAGCCAATTCGGGCGGCACACCATAGCGCTGGCGCATTGTTTCCAGCAAGGCCCGGTGTTCGCGATAAAAGGCAACGCTTTTACGCAACTGCTCCGGGGTGAGCAGTTTTTCATACACCGCGGGCTTTGCCGGAGCCTCTGAAGGCGGTATGAAATCGGCCGGAGGCGTGGGCCACGACGATCTGGGGCGCGAGAGATCGGCCTCCAGCATGCGCAGGACTTCCTCATCCGGCTCTCCGTCCACCAGCGCCCCGCGCGCCTGTTGGTAGGCCTGAATGGCGCGGCGCGTGTTCAGTCCTGAAAGGCCGTCCACGGGTCCGGGATCAAAACCCATGGTGAGCAGCGCCTGTTGGATTTTTTTGGTGCGCTCCCGATTGTAATGCAGCCGCATCAGCTCGGTCAGCTTTGTGCGCATGGGCGAGGGGTCGAATTGCAGCTGCGGGTCCGCAAACCAGACCACCAGCAGGGAGCGCTCAAAGCCCCGTTGCTCCAGGCGCAGTATCAAAGGCGCCCATTGTCTGACCTCTTGGGGCAGCGGCCTCGCGATTTGCTCCGGTTGTTGCGGTACAGGGACTTTTGGTTGTTTTGGAGCACACGAAGCGCACGTCAGCAAGGCCACGGGCAGTACCAGCCACAGACCGCGCAAGGTTTCATGGAGAGGTTTCATCAGCCACCTCCTCAGCTCATTTCTTCGCGAAGCTGATAATTGCTTTTTCTTTTATCAATTCTATAGGCGATGACCCCCAAGCACAATGCCGAGCCGGCGCAACAGACTATTACATAGTGCACAAAGGAAAAGGCATCCACAAGAGCCTGTTTCGGCGCCAGAGAAAAATCCGTGCGCTGGGCAAGATGCGCATGGGCGAGCACCACGGCGGTGAAGATCGAACCTTGCAAGGGGATGCCTGTGGTCTGCCCCACGGTGCGCGAATAGTTCAGCAAACCCGAGACAACGCCAAGACGATGCCGCGGGGCCTGGGCCATGATTGCGCTATTGTTGGGCGCCTGGAAAAGCCCCATCCCCACGCCCATGGGGGTGGCGCGCAAGACGTACCCCCACCAGGGGGTATCGATCTGCATGGTGCTGACCAGAGCGGCGCCGATAACATACAGCGTGAGCCCCACTATACCCAGCCCCCGAGACCCATATGTATCCGAAAGCTTGCCCGCGAGCGGGGCCACCAACCCCATAAGCAGGGGCACAACCACCAGTAACAGCCCGATCTGGGCAGGGTTATAATTTTGTACCAATTCAAAAAAGAAAGGAAGAATGTAGACACTGCCCGTACCGATGAAGACCATGAAACTCATGGCAAGGTTCAAGCTCAACAGCGGATTCTTGAACAATTCCAGGTCCAGCATGGGGTGCAGCGCTTTTGTTTGCCTCCACAAGAAGACAATGCCTCCAACACAGGCAACGCCCAACAGCGCCATGACCGGCGCATCGCCGAACCCCTTATCCTGCCCCATAGTCATACCGAGGGCGTAACAGCCCAGAGCGAGGAGAGACATGATGGCGCCCGGCATGTCGAAACTCTCGCGCTCGACAGGTTTTTCCAACACCGGAAGGTAATTATGAACCACCCAGAACGCAAAGACGCCTATGGGCACATTTATCAGAAAAATGGATTGCCAGCTTACGAATCCGATGAGCACCCCTCCCAGGGAGGGGCCGGCCGTAAGTCCGAGGGATACCGTCCCCCCGACATAGCCCATGGCCCTGCCGAGCTGGTTCGGCGGCACCACTTCCGCGATGATCGCCGCTCCCAGGGCCTGGGTCATGACCGCCCCCAACCCCTGCAAGGCCCTGCACCCTATGAGGTACCAGACATCGGTGGCCAGGCCGCACAACAGGGAGGAAAGCGTGAAAAGCACCAGCCCGAACGTGAAAAGGCGCTTTTTCCCCAGCATGTCCCCAAGCCTGGAAACCATGAGCATAAAGCTAGTGATGACAAGGAGGTAGCTGACGACAACCCACTGGATGGTGGCGAAATTGGTTTGCAGCGCATTGACCAGTGTCGGCAGCGCCACATTGACCACGCTCACGTCCAGCGTGCTCATGAGGATCGTCAGATAGACCCCGAGCAACGCCAGTTTGATTCCCGGCGTCGTCTTCTTTTTGGGCGACATATCGCAATGTTCCTTGCTATAAGGTGAAGTCCGCAATCGAGAGGCCGCGCTGACGGCGCGGCGCCGCGTGGCAGCATCCCTACGCGGCGGCGCACTGAAGCGCAAGGCTGGGAGGGAGAAGACAAAGGGGGCGACGACTGTCAATCGACCTGCGCACAACACATCGAGTTGTGGAACAATGCAAGATCCCTCAGCGCTCTCGAAACATCAAAGGCCACGCCCCCTCTTCGACATGACCGCACGGTGCGGCTGCGCTCCCAGGCCGTTGCGCGCACCTCCGCCACTCTCCGCGGCTGGCACGATTTTCCGCATCCCACGCGCCACACACACATCAGGCGGCCACCCGCAAAAATCGCGCCAGCCGCCCCATACACACTCCATTGGCGCACACTCCCCAACGAGGGGCGGTCGCACGCACCCCCTGATCACCCTTGACCCGCGCAGACCGTGTTAACAACCACTCGCAAGCCATACCCGTTACAATGTGCCGAAGCCGCTTGAGAACCTTCAACAAAAACCCTACCCCGAGGGGAAAACCCCGATACGATTTTCCCCTCGAAACAACGAGCTATTTCCCCTTGTTCTGCGCACGCTCGATGCGCGCCCACGTATCGCGCAAGGTCGCCGTGCGATTAAAGACGGGGCGCTCCCCGGTGCTGTCGTCATCCGAATAAAAATATCCCATCCGCTCGAACTGATAGTTCTGCCGCACAGGCCCCCCCTTGAGGGCGGGCTCGACCTTGCAATGCTCGAGCACGGTGAGCGAATCCGGGTTGAGCACATCGAGAAAACTTGCGCCTTCGGGCAGATTCGCGGGATTTTCCACAGTGAACAAATGCTCGTACAGACGAACCTCGGCGTCCACGGCATGGGGCGCGGAAACCCAGTGCAACGTGCCCTTGACCTTGCGCCCGTCTTCGCTCCACCCGCCGCGGGAAGCGGGGTCGTAAGTGCAGCGCAGTTCCACGATCTCACCGCCGGCGTCCTTTATCACGTCCGTGCAGGTGATGTAGTAGGCGTAGCGCAAGCGCACCTCACTGCCCGGAGCCAGGCGATGAAACTTCTTCGGCGGATCCTCGCGGAAATCGTCGCGCTCTATCCACAATTCCCTGGAGAAGGGCACCTTGCGGCTTCCCATCTCCTCATGCTCCGGATGGTTGGGAAACGTGAACTCCTCCACCTGGCCTTCAGGATAATTCTCTATAACTACTTTGAGGGGATGCATCACGGCCATCACACGTGGGGCGCAGTCGTTGAGATCCTCGCGTACGCAAAACTCCAGCAACGAATATTCCACCATGTTATCCGCCTTGGCGACGCCGATGCGTTCGCAAAAATTGCGGATCGCGGCGGGCGTGTAGCCCCGGCGGCGCACGCCGCTCAGGGTCGGCATCCTTGGATCGTCCCAGCCACGGACATGCTTTTCCTGAACGAGCTGTATCAGCTTGCGTTTGCTCATCAGGGTGTAGCTCAAGTTCAAGCGCGCGAATTCGATTTGTCGCGGATGATACACGTCCAGCGCGTCCAGGACCCAGTCATAGAGTTCACGGTTGTTTTCGAACTCCAGCGTACAAATGGAATGGGTGATGCGCTCCAGGGAATCCGACAGACAATGGGTGAAATCGTACATGGGGTAAATGCACCAAGTATCACCGGTGCGATGGTGGCGGGCATGGCGAATGCGGTAGAGCGTCGGGTCGCGCATCACGAGATTCGGATGCGCCATGTCGATTTTGGCTCGCAGCACGTGCTCTCCGTCTTTGAACTCCCCAGCCCGCATTCTGCGGAAAAGATCCAGATTTTCCTCGATGCCCCGGCTCCTGTACGGCGAGTCGGCGCCGGGTTCCGTCAAGGTGCCCCTGTGCCGCCGTATCTCCTCGGCGCTGAGACTGTCCACATAGGCCAGTCCCTTTTCGATCAACCGTTCGGCAAAGGCGTACAGCTGCTCAAAATAATTGGACGCGTAATACAGCCTGTCTTCCCAATCAAAGCCCAGCCAACGCACGTCGGCCATGATGGCGTCCACATATTCCTGCTCCTCCTTGGTCGGATTGGTGTCGTCGAACCGCAGATTACAGGTCCCGTTATAATCCCTGGCAATGCCGAAATTCAGGCAAATGGATTTGGCATGCCCCAAATGCAGATAGCCGTTCGGCTCTGGCGGAAAACGCGTGGCCACCCTGCCGTCTTTTTTACCCGCGCGCACATCGTCTTCCACGATCTGCCGGATAAAATTACTCGCCTTGCCTTCGCCTTCCGGGCGCACGCCCTGAGAATTCCTATCGGTATTCATGCAATTGTTCCCTGAGATATCAAAATGTTCTAAGCTATCTTCCCCGACTATGCCGCATACGGGTAAACATGGCGCCGGTCAAACACCGCAAGCAACGCGCTCCTTAACAAGAAGGCATTGGCGCCACTGCGTTCCTCCCATGCTGGAATTTATAAAAATACATTCTTCTCGCCCTGATGCAAAGAGTCTGTTTATGTTATTACAATGTTCTGATTTTATTGGGTATAAAAGGGTTCAAAGTTGACGTTTCCCAATGGCGCGGATGGGGCGGGCTCCGAAAATACCGAAGGGCAAGCCTTGTTTCCATGCTGGAATGCCCTTAACCCGCCGGAGGTATTCCCCTTGTATGTTACACTGCTCCGGAATTGAAAAGGAAGCACTGATTAAGACTTGTTGGGTTTTTCCGGGGGGAAACCTTTCTGGAGAAAGGTTCTCCCCCCGGCCCCCCTTCCAAAGACTTTTGGCTGAAATGCCTATAAATTCAATGTCTTATAAATATACTTGTCTGGCGACAAAATTTAGGAAGGGGGAGCGCGAGGGGGAGAACCCTTTTTAGAGCATCTCACGCTTGAAAAGCGCTAGATGCTCTTATGCATTTCCCT
>CAZFCK010000075.1:0-19741 GCA_964517355.1 uncultured Desulfovibrionaceae bacterium | reverse complement strand
GCCTCACTTCGGCCGAGGTGCTGAACCATCGCGAATTCATCATCACTCGCCTGTATGAAAGCGCGTAGGGATTACCCCCAGGGCGTCGCTTGCCCTGAAGAAAATATCCTTGTAATGAGTGTGACTGGGGCGGTCGTTCCGCCCCGGCCGCACCAGAACAGACAACCTTGAGGCTTGACGCGGAGATTAGCGTGCTCTACGCATCCGACTCCCTCTATCAATCCTTGTTGGAAATCAACAACATACTAGTGAGAGAAGTGACCCCTGACGGTTTCTTCAACTCCCTGGCCGCAATTCTCCAATCCAAAATCGGCTATGACCGCCTCAGCCTGACCATCTACGAACCCGAAACAGACTCCCTTGTCTGGTTCGCCAAGGCCGCGGGCACCCCCGTCACATGCATGGACTCTGGCAAGAATCCCGTACGCGGCCCCCTGGCCTGGAAGGCCATCGCCACGTCCGCCCCTGTCGTATCCATGCGCCTGGAGGATTTCCCTGACGATGAGGCTATCCGCTCCATGAGACAGGCGGGTCTGCGTTCCGCCATAGCCTTTCCGCTGATCAGCCAGGGCAAGGCCTTTGGCGCGGTCGTGGTCTCCTTCTTGCGCCATATTGACGGGGAGGAGGAAAAATCGCTCCTCAATTTCATGGAGAAAACATGCTCCCAGGTGGCTCTAGCCGTGGACAACATGGTCACCCACGCCAAGCTCAACCAGCAAAACGAATATCTCAACCAGCAGGTGAACACGCTCCTGAGCGGCGACGACCTGCTGCATTCCGGCTCCCGCTTCTTTTTCAACTGCGCCACCATGCAGAATCTGATGAGCCAGGTCCGCCTCCTGGCGATGAGCGACGCGCCCGTGCTCATCTGCGGCGAAACCGGCACCGGCAAGGAGTTCATAGCACGCTTCATTCACCGCTTCAGCGCCAGGGCCAACAACAATTTCATCAAGGTCAACTGTCCCGCGCTTTCGCCCACGCTCTTTGAGAGCGAACTTTTCGGACACGTCAAAGGGGCTTTTACCGGAGCTTCCAGCAGAAGGCTCGGCCGCTTTGAGCTGGCGGACAAGGGGAGTATCTTTCTGGACGAAATCGGCGACCTGGACATCACGCTGCAGGCCAAGCTCCTGCATGTGCTCCAGGACGCCAGGTTCGAGCGGGTGGGGGAAAGCCGCGCGGTGAGCATTGACGCCCGGTGCATTTCCGCTACAAACGCCGACCTGCGCCACCTCATTCACAAGGATCGCTTCCGGCGCGACCTGTTTTACCGCCTAGGCGTGACCACGGTGCAGGTGCCGCCTCTGCGGGACAGGGAAAACGAAGTCGTCCCCATGCTCCAATACCTGATGCGCGTCTACGCCGGAGACATGAAGTGCGACCTGCCCGTCTTTCATCCAGACACCCTGAAAATGCTGGAAGACTACCACTGGCCCGGCAACGTACGCGAACTGTCCAACCTGCTGGCGCGGTTGATGATTCTACATCCCGGCACGGAACTCGGCCCCGAACACGTCAGGCCTCTGCTGGAACAGGAGCAACAATTTTCCCCGGAGCCCCCGGCGGCCCCGGCCCTTCCCGACGCAGCCGCCCTGTCCGCGCCGCCCCAGACGCGCCAGAATAAAGCGGCGATAAGCCCCAACGCCCTAGCCGAAGTGGAAAAGGCCCACATCGAGCACATCCTCAGCCTCACCGGCGGCCGAGTGAGCGGTAACCAGGGAGCGGCCAAGCTCCTCGATCTGCCGCGTTCCACGCTTCAGTACAAACTGCGCAAACACGGCATCACGCCGCGGAATTTCATGAAAAAGGGATAGCACGAAAGCGCATCCGACTGCAGGATGGCGCATGTTCGCCTTGCACCTGTCGCGCTACGCGGGCCGGATTCCGGCGCGCGAAAACGATGCCGTTTTCGGTACCATCCGCATAAACCGGGTGGTCGAGACATGTCGCGCCGTTGTAGACACGCATCTCATCCCCCTGGCCGTGCCTGTAATACCGTTTCCTGATCATAGTGTCGGCGAAAAGCCCCCCTTTCTAGAGCATCTCACGCTTGAAAAGCGCTAGATGCTCTTATGCATTTCCCTGGAACAATTGGAAATTGTTTCAGGGGAGAGCCTTGTTTCAAGGCGAAAATGCGCTATCTCAGTGGAGGAATTACCAGGCTTGGAACAATGCCAAAATCAACACTATATCTATTTGATATTATAAAATTTAAAATTTCGAAAGGGGAGTCCGGGAGAGAACCCTGCCACAGTAAGGTTTCCCTCACGATAACTCTTTCGGAGTAAAGGAAATAACCACAAGGAATATACCTTACATTATTAGTGCAAATATGGTATCTATTTTTGGCGACCATTACCGGCGGCCGCATTTTCGCTATTGACCGCAAAAACCGATCCCCCTGTGCCGGGAAACCGCTTTCCCGGATGCGATCCGAAGCGGCATGATCCATGTATTCGTCCACCTTAAAATACCGCCCGGTGGTCCATACAACCCTTCAACAAATCCAACTTTCCGAAAGGAAGATCGCCATGCGCGAATCCGAATCCAGAGCGGCTGATACCGCCAATTATGATAGGGCGATACAAATTGCTCCAGGCGTATTTTGGGTCGGTTTTGTCGATGCGTTTTCCGGCCTGCATTGCAATCCCTACCTCGTGGTCGACGGGGGCGAAGCCGTGGTCATTGATGGCGGCAGCAGGCCCGACTTCCCCACGGTCATGCTCAAGATACTCCAGACCGGCATCGAGCCGCAGCAGATCAAAGCTCTCATCTACCAGCACTACGACCCGGACCTCTGCGGCAGCATCCCCAATTTCGAGGACATCATCGACAGCCAAGACCTCGTCCTCATCTCAGACAAGGACTGTAACGTATTCATCCGCCATTATTACGTAACGTCCAAAATCCTTTCACTTGAGAGCGTTGGCTTCGCCTTCACCTTTTCTTCAGGCAGACGCCTGGAATTTTACAAGACGCCGTATTGCCACTGCGCGGGCAGCTTTGTCACGCTGGACACGAAAACCGGAGTCCTTTTCACCAGCGACCTTTTCGGCAGCATCAGCCACAATTGGGAGCTCTTTCTCGAACTTCCCCCCCAATGCAGGGAATGCGGCATGCCCTCCGGATCCTGCACCGTGGAGGCGGACAGGTGCCCCTTGTTGTGCATCGTGAATTTTCACCGCCGGCTCATGACTTCCAATCGCGCTTTGCGGCACTCCATGCGAGTCATTGCAAACATTCCCGCCCGCATGATCGCCCCGCAACATGGAAGCATACTGACCCATCCCGCGGACATGGCCACTGTGACCCGCGCCTTGCTTGAGGTGGAGGACGTTGGGATAGACGGCGTTCCAGATGCGCGGGAACCATGTGACGTGGCTGCCATCTGCAGCGCCTATTGCCGACGGGAAGGCTGATGTGTGAGGAGAAACACTGCATGGAAAAGCTTGGTGTTTCAGGAGCAATGCAGCCAATGCGCCAGCTGCTCAACTGTCTCGCGGCACAAAAGGACAGCGAGATCGGCAACGCATTGCTCAAGCAGCTGGTAACGCGCTACGCTCGTGTGGAAAGGGAACTCAAGGCCCGGCAAGACGAGCTCCAGGAAGATCTGCGCGCGGCGGCGGAAATACAGCGCTCCCTGCTTCCCCTCAAAGAAACGGCGACTGACGCGGTGACCGCGGCATGGCGCTTCATGCCCTGCGAGGATATCGGGGGAGACTGCTTCAATGTCTTCACCCCCGCGGAGGGGCTGCTCTGCGCCTACATGCTCGATGTCAGCGGCCATGGCGTCCCGGCGGCCATGATCGCCGTGTCCGTGGTGCAGGCGCTCAGGCCGGGTAACGCCGCCTGCCAGTTGAGCACGGCCGGGGGGTGCGGCAGCGTATCGCCGGCGCATGTGCTCGATGTTCTGGACGCCCAGTTTCCCCTGGAGCGCTTCGACCGCCACTTCACGTTGTGTTTCCTGGCACTGTGGGAGGAGACCGGAGAACTCCTCTACTCCGCAGCGGGGCATCCGCCTCCGGTTTTGTTGAAGTCGTCGGGTGAATTGTCTTTTCTTGATGAAGGCGGCCCCGTCATAGGACTCAATCTCATGCCGTTCACCGAGGGGCGCGTGCAATTGGCCCCCGGCGACAAAATCCTTCTCTATACCGACGGGGTGACGGAATGCGAAAACCCCGAGGGAACGTTTTACGGCGACGAACGTTTCCAAAATCTGCTTGCGGAATTGTGCGGAGAAACGCTCGATGGCCTGTTGCAAGGGGTGCAAGACGAACTTCGAAAGTTTTGCGGTCCCCGCCCCCCGCGTGACGACATCAGCATGCTGGCCTTGGAATACCGCGAGAGGAAGCTGTGAGCGCCGCGGCGAACAATGTATCCGAGTTGCGTAAAGAACGCCGCGTCGGTGTCGAATCCATGGTGCTTCCCTTTCTGGGCTCCCTGGCTGAGGAATTCTCACCGTTTCAGTATGTGCTCGCGGACCTGAGCCCGCATGGGGCCAAAATAATGCTGCCTTCCTGGCTTTCGCTGCGGGAACGGGTGCGCAAGGGCGACATGGTGGACCTGCACGCGCCTTTTCGCTTCGCCGGAGAAACTTACAGCACGGGAGAAATCGTCTGGGACCGTTTTGACGAAGACAACGACGCCCAGGCCTGCGGCATTCATTTCGAGCGGCGCACGCCGCAAATCTATCCGATATTCATATCCTTTGACGAACACGCCGTGTCCGTGGACCTGACGGATTTCCAGAGCCCCGGGGGCCTGATGCTGCGGGTGTTCAAGGACGCCATTCTCCTCAAGCGCGGCATCGCCATCTATCTCAAACACCTGGCACCGTATCTTTCGCGCATATCCGGTTCCGACAAAAAGCAGTACGGTTTTTTGCGGCATTTCCTGCTGGATGACGCGGCACAACACGTGGAGCGCAACCGCAAGCGACTGGAAGCCGTCTACAAGGAACTGGCCGCCGGCGCCTGCATCCAGGAGGATCTTGCCGCCTGCGTGAGCGTGGAGGACCTGCTGGAGCACTTCGAACCCGAGATTCCGGCGGATGTCTTCACCCAGGCCTTCATGAGCAAGGCCGTCGCGCCTTATCTACGATCCATAAAAGCGCTGGAAAAAAAACTCTATTCCACGTACAATACACTCATGCTGTTGTATCTGCACAGCATTCAACCCTCTGCGCGACATGAGTAAAAAAAGACAGGACCTCGGCGAGCCATGCAATTACAGACCCGGAAATACGATGACATCATTGCCGTGAAAATTCCCGAAGCACGCCTGGACTACAACAACGCCAACGGGTTCAAAAGCGCCATGCTCAACCTTATCGATCAGGGGTTCATAAAATTCGCGGTGGACATGGCCGACGTGGAGTTTATGGATTCCCGCGGCCTGAGCTCCTTTCTTTCCCTCTTTCGCGCAACAGGACAACATGGCGCCATGTCACTTTTCCTGGTGCAAGAACCTGTGCGCAAGATTTTTTCCCTCACCCGCACTGACAAAATCATGCAGATACGTCCCAACCTGGAAGACGCACTTGCCGCTTTGCAGGGGCGGAGTGGAATTTGACGCCATGAGCCGCTCCAGCGTCAGGCAGTACCTAGTCTATCTCCTGCTGACAGGCTGTGTGATCGGCGCCACCCCTCTCTGCTACCGGTTCCTCAACAGAGACCTCGTGCTGGCGCATCAGGGCCAGCGATACTTCAAAAAACAGAAATACGACCTGGCGGCGAAAAGCTTTGCCCAAGCCCTGGAAGCTGGAAAGGTCAGCGAGAAACTGCTGCAAAATCTGGGCGACGCAGCCATGGCCGGCGGGGATTTCAAGACGGCCTTCTCCGCCTTTCAGCGTCTGACCCAAATCTCCCCCGGCAATCTCCCGGCCGCCTTGAAACTCGCCGAACTGCTGGCCATTCAGGGCCGCACGGACCAGGCGCTGGAGCAGGTGGACGCTGTGCTCGCGCGCAGTCCAACGTCCCGGGCGGCCCGGATTCTGCGCGGCAGAATCCTGACCATGGCCGGTCGTTTTGACGAGGCCATCCAAGAATACAGGACGGTTCTGGAACCCCAAGCAGGGGCGCCCAACGCCCCTCCCAGGGAGAATTGACCATGCGCTTTTTATTTCTGCTGGTTGCGGCTGCCGTTGTCTGCATATCCGGTTCCCTGGCCCTGGCCGCGGACCCTGTCCCTTCCCCACCCCCGCCTGTCGGCGGCGCCGTACCGGCGCCGGCGTCTCAGCCTCCCGAACTCGTTCCCATCGGGGAAGACATCGAGGACTGGCAGGCACGCTGGGAACTGGCGCGCCTGCTCAGCTATACAAAACGCTATGACGAATCCCTGCAGCAGTATCACAAGCTGCTGCAGGAGAAACCCAACCTTACGGACGCCCGCGTGGAGATGGCCAGCGTGCTCGCCTGGTCCGGCCGCTTCGAGGAGGCCGCCGCAATCGTCGAGCGGTTGCCCATGCAGGAACTGGGCGAGGAAGCCAGACTGATCCTGGCCGATATCCTCATCGCGGCCAAGAACTATGCCGCCGCCGAGGACATTCTGCGCCAAAGGCTCAAGAACACCCCCGCCGATGACACGGCGCGCCTCAAGCTGGCCGAGCTGCTGAGCTGGGACAAGCGCTACGACGATTCCCTGCAGCAGTACGAAATCATTCTTGAAAACCGGCCCGAGGACATACAGCTGCGGCGCAAATACGCCTATGTGCTGATCTGGGCCGGCCAACGCGAAAAGGCTGCTCAGGAACTGCGCAAAAGCCTGGGGGAATAGGTGGTTCTTCGTATCGCCCTGCTTTCCCTGCTGCTCCAGGCCTGCGCCGTTCAGGCCTGCCTGGCGTCCATCGTGCCGCCGGAACGGCGCATCAGTGACGACCAGGCCAGGCTCACTCTGGCCTGGCTGCTGACAGACAGCGACGACCCTGCGGATCTGCGCGAAGCCCATGAACTGCTCGTCAATTTGCGCCGCAAGGACCCGGAGAACCGTGAGGCCATCGCCATTCACATCCCGCTGCTCCTGCGGCTCGGACAAACGCAACCGGCCCTGGAGTTGGCGCGCGCTCTCCACGAGACGCGGCCGGACGATATCGAGGCAACGCTGCTGCTGGCCGACACCCACGCCGCCCTTGGCCATTACGCCCGCACTCGCGAACTCTACCGGCAGGCGTGCTCAGCCCTGCCCGCCACCCCGGAATTCCGGCTGCGGCATCTCGACCGCCGCAATTTGTGGGGCGACTTCTACACTGTGGAAAACGAGCTGCGCACGCTTTTGCAATCTCCGGAGATAGCAGACGAACAGCGAGAAATCTCCCGCGAGTCCCTGCTGCTGCGACTGGCGCGCGTTCTCTACAGCCAGCAGCGGCACGAAAAAGCCCTGGAACTGCTGCGCCAATTGGAGAGGGAGTCCATACGCGGGGGCGCCCCCTTCTGGCGCGAAACCGTTCTGCTGCGTCTGGATGTTCTCAGCGAACAGAAAAACTACTCCGCGGCCTTGGATGTGGCGGACCAGGCCCTGCGCGAGGATGCCGATTTCATGGCGGCCGACCTCGTCCGGGCGCGCATCCTGATGCAGCAAGGCTTTTACGAGGAAGCCGCACGGGCTTTCCAGGACATCGCGGGCAAGGCCGACAATCCCGGTCCGCGCAGCCAAGCCCTCACGGGGGGGGCCCGCGCCCTGTTGCGGGCCGGAGAAAACGAAAATGCGGCACGGCTGCTGCGACAAGCCGTGGAACTGACGCCTCAAGACCCACTTCCCTCCATGCTGCTGCATACGGCCCGCCATGTAACCATCGAACAGGCCCTCGCCGCGATGCCCGAGACCACGGCCATGGACCTTGCCCTGTTGGGGCGGACCCTTGCCGCCGACGGCCGTATCAAGCACGCCATCGTCGTTCTGCGACAGGCCCTTAAGCGCGAACCCGACTGCTTCCCCGCAGCCCTTGCCCTGGCGCGCGCCCTGGCCTCGGACAATCGTTACGAAGAGTCCCTGCGCCACCTGGCGGCGCTGCGTGAGGGGTTCCCGGAAAGCGAAAGCCTGCTGCTGACTGAGGCGCGCGTGCTGGCATGGTCCAAGGATTACGATGCGAGCCTGGAGCGGTTCGCCGAACTTCGCCGCCGCAACCCCCGGGACTCCCTGCCTCTGCGGGAATCCGGCCGCACGGCCTACTGGGGGAAGGACCCGTTCATGGGCAGCGTGGCGTACAACCAGCTCTATGCCGCCAACGTGGACAGTTTGCTCCAGGAGCGTGTTCCCGGAGTTCACGAATTGACCGGCGCGCCTGTCGCCCCCTCTGTCCAGCCATGGGGCGAGCCCTCCAAGTCGCCGCCTTATTCGGCATACGAGGCCTTGCGAAAACTCCTGCCCTCCCTTCCTGAAGACGCGCGGCAAACGGCCGCAGCGGCCCTGCTGGACCTGGAATCCGAATACCGCATCCAGAAAGGGGCCTGGCTGGAGCATACCGCAAAGCAGCACGCCTATGACCGGCGCTTTATGCCCGCCATGCAGCGCCTCAATGAGCTGCTGCGAACGGAGCCCGGCAACCAGGAAGCGCTTTTCGACTTGGCCCAGGCACAGTGCTCCCTCGGGCTCTGTGAGCGGGAGGCCGGGACCTATGAACGGCTGTTGCGCCTGGACCCTGCGCATAACATGGCCGGCTACGCGCTTGAACGTCAAAAGATTCGCTCCAGCCCGGCCCTGAGCGCCGCTTTCGACATCTGGGACGAAGAGGGGTACGGCGACCTGGCCCAGATGACCAGGGGGCACACCGCCCTGGAATTCGAACTGCCGATCACTTGCCAACACCGCCTGCGTCTGGCCAGCCACGGCTTCTGGTACCGTCCCAAGCGCCATGGCGGAATACGCAGGGGCTATGGGCAATCCTTCAGCTATTCAGGCACCTTCAATCAATATCTTTCCTTCGCCGGGGAGGTCATGGCCGCCTGGTACGACGGGACGCCCGATAACGAGGTTTCCGGCAATGCCGCCCTGCGGCTGAACGCCTGGGACTGGGTGACGCTGCGCGCGGGCTATGAGCGAAAACAGGATTTTGCCAATGGCTGGGCCATGGACGAGGGGATCATGGTGGACAGCGTCTTTGCCGAGGCGACCTCGACGCTCTGGCGGCGTCTGGAACTGCAGCTGGGGTATGAGCATATGTTTTACAGCGACGGCAACGACCAACGCGTGCTCGACGCCGGCGCCACAGTGCTGCTCGGCGACCACCCCCGGACCTTGTCCCTGGAATTCGGCCTCACGCACCGCCATACGCGGGAAGAGAATGTCTATTCCTACAATGAGAACATACTGGTCGGCATCACGCACCCCTATTGGGCGCCGCGGCATTATCTGGAGGCTGGGGCAACCTTGCGCTGGCGGCACGATCTCGCAGAATTCCTGTTCTGCGGCAGCCGGGAACACTACTACGACATCGCCTTTTCCACCGGTACGGACACCGACAACAACCCCTTCCTGCGCGGCGAGGCCGCCTGGCATTGGGAGTTTATCGAAGGCCTGACCTGGGACGTCCGGGCCATGTTGCACCAATCCGACCAATGGAAGGGGCGCTCCCTGCGCACCGGCTTGAGCTGGAGATTCTGATCCCCGGGCCGCGAGAAGACACCATGAGTAAAAAAGGCATAAACAAGGCGTTCTTCCTGGGCATCATGAGCGTGGTGGCCATGATCACCATGTTTTTGTACCTCATCGCCAGGACCTGGCTCTTCTTCATCGCGTCCTACGCCTGGCAGGACAAATCCCTGGCGCTGCTGCTGCTTCTGGCCGAAGTGTTCACATTGCTGCACGCCTTCGGCTACTTCGTGAACATCTTCAAGGTCGTCACCAGAGAAAAAGGCGCCCACCAGAACGTCATGAAAGATATCCAACCGCTGGAACACTTTCCGCCGGTGGCGATCATCGTCTCTTCCTTCAAGGAGCCCATCGAGGTGGTGGAGGAAACCCTGATCTGCTTTTACAATCTGACCTACCCCAACAAACGCATCTATTTTCTGGACGACACGCGCTACGACCTGCCGGGCTGGCCACGGCAAGAGGCCGAGGCGTATCGCGGGGAAATCGACGACTTATGCCGGCGTATCGGCGTGAATCTTTTCCGCCGGCGCTGGCGGGGCGCCAAGGCGGGCATGATCAACGACTTCCTGGCCTTCCTTGCGGGGCGCCCCCCCGCGGGATTCTCGTTCGAATCCTTCGACGATCAGGGCACATCGCCAGGAGAGGAGCAGTACATCCTGGTGTTCGATGCGGACATGAATCCTTTTCCGGATTTCGTGGAACCGCTGGTTTCGATCATGGAACGCCGGCCGGGACTGGCCTTCATCCAGACACCCCAGTACTACACCAACTTCGAGTACAATCGCGTGGCCCGGGCCTCCGGCCTGCAACAGGCCGTGTTCTACGAATACATTTGCGAAGGCAAGAGCCTGGACGACGCCATGTTCTGCTGCGGCACCAACGTGATCTTCCGGCGCGAGGCTCTGGAGGACGTGGGAGGCTTTGACGAGAGCTCTGTCACCGAAGACTTCGCCACCTCGCTGAAATTCCACACAAAGGGCTGGAGTTCAGCCTATCTGAATCGGGTATCGGCCTTCGGTATGGGGCCGGAAGATCTGGGAGCCTATTTCAAGCAACAGTTCCGCTGGGCTCTGGGCACAGTGGGGCTGTTCCGCACCATCGCCTTTTCCTTCCTGCGCAACCCCTTCAAGCTCAGCCCCATGAAATGGTGGGAATACCTCCTGTCCGGCAGCCACTATTTCGTGGGGTGGGTGCTGCTGGTGATGATGCTCTGTCCGGCCCTGTTCCTGCTGACCAACACGCCCAGCTATTTTGCACGCCCCGAGCTCTATTTCATGTTCTTTCTGCCGTATGTCGTTCTGACCTTCACCATGTTCATCTGGTCCATGAACCAGCGCAAATACTCTTTCGGAGAGCTGGCCAACGGGGTGGTGCTGCAGGCGGTGTGCTTTCCCGTGTATATGCGCGCGTCCCTGCTCGCCGTTCTGGGCGTGCGGGGGAAATTCGGCATCACGCCCAAGGGGCGCAGCCTGTCTTTGCCCCTCGCACGGCTTTGGCCACAGTTGGGGCTCGCCCTTTTCTGCCTGACGGCAAGCGTTTGGGGACTCTGCAGACTGTATTACGAGCAGGAGCCGGCTTTGGCCCTTCTGGTGAACTCATTCTGGTGTTTCTATCACTTCTCGCTGCTCTCAACCGTCATCTATTTCAACCACCCGCAAACCAGGAACCCAACGCCCGATGATGCTCTCGATACCGCATAAGCCATCCCTGTCGCTTCTCCTGGCCGTGCTCTCCCTGTTGGCGTTGCCGGCCACCACTTTTTCCTTTCCTGATCAAAAGCCGGGAGAACCGAAAAACGAGACGTCACGCCACGAAATGCTCTTCGGTCTGGCCCTCGAGGGCTTGCCCGACCTGCGGCGGTTGCGTTCGCTCCAAGAGGAGCTTGGCGTGGGCCTGGACATTGTCAACGTCTACCTCCAATGGCCGGCCACCCCTGACGACACGCAAACGGGAGGCTTTCCGACGAAAACGGCCTACGCCGCCGCAGCCATCGGCGCGCGCCTCTGCATCACCTGGGAGCCCATGTTCATCCTGGGCGCAGAGGAACACGCCGTTCCAGCCGGCGATATCCTGGCTGGAAAATGGGATCCCTACATTTCCGGCTTCGCCGCCAAGGTCAAGGCCTGGGGAGCTCCGGTCATCCTGCGCTTCGCCCATGAAATGAATCTCGCCCGCTATCACTGGGGAGGACGGAAGGAGGCATACGGCCCAGAAAGTCCTGAACGTTACCGCAAGATGTTTCGATATGTTGCGGCTAAATTCAGCGCAGCTGACGCCGGCAACTGCATGTTCGCCTTCTGTCCCAATGCCGAATCCATTCCGGACGCTGCCTGGAACATGGCGAAGTTCTACTACCCGGGTGACGATGTCGCCCACATTGTGGGCATGGACGGGTATAATTGGGGAACGACGCAAACCCCCGCGAATCATGGCTGGCAGAGCCAGTGGCGGAGTTTTGAGGAGATCTTCGCGGATATGCGCAGACAATTACGGGAGCTGGCGCCCCACAAACCCCTCTTTGTCTTCGAAACGGCCAGCGTCACGGAGGGGGGCGACAAGGAACTTTGGCTTTCGGAAGCCCTGGCCACCGCAAGGCGCTGGAACCTGGCAGGGCTTGTCTGGTTCAATGCGGACAAGGAAACGGATTGGATTCTCCTGCGCGGCATCACTGTCAAAAACCTTGAGCAATTACGCTGAAATTCTTCTGCCCCCTTCCCCTGTAAACCCATTACCACTCGGTTATGACAATGGGTGGGCAAGAGCCGCGGAGCGACTGCGGCCGCAACGCGGGTGCGCCTTATGCCCCGCCACCCCCCACAACGCCCCGCCTGCGGGCCAAGCCTATGCGGAAACCTCGGCGCCGCACGCTTCGTCCTCGGGCGTGTCCTGTGCCCCTTTGGCCTGCGCAAGTCCGGCCGCGTATATCTCCATGGCCCGCACCAAAGATTCCTGGGTTGGTTGGTTCTGGAGAATAAGCGCCTCATGGCGGCGCTGCCCGTTGAGATAGGAAATCACGGGGCGCAACACCTGGCGGGAGATGTCCTGCCCCTTTTTGGTGATCCGCGCGTAAGCGCCTTTGACGGAGCGCTTGCGAATCTCGTTTTCTGTTTCCGGGACGATGTATTCCACCAGACCGGTGGCGGTCATTTTAACGAGATGACGGTCTATGGTGGTGGTGTCGATATCCACATGCAGCGCCAGATTGTCCACCGTTTGGGAGACAAACTGGCTGAGACGCTCAAGGAGGTTGATGCGGATCTGATTGGACTGCGGGCAACTGTTGCGGCCCGTGGCCATGAAATCTTCGCAATTGACATCCAGTTCCACGCAGCGTTGGATGAGGAAACCCGCGGCGGGTTTGATTGTCGAATCAACCAATCTCCAGGTTGGCGCGTGTTTACTGGAGCCGTTGGCGCCCAAGGCCACGGAATCGTGCAACAGAATATCTTTCAGCGAGCGCTGGCAATATTGGTTGAAGTTATTGCGGTTGAGGAAGGGGAAGGATTGCAGGTACGGGAAATCGCTTTGCAGCTTTTTCTCCATATCCTTGGGGCGCATGGGGGTTTCCCCCAGGAGTCCCCACACGAGAAACGATTTTGGAAAAGTGTTCAGCGCATGCAGCTGGATTTCCACGCTTACCGGCGGGATGGCTGTCGTGGGGACCGGGGCCTTTCGTTCTGCGGATCTTCTGCGAATCATGATGCATTTATCGTATGGTAGAGATGTTAACACGCACTGCCGCGGGCTTATGCTTTTGAGCGGAGGCGGTACGTGCGCAGCCGGCGGCTGCCATGATGCCGCGCGAAATGGGAACTTCGGGCTTCCCGTTCCGTCGGCACCGGCCGCAGGCCGGTTACCGCGCTTAACGCGGCCGTGGCCGTGATCATTGCCTCGAGCGGCACAATGCGAGCGCGTCGCCGTCTTGATTCAAGACGTCCCCAGGAAACAATATGTCATTATTTCAGAGAGATATACTGGGCAACTCGTGCCCTTCGCACGTCTTGGGCGCTTTGCGCATTGTGTGCTCGCAGCAATACAAAAACCTAAAAATCGGAACCCGTAATAAGGGCATCGGCGTGAAAGGACGTTGCCCCCGGGACGACCGCCTGACGGCGGCCGATAATCAGAAATCGAAATTAATCAGTTCTTTCACTTCACGAAGCGTGTTGCCGGAAATATCCATTGCCCGCTCGTTGCCGCGCCTGATGATATCCTGGATGCGCCCGGGATTCTCATCCAACTCCCTGCGCCGCTCGTGAATGGGTTTCAGGTAGTTTTCCATGTTCTGGAGCAAGAGCTTTTTGCAATCCACACAGCCCCAGGTGGCGTTGGCGCAGCCTTCGCGGATGCTTTTCTGTTCTTCGGCGCCGCTCATGAGCACATGATACGGAAACAAGTTGCAAACGTCGGGATCGCCGGGGTCTGCTTTACGTTTGCGGTTCGTATCAGTGAGCATGCCCATGACTTTCGGCCGCACGCTGTCTAAGGGTTCTCCCAAAGCGATGGAGTTGCCGTAGCTTTTACTCATCTTGCGGCCGTCCAGGCCGGGGCATTTGGCCGCCTCCGTAAGCCTGGCCTGTGGCTCGGGGAAAAAGTCTCCGTACAGGTAGTTGAAACGGCGCGCAATTTCACGAGTCAATTCAAGATGGGGCAGTTGGTCGTAGCCCACGGGTACGTATAACGGTTTATATATCAGAATGTCCACCGCCATGAGCACGGGATATCCGAGAAAGCCGTAGGTATTGAGATCTTTTTCCACCAGCTCCTGCTTCATGTCCTTGTACGTGGGGCAGCGCTCCAGCCAGCCTAGAGGAGTGATCATGGAGAAAAGCACATTGAGTTCGGCATGGGTGACGAGTTGGGATTGTTGAAATATGGTGCATTTCTCAGGATCAAGTCCCGCGGCCACCCAGTCTTTCACCAATTCCGGCACATGGGCTTTGATGCGCTGCGGATTCGCGTATTCAGTGGTCAGGGCATGCCAGTCGGCCACAAAAAAGAAGCAATCGAAATCGGCTTGAAGCTCGACCCAGTTCTTGAGCACCCCGAAATAGTGCCCCAAATGCAACGCCCCTGTGGGGCGCATGCCCGATACGATACGCGGTACAATATTGCTCATGATTCCTCCATGTTGACAACGACGCAATGCGTACACTCTTTAGAATAATAGATGATGCACCCCGCCCACGTTAGAGAAGAATTGCCCGGACGGCGTAAAAAGCAGGCAGAATGATTTTGGCCAGCACCCCGGTGGCCAAAAGAAGGATGACGACGATCAGACCGTAGCGTTCGAACCGCATGTACCTGAAGGCCCACTGGGCAGGGAGGAGACCGGCGAGTATTTTGCTCCCGTCCAACGGCGGCAGGGGAATAAGATTGAAAAGCGCCAGAATGATGTTCACGTCCAGGCCGGCCCGGCAGATCAGGGCCAGGGGGTAGACGACGTTTTCCACCATAACGCCCCCCCCTTGCTGCAGCAAAGGAAACAAGCCGCGCAATCCCAGGGAAAAAAGCACGGCCAGAAGCAGATTGGCGGCGGGGCCGGCAAGAGAGACAAGAATCATGCCTTGTCGTGGGTTGCGAAAATGATAGGGATTCACAGGCACGGGTTTGGCCCAGCCGATGACAAAAGCGCCTATCACGGACGTGAGCAAGAATACGAAACTGCCCATGGGGTCCAGATGCCGGATGGGGTTGAGGGTCAGCCGCCCTGCGGATTTGGCCGTGGAATCGCCCTGCAGGTAGGCAACATAGCCGTGCGCCACTTCATGGCAGACCACGCCGAGAAGCAGGGGCACGAGAAAAATGGCGATGCGTTCGATAATAGCAGCGATGTGGGGCATGTGGAAGCGGCTATCACGTTCCATGGAACAGGGCAAGCGCGTATCGCCGATGTCGCGGCGGCGAGGAGCGCGATGGTAATGGAAGGATGCCGCTTGCACTCCGGTAACGCTTGCGGTAGCACTCATTGAACAGGCGCAGCCATGCGGCCCCACGTGCCGGCGCGCGGCAACGCGCAATGCGAAACAACGCATAAGAGCCCCCGGAAAGCCCGTTGAAGGAGATTTCCCCTTGAAATCAAAGCCGATAGGCTTTAGCGGAATGGCCGCCCCCCGGCAATGCCGTTTGAGATGATGCGGGATGCGTTTTTCGAAAAAAGTTTTTTTGATGGTGATAATGTTTCTTCATGATAGTATTGCCTGAAATGCGGTAATGATAAGACGGCCCGCCCCTGCAACCATGGAGACCGAGGCGCGATTGTGAAGAAAAATACGTATACCCTGGAGCGGAATGGTGGAACGCTGATTGCCGTCCTGCGCGGTGAGACAACCATGAACATGATCGCCGCGCTCAAGGCGGAGCTGCTTGACGCCATGCGGATGGAAACGGTGCAGACCGTTGCCCTTGATATTTCACAAGTCTGTTTTATGGATACCACCGGCATCAATTTTATGGTCTTGATGCAGAACCAGTGTGAAGCGGCGGACAAGTGCTTTATGCTCCTGCGCCCCAGCGAACAGGTTGTAAAAGTGCTTGATTTGGTTCAGTTGTTTGATTTCTTCAATATACGGCAAGAGCTGGAGAAATAAAGCAGCTCCTCCTGGCCTTGGAGTAAAAGAAAGACATCTCTTGCCAAGGTGCCAAGGATTCTCGTAAAAAAAAGCGAGGTGTCGTCTCCCCAAGCCCGGGAGAAAGCGGTGGGCGCCTATTGCAGAACTTTGCTCATGGCCATGGAAACTTTGTTTTTCAGTTCTTCAAGATCCACAGACTTGACCACGTAATAATCAGCGGCAATGGACTTTAAATCGTGTTGAAAGCTGTCATAGGCGGTGCTGAGGATAACGGGGAGTTTGTGATCCTGGCTCCTGATTTCCTGAAGCAGGTCCAGGCCGGAAAGATTGGGTCCAAGTTTGATGTCGAGTACGACCACAAGAGGCTTTTCCCTCGCTATGACATCAAGAATGGCTTCCTGGCCGTCGGAAGTGGCGACAATATAACCTTCGGCTTCGAGTTCTTCTTTGTAAAGCATGCGAATATGTTTTTCGTCGTCAACGACTAAAACTTTTTTTTCGCTCATCGTCCGCCTCCCATGGGGCTGATGGTCCACAAGATCTTGGGCGCAGGCGCCGGGTTACGGCCACATTATAAAAAATGAGATGCAATACATTTACGGCCCGCTGCACCACTGTTCGAGTATTTATAAAGTAATACACTCAGGGAAAGAAAACAAGCATGCCGAAAGCCGGGATCGATCAGGCGGCGCTTTTTTGTGCGAATGCAGCGGATTACAGCGGCCAAAGGGCTTGGCGAATAAACGATTGGGGATTATTAAGCAACATGGTGGCATACTTTGCGTTCATGGCCACGAATAATGGGCTCGCTGGATAGGAATATACTTATGGATGATCTTGGATTGGATAATCATTTGGAATTACGCGATACCCTTGCCCGGCTGGGAGGGGATAGGGATCTTTTGGGTGAATTGTACGCCGCCTTTTCCGAAGATGTTCCGAAAAAGGTACAGTCCTTGGCCGTAGCCGTGAAAGATGGAGATCTGGTGAAAGTCATGAAAAGCGCGCATTCCCTCAAGGGCTCCGCCGGGGCCGTGGGCGCGGTGGGGTGCAGGGATCTGGCCATAAAGATCGAAGCCATGGCCAAGGAAGGAAATCTTCAGGAAGTGGAAACCTTGCTCGAAGTCTTGAAAAAGGAAATGCGTACCGTGCTGCAACTGATCGAAAGGCAGCTGTGACAGACCATGCCCACCGTTATCTTGGAACCAGATGGCCAAACCTTGAGCATGGCGAAGGCCAACACGGTGCTGCAGCTCCTCAACAGGCTTGGTCTCAAGCCGGCGCGAGTTTTAGTCATCCGCGACGGAACATTGCTGACTCCGGACTTGCCCCTGCGGCATGACGATATTGTGACCATACGCAAGGTGGGCTCGCGGGGGTAGCGCCCCTACCCTGCCCGCCCCCACCGCTGAGAGGATTTGACCTTTGCACCAGTAAACATTCGCCTTAGGCTTCATACTTGAACGAGATGCCGTCTTCGCGCTGATTTTGTTCCACTATCCGGAATTCCAGAGGGAAGCGGAGCCCCCGGATGGCCTATCGCAGCGTTGCCGGCATGTGCTCCATGTGATTCGATTTCTAAATCAAAACCGCGTCCTGCAGTTTTGATTTGCCGCGGAAATGTAAAGCGTGGTTTTCAGTTGTGCAGCGAAATACTATGTATTTCGGGCGCACCGTCCTGGCGCGCTTTCCAATTCCATTTGGAATTACGGTTTGTTTGAAATGGAATTGGAATAATAACCAGCTAACGGGAGGCTCCGGCGCGGCTGCGCCGGATTCCGCCGTTGCCGAGAGAATAGGAAGAGAATGAAGTGCAAGCGTTGCGGTAAGCAGGCCGTCGTTGC
The DNA here is from genome assembly GCA_964517355.1 of uncultured Desulfovibrionaceae bacterium. Lineage (GTDB taxonomy): Bacteria > Desulfobacterota > Desulfovibrionia > Desulfovibrionales > Desulfovibrionaceae > CAZFCK01. Next base: position 1,740 of record CAZFCK010000075.1, on the reverse strand, counting down.
CCTGCCGAGCCATCATACAGGTTTTTGCCCCGAGTGCTTCGACGTCTTTGTCCTGCGACAGGTTGAGCGCGGCATAAAGGCGCATAAACAACTCGCACCCGATGACCGCATCCTTGTCGCCCTCTCGGGGGGGAAGGATTCCCTGGCCCTGATGCACCTGCTGCACAGGTTGGGATACGATGTCACGGGGCTGCATGTGGATCTCGGCATACCGGATTCCTCTGAGGCCTCCCGGGCCTCTGTGGTCCGTTTTTGCGAAGAGCGCGGCTACAGGTACATCGTGCATGAGCTGGCTTCCGAAGGTTTGGCCATTCCAAAGGTGCGCTCCTGTGTGAAACGCCCCATTTGTTCCGTGTGCGGCAAACTGAAACGCTACACGTTCAATCGCCTGGCCATGGAAGGCGGTTATACGGCACTGGCGACGGGGCATAATCTTGACGACGAGGTTGCGCGCCTGTTCGCCAACTTGTTGCGTTGGGACACTGCCTATCTCAGCGATCAGGGACCATTTTTGCCGGCCGACGGCAGTTTCGCAAAGAAGGTGAAACCCCTTTACAGGCTCAGCGAATTTGAGCTGGCCAATTATTGTTTTTTAAGCGGAATAGATTACCATATTTCGGGCTGCCCCTACAGCAAAGGAGCGAGCTTTACTGCGCATAAAGAGTTGTGGGCGGACCTGGAAGAACGCATGCCGGGACAAAAGTTGAATTTTTATGAATTGTTTCTCAAACAGGGCCGGACGGGATTCCAGGCCCTCGAAAACGAATCGGGACACGAGGTTTCGCCTTGCCTGCGTTGCGGTTATCCCACCTCGGCCGAATTGTGCGGTGTCTGCCGAGTGCGCGCGCTGGTCGAAGCGTCCTGAAATCCGACGACAAGGAGAGCCCATGCTACGTATTGTTTTTTTTCTCGCAGTGTTGACATGGGGGCTGTTGCCCGGAGCGCTCACCCCCGCCTGGGCCGGCGAGGCCCCCGGCAACGAGTCCGTCGAGCCCTTCGCCGCTCCCGAACAGGAAGCATTAGCCATGGGGCAGGCCGTGCGCGCGGCAAAGTCCTGGCTCGAGTTGGTCGACAAGGGGGAATACGCGGCCAGCTGGCAGGAGGCCTCGGATCTTTTCAAGATGGCGCTGTCGCAGGAAGAATGGGAGCGTAAATGCGCTGCGGCGCGTACGCCGTTTGGCGCACTGATTTCCCGCGAACGCGCAAGCGCGCAATACACCGAAACCCTGCCGGGCGTTCCGGACGGCAAATACGTGGTCATTCAATTCGACACGCGCTTTGAAAACAAAGCCAGGGCCATTGAAACCGTGACCGCGCAATTGGAAAAGGACGGCAACTGGCGCGTCGGTGGGTACTATATCCACTAGAGCATCTCACGCTTGAAAAGCGCTAGATGCTCTTATGCATTTCCCTGGAACAATTGATAATTGTTTCAGGGGAGAGCCTTGTTTCAAGGCGAAAATGCGCTAGGCCGTGTTGCCAAATTCGTTGTAAAGAGAAAGCGCGAGAGGGGAAGCCCTTTGAAAAGGGTTTCCCCTCTCGCGCTCTCCCCTTCCGAAACTTTTCAATTTAGTTCAGTTATAACTTATAGTTATTGAAAAAAAATTGCGATGAGAAAAACGTTTTTCCCGGCGTCCAGGGGCCTCCCCTGGTCGTCGCGCGGGCGCGAAAGCCCGCTACTTTATTTTTTTTCTTTTAGAGCATCTCACGCTTGAAAAGCGCTAGATGCTCTTATGCATT
>CAZFCK010000074.1:0-19931 GCA_964517355.1 uncultured Desulfovibrionaceae bacterium | reverse complement strand
CAGGGAAATGCATAAGAGCATCTAGCGCTTTTCAAGCGTGAGATGCTCTAATAGACGACCACGGTACGCGCGTCCGATCCGCTCAGCAGCAAGTCCGGAGGGCGCTCCTTGAAGTGGATGCGCACGGGAAAACGCCGCGAGAGCCTGATCCAGTTCGTTTTCGGCTCCACATAGGGCAGCAGTTTCTCCGGCGCGGGGTCCCGCGACACGCCGCGCGCCACGCCCTGGACAACTCCTTCGAAGAGCCGCCAGGGGTGGCTGTCCAGGTGCACCACCACGTTCTGCCCCTCCCGGATGTGGCGCACGAACTGCTCCCGGTAGTTGGCCATGATGCGCCAATCCGCGTCCGAGACCACGGCCATGATGGCTTGCCCCACCTTGGCGTAGTCGCCGGGCTTGATGTCCAGGGCCGTGACGTATCCCGCCACGGGGGCGTACAGCCTGGTGTGGTCCGCGTTGTACTGCGTCAGCTCCAGACCGGCCTGCAGCGCGGCGATATCCATCTGTTTGGCCTTCACGCCCTTGGCGGCCTCGTCAACGGTCGCCTGGGCCTGTTTATGCCGGTCGGCGGCTTCGTTGTAGGCGTCCACCTTTTCATCGTAGTCCTGCCGGGCAATGGCCTTGCGTTGCATCAGATCGCGATAGCGTTGCACCGTGACGGAGGCCAGGTGCAGGGAGGATGCGGTTTCGTCCAGCATCGCTTTGGCCGAGACCAGGGAGCTTTGCTGCAGTTCCAGCCTGGCCTTGGCTTGGTCCAATTCCGCCGCGGCGTTCTTCACTTGCAGCAAAAAGGGGGTGGGATCGATAACCGCGAGCAGTTCCCCCTGGGCGACGTGTTGATTGTCCACGACATGCACGGATTGCACATGGCCGTCGACGCGGGGCGTTACGCGCAGAATGTCCGTTATGAGATAGGCGTCGTCGGTGTAGGCCGCGAAATAGGAAGAGAGCCAATACAGGAGCAAAAGCCCGATAGCGGCGAGGAGCAGACAAAAAACGGTCTTGCGCGTCATGACACCTCCATGCGGGGATTCCCCCGCGAGTTGTCCCTGAAGGACGGAAAGGGCAGCCGCTCATGCGGTTGAACGTGGTGGCGAGGATGGAATTCAGGTGTCCACTGTAGTTCTTTGTACAGCGGAACGGCGCGGATATCCAGAGGGGCGACCCGCTCCGGAATCAATGGAGGACCGTTGCACGTCGTTTATTTCGGCTGACGGCGCAGACGCCGCCGCGACGCGGCTGCGGCCTTGCCGCCGCAACGGGGGAAATGGAGTGGAAAAGGGCTTCCGAGGGGAAATCCTTTGGTTGGATTTTCCCCCCGGAAAAAAAAATCAGGCGCCGTATACCAAAACTGGCTTATTCGAAGCGGATTTCACGAATCGTGTTGCCGTTGAAGCCGCCGAACGTGAATTGTTGGGTTACGGGGTCCCAATACTTGAGCATGAGGTATTCATCGTTGGACAGGGCGCGCCCTATGGTGCTGGCAACCCGCGCATGGAAGCTTTCGCCGTTTTTCATGGTGAGGATAATGTGTTGCAGTCTGTCCGCGTACGGGCTTTCTTCCAGGTCTTCCATGTCGAGCGCGAGTTTGATGCAGCGGATATCGCGCACCGGAATCTGTTTCTCGATGCCGTCTTGAACACAGACGAAGTGACCGGGTTTGCGCGTATTTTTTTCGTAGCGCACTTCACGGTAGCGGAGAAAGCTGGTCAGCGTGGTCGAGCCGTCGGCCGTTACGTGGATGATGTAGCCCCTGGCGTCGATCCAGAGCAGGTCTTTGTAGCCGCCGAGGCCGTATGCCAGGCTACCGGCCATGAGGAGACAGACTGTCAGCAGCAGCGTGCGACACAGTGTTTTGCGCATCCTGAGCCTCCGGAAAAAAATTGTTGCGAACGTAGCAGCGTGACTATAGGCATCCATAGCCTATTGACACGGAAAAAGGAAGACCGTCGATGATTTGCGGACGCCTTGCGGCAGGGGCGTCTCTGAGGTAAAAAGATGGACTGCGCTGTTGATCGCGCAAGGAGCCCGCATGCCGATTTTCGCACTGGTGGATTGCAACAATTTTTACGTATCCTGCGAGCGCGTGTTCAACCCCGCCTTGCGGCAACGCCCCGTTGTGGTGCTTTCCAACAACGACGGCTGCGTTATCGCGCGCTCCAACGAAGCCAAGGCCCTGGGCGTCAAAATGGGCGAGCCGGCATTCAAACGGGAGCGATATTTCCAGGAGTACGGCGTGGCAGTGTATTCCTCGAATTACGCGCTCTACGGGGACATGTCGGCCCGGGTCATGCGCGTGTTGCAGCGCTTCACGCCCGTGATGGAGATTTATTCCATAGACGAGGCGTTTCTCGATTTCTCCGGAATGCCTGCGGATCTTGAGGAATATGCCCGGGAGATGCGCGCCACGGTTGTGCAGTGGACCGGAATCCCGGTGTCCGTGGGCATCGCTCCCACAAAGACGCTGGCCAAAGTCGCCAACCGTTTGGCCAAGAAGCGTCCCGAAACAGGGGGCGTGTTCGATCTTGCGGCGCGCATGGGCGACGCGGCCTATCTGGACAGCGTGCTGGATCAGGTGCCTGTGGCGGATGTCTGGGGCGTGGGGCGGCGCTACGAGCGCATGCTCCGGCGCATGGGCGTCTGCACGGCCCGGCAGTTGCGCGATATGCCGGACCATGTGGCGCGTTCGAAAATGACCATAAACGGATTGCATACCGTTTTGGAGTTGCGCGGCGTTTCCTGCACGCCCATGGAACTGGCCCCGCCGCCGAAAAAATCCATCGTCTGTTCGCGTTCCTTCGGCAGGGCGGTGGACACGCTTGGGGAAATGCGCGAAGCCGTGACCGCCTACACCTCCCGCGCCCTGGAGAAATTGCGCGCCCAGCAGGGCGTGGCCTCGCATCTCACAATCTTCATCATGACCAACCCCCACAAGAAAGGACCGCAATACTGCAACGCCTTTACCGCGGGGCTGCCCGTTCCCAACGCCCATACCCCGGACTGGATCGCTTTGGCCCTGCGCACGCTGGACCGCATTTACAAACCCGGATACGTCTACAAAAAGGCCGGCGTCATGATTACGGGCATTGAACGCGCCGCCGCAAGACAATGCAGCCTGCTGGAGCCCGAGGGCAAGGAAGCCGCACAGCGGCAAAACCTGATGCGCGTGTTGGACGGCGTGAATCAAAAATGGGGGCGCGACACCCTGCAATACGCCGCCGCCGGACTGGGACGCCCCTGGCGTATGCGGCAGCTGCGCAAATCCTCGCGTTTCACCACAAGCTGGCTGGAATTGCCCCGCGTGGGGTGAACGATCCGGACGCCGTGACGATTGCGCAGCGGGAAAAGCGTGATGCGCCATCTTGAACCTTTTATGCCGTCTTTCGTGGAACAATGAAGAACATGGACCCCCGCATTCCCGTGGCCATGGAGCATTGCGCGGACTACGCGCCCCAGGCCGTGTTGCAGGCGGTGCGCGAGTGCCTGCGCGCCGCGGACATCGTTTTCCCGCACGGCGCCCGCGTGCTGGTGAAGCCTAATCTGCTCAAAGCCACGCCGGACGGCCTGGCGTGCACGCACCCCCAGGTGGTGCGCGCGGTCTGCGCATGCGTCAAAGAGCAGGGGGGGCGTCCCTTTGTGGCGGATTCTCCGGGCTTCGGGTCAGGGCGCAAGGTCGCGCGCCGTATCGGCCTTACCGCGCTTCTGGAGGCGGACGCGGTGCCCGTCCGCGATTTGGGCCGCGCGGTGCGGCGCAAACTCCCCATGGGGCACTCCATCGGCGTTTCCAGGTTGGCCCTGGAGGCGGATATGATCTGCAACGTGTCCAAACTCAAGGCGCACTGCCAGATGCGCGTCACCGGCGCGGTCAAGAATCTTTTCGGCTGCGTGCCCGGCACGCGCAAAGCCATTGCCCATACCGTCCACGGCGACATGCACTCCCCGCGAGGGCCGCGTTTCGAAAGCCTGATCATCGAGCTGGCTGGACTGCTGCCGCCCACTGTCTCCCTGACGGACGGCGTGCGCGCCATGCACGTGCGGGGACCGTCCGGGGGCAGCGCTTTCGCCCTGGGCTTACTGGCCGCGTCTCCCAGCGCCGTGGCGCTGGATACGGCCGTGTATGCCTTGCTGGGACTCGCGCCCGGCGATGTGCCCTTGTGGCGGGAGTGCGTCCGCCGCGCCTTGCCTGGCGCGGTAATGGACGATGTGCGCTTTCCCTTGCGCCCCATAACGGATTTCGACGCCGCGTCCTTGCAGCTTCCGGAACGACTGGACCCCATGACCTTTCACCCCGTGCGCCTGGGCATCAGCGCCCTACGCCGCGCCTTGGCGCGCATTTCTTGAGATTATGCGGCAGTACGCGAGATTGCGGAAAGAGTTGCTTGATTGGTTCGCAGCGCACCAGCGCCCCTTGCCGTGGCGCGGGGAGTATGCGCCGTATGCGGTTTGGATTTCCGAAGTCATGTTGCAGCAGACGCAGATGGAGCGCGCTGTCGCGTATTTCACGCGCTGGATGGAGCGTTTTCCCGACGTGGCGCAGTTGGCCGGGGCCTCGGAAGAGGAAGTGCTCAAACACTGGGAAGGGCTGGGCTATTATTCCCGCGCGCGCAATCTGCACAAGGCGGCGCGCATCCTGGTCCAACAGCATGGGGCGCGGTTGCCCGATGATCCGGACGTGTTGCGCTCCCTGCCCGGCGTGGGGCCGTATACAGCGGCGGCGGTGGCCAGCCTGGCCTTCAATCATGACATGCCCGTGGTGGACGCCAATGTGGAGCGTATTTTTTCGCGTGTTTTCGACCTGGACACGCCTGTCAAACACACGGCGACGCGGCGCCGCATCGAACAGCTGGCGCACGAGCTGCTGCCGCGCGGACGCGCGCGGGATTTCAACCAGGCGCTCATGGAACTGGGGGCGTTGGTGTGCTCCAAACGTCCCAAATGCGCTCTCTGCCCCATCGCGGCGCATTGTGAAAGTTTGCGTCTGGGCATTACGGATCAACGGCCGGTTCCGGGAAAAGGGAAGGAAATACACCTGCTGGAAGTCGTCACCGGCGTTTTGACCCATGAGGGGCGGGTGTTGATTCAAAAACGCCAGCCGGGCGGGGCCTGGCCCGGTCTGTGGGAATTTCCCGGCGGACGCATCGAACCTGGGGAAACGCCAGAAACGGCCGTGGTGCGTGAAATGGAGGAGGAAACGGATTTGCGGACGCGCATCGCGCAGCCCCTAGGCATAATCCGCCACGGGTATACGACGTTCCGCGTCTCGTTGCATTGCTTTGCGCTGGAACTGCTCGCGCCGGACAACGGCCTTCCCGCGGCGGCTCTGCACGCGGCCACGGAAAACCGCTGGGCCGGTTTCAACGAGCTGGGCGCGTTCGCTTTTCCCGCAGGGCACAGAAAGCTGATAGACAGGCTGGAACGCGAACCCCTGCTCAGGACCGCACTGTTCGGGTAAGTCGTTTTGAAAAAGAAAAGTCCGGGAATTTCGAGTCGATGAGCGGCAGCCGCTTGGCGCGGTCGCTGTGCGCCTTATGGATGACGGCGGCGCTCAGGAATCCCCTGGCTCCCTTTCCAAAGTGTTGTTTGAATGATCTCGCATTGCAAACAATTTTGGAAAGGGCGCCGCGGGGGACGTCATGAAGGGACGGCGGCAGTTTCCGCCATGGCCGCCGCGGTTTTGAGACCGGCGGCGTGCGGCGGCGCTTGTTGCTGCAGCACCTTTTCTTCGAGATAGTATTCGCGATGTTCGCTGATGGTGCGCAGGAAGGCGTTGTTTAGCGCATGCCCCGAGCAATAGACCTCAAAGGCGCCGCGCAGCGGCAGTTCGATCATGGCCATGTCGCCGATGAAATCCAGAATCTTGTGGCGCACGAATTCGTTGGCAAAGCGCAGGCCTTCGGGATTGACCACGGAATACTCGTCCAGCACCACCACGTTGTCCAGGGAGCCGCCCCGCGCCAGCCCGTTGCTGTGCAGGGCTTCCACGTCGCGCAGGAAACCGAAAGTGCGGGCTTTGGCAATGGTGCGCACAAAGGCTTCGGGAGTGACGTCGAAGCGCATGTGCTGGAGTCCGATAAGCGGATGATTGAAGTTGATGCGGAAATCCACCTGAAAACCCGCGTATGGTCTGCCCTTGACCCATTTGCCGTCGCGTTCGAGTTCAAAGGGGTGTTTCAGGGTGAAAACCCTTCGCGAGGAGGCTTGGCGCACTATGCCGGCCGAACGCAGAAGAAAGACAAACGAGGCCGCGCTGCCGTCCATTATGGGCACTTCGCCCCCTTCCACCTCGATGTGGATGTTGTCGATCTCCAAGCCGCGAATGGCGGCGAGCAGATGCTCGACGGTACCGACCCGGTCCTCTCCGCAAACCAGGGTCGTCGACAGGCCGGAAGCCATGACCGCTTCGGGGCGGGGCGTCAGGAATCGCGCGCCGCGCTCTGTGCGCAAGGAGAAGATGATGCCCGTGTTTTCCGGCGCGGGCAACAGCTTAAGCCGTACTTTGCGGCCACTGTGCAGACCTATGCCGGAACATTCGATGCTTCTCTTGATAGTAAGTTGTTTCATGGTTTCCTCCACTTCAAGCATAGCAAAAAATGTGCCTTTAGCCTTCAATGTGTAACATTGCCATATTGTTCAGTTTAATGTGAACGGATTCGGCGAAGTTGATGGTGAAAAAAGCAACAGTGTTGCTTTTTTTTCAGTCAATCGTATGAAAAGACATCGTCGTCTTCAGGGAAGGCCGTCGATGACGAGAGCGTGTTGATTTTGAAACAGGAATGCCTTTGGCGGCTGAAGAGCCTTTTGCAAAAGGTTTTTCAGAGTCTCCAAAATTTATTATTTTGTGGAACTTGTCGTCATGGAACATAATAAGCATTGCCTTCGTCATCCATAAGGCGCGCAACGCCCCGCTTACCGGCTTCGGCTTTAACGATCCACCGCTGAAAACGATGGGCTTACCTTCGCAAAATCATGAAGTTTAGGAAGGTGAGAGCGCGAGAGGGGAAACCCTTTTTAAAGGGTTTCCCCTCTCGCATTTTCTTTGCATCACGAATTTAGAGCATCTCACGCTTGAAAAGCGCTAGATGCTCTTATGCATTTCCCTGGAACAATTGGAAATTGTTTCAGGGGAGAGCCTTGTTTCAAGGCGAAAATGCGCTAGCACACGACCTGATCCGGGGCGGCAGCGCGTTGCGCCGCAACCACGCGCGGCAATCCGGCCAGATCCGGAAGGATGCGCGTGTTCTCCCAGCACGGAGGGGCGACAAGCTTACGCATGGCCTGTTCCTGATCGCTGCCTATCTCGAGGAGCAGCAAACCGCCGGGGCGCAGGGCCGCGAACGCTCCGGGCAGGATGGCCGCGATGCTTTCCAGTCCGGTTGCCCCCAGGCGTTGCAAGGGCACGAGCGCCTGTTTGGGTTCGTAGCGCGTTATTTCCGGGCTGAGCCGGTCGTAGGCCGCCGCGGCGACGTAGGGCGGATTGGAGACGAGAATGTCCAAGACGCCGCGGCGCAGCGGGAGAGCGGCGAAATCGGCGTTGACGAAAAGCAGGCGGTCGAGGGCGCCCAGAGCTGCGGCGTTGCGGCGCGCCGTGTCGAGAGCGCCGGGGCAGATATCCAGGGCCAGCCCCCTGGAGCGAGGCAGTTCCAGGGCGAGCGTTACGGCCAGGATGCCGCTGCCCGTACCGAGATCGGCAAAATAGAGCGCCTTGTCGCGGGGGGCGAGCTGGAGGACGGCCTCCACCACGTGCTCGGTTTCCGGCCTGGGTGTGAGCACGTGGCGGTTGACGGCAAATGGGCGTCCGTAAAATTCTTTGCGCCCCAGTATGTAGGCGGCGGGTTCGCCCAGTGAGCGGCGGGCGACCAGTTTCCAAAAGCCGCGCCACTGTTCGTGGTTCAGGATGCGCCCCCGTTCCAGGAGCACATGAATGCGTTCGAGATTGAGCACCGCCCCCATGAGGAGTTGCGCGGAGAGTTCGGGGCTGTCCACCCCGCGGCGTGCAAGAAGTTGCCGGGCCAGGGCCAGAGCCCGGGCCACGGTGCGAGGGGGGGGCGTGCGGCGCGTATCTCCAGGATGGTTTATCGTTGAAATTGGTTTGCCTCCGTCGGCTTAAGAACCTTTTGCAAAAGGTTCTTAAGAATCTCCAAAACATTTTAGCCGGTAAAACCTGTTGGCGTATTTATGCTTAAAAGTACAGTATTCACGGGTCCAGGGGGGAACGCCCCCTCCGGCGGGGGCGTTCCCTGAAGCAATGGAGATTGTTTCAGGGGAGAGCCTTGTTTCAAGGCGAAAATGCGCTAGCGTGCGCCGCCGTGGTGCTTGAGCGCCTCAGTCTGGTAATGGGTCATCAAGGCGTCGATGATTTCGTCAAGGTCGCCTTCAAGCACCTGCTCCAGTTTATAGAGCGTCAGGTTTATGCGATGGTCGGTGACGCGGCTTTGGGGGAAGTTGTAGGTGCGGATGCGTCCGGAGCGGTCGCCGGTGCCCACCTGGGCGCGGCGGTTGTCGGCCTGCTCCTGTGCTTGCCGGTCCTGTTCGATCTGTAAGAGCCGGGAACGCAACACCTTGAGGGCCTTGGCGCGGTTCTTGATTTGCGATTTTTCGTCCTGGCAAATGACCACCAAGCCCGTGGGGATATGCGTGACGCGCACGGCCGAGTCCGTGGTGTTCACGCTCTGCCCCCCGGGGCCTGAAGAGCGGTACACGTCTATGCGCAGGTCCTCGTTGCGCAGCTCAACGTCCACTTCTTCCGCTTCGGGCAGGATAGCCACGGTGACGGCTGAGGTATGGATACGTCCCTGGCTTTCCGTGGTGGGCACGCGCTGCACGCGATGGGTGCCGGATTCGTATTTCAGCCGGCTGTAGACGCGGTTTCCGGAAATGAGGGCGATAACTTCCTTGAATCCGCCCGTGCCTGTGTCGCTCAGGCTCATTTCCTCCACGTGCCAGTTGTTGCATTCCGCATAGCGCATGTACATGCGGTAGAGTTCCGCGGCAAAGAGCGCGGCCTCTTCGCCCCCAGTTCCCGCGCGGATTTCGAGGATGATGTTCTTATCGTCCAGGGGGTCCGAGGGGAGCAGCAGGAGTTTGAGCTGGTGCTCGAGTTCGGGCAGCTGTTCCCTGGCGCTTTTCAGTTCCTCTTCCGCCATTTCCCGGATGTCGGGGTCGGCGTCGTGCAGCATTTCCTTGCTTTCTTCCTGCTGCTTGTAGGCATCCTTATATTGACGAAAGACATCCACAATTTCCTTGAGCTCGGCGTGGGCCTTGGTCAGGGAGCGGTATTTTTCTTGATCATTGAAAACATCAGGCTGGCTGAGTTGATTTTCGAGATCGAGATAACGGCGTTCAATTTCTTCAAGTTTTGAAAACATCTATATTCCCCCGGCTAAGTTGCCGGCAGAAGGTTGGGGCGATGCCTGTTGCCTGGAGCCTGAACGGGCGGCGTGCTCCGGGGCCGGAGCCATTGCGCCTTCCAGGGCCGCGGCGGCGACTTCGAGTTGGTCGTCGGCCGGTTCTTTGGTCGTCAGCAGTTGCAGCATCAGTCCGGGGCCGTTGAACAGCTTGCAAAAGAGCTTGCCGCTGTGGTTGCCCGCGTATTTTATACTTTCATAGGCCAGGCAGCTGATCGGTATCACGAGCAGCAACTTGACCGCCAGGATGTAGAGGTGTTTGACCACTGAGCCGGAAGGCGCATAGAGCGCCAAAATACCGGGCACCAGCACCGCGTGGACGACAATGGAAATGGAAAGCACGAACAGCAGAAAGGCGGTGCCGCAACGCGGGTGCAATCTGCTTTCTCCGCGCGCGAGGGCAGGATCTGTTTTACCGAATTTTTCAAAACTCCAGACCACCTTATGCTCCGCGCCGTGGTATTGGAACACGCGGCGGATGTCGGGCACAAAGGATATGGCAGCGATGTAGCCGAGGAAGATGGCGAGCTTGAAAAACCCATCCCAGATATGAAAACTGAGGCCCTCCACATCGCCGCCCAGGCCCAGGGCCTGCATGCCCAGAGAGAAGAGGTGCGGAACGACCACGAAAAGCCCCAGGGCCAGGCCTATGGAGACCACCAAGGTCAGAGCCAGATGCCATGGTTTGAGTTCCGAGCCGCTGTCGTCCTCAACCGCCAGACTTGCCGAGTGGTTCAACGCCTTGATGCCATTGACCAACGTTTCCAGCAGCACGGGAAAACCGCGCACAAAGGGTTTTCGCATCCAGGGCGTTTTGGCCAGGCTGAACCATGGCCACACGTCCACCTGGATGGCGCCGTCCGGTTTGCGCACCGCCACGGCCATGCGATCCTGGTTGCGCATCATAACGCCCTCCATAACGGCCTGGCCGCCGACGGAAGGCGAGGCGGCGAGGAAGGGCGCGATGGAACGTAACATCCTGAGACTGGAGAGGGCCTTGCTTTTGGGCACGGATGCTCCTCTGGCGCGTGGCCGTAACAGATTAAGCGGACTTCTTGTCGAACTTTGCGTACTTCTTGCGAAAACGGTCGATACGGCCGGCGGTGTCCACGAAGCGCTGCTTGCCTGTGAAAAAGGGATGGCAATTGGAGCAGATTTCCACTTCAACGAGTTCGCCCTTTGTGGAAAGGATTTCAGCTTCGAAGCCGCAGGCGCAGCGGAATTTTGCCTTGAACGTTTTGGGGTGCAGATTTTCTTTCATTGTGAAGTACTCCATATATAGTGAGATCGGAAAAAGAGAAATTTAATAGCCCAGGTCGCCGGACATTGCAAGTGCAAAAAAGGAGGTTGACGGGTAAAAAACATCCTGGCCTTGTTGCGTTTCTGTGTTTATGAAGGGTCTATTGAAACGAGGCATAGATGGATGTACTTTAAGCATAGGCTGGCCCGCACGCAAGGGCCGGTTGCTACATTTATCGTTTAAATTGAAGGAAACTGCACGATTATGTCAACATCCCATTTTCCCGGCGTATTGCAGAGTCTTATCGCCAAGCACAGCGCCGCGCTTTCGGCCGTTGAAGGACTGGATCAAGAACAATTGCGACAGGGGTTGATCCAGGGAACCATGGTGTTGCTCGCCAACCCCGCACATAAGAATGTTCGCCCCACCGTGGTGGGGCAGCCGGCATCGATCAAGATCAATGCCAATATCGGGACATCGCCGCTTATGAAGAGCGTGCCCATGGAAATGGAAAAGCTCCAGGCCGCCATGGACGCGGGCGCGGATACGGTCATGGATCTTTCCACGGCGGGCGATTTGGACGCCATACGTCAAGCCATGCTTGATTCCTGCCCTTTGCCTCTTGGCACGGTGCCCATCTATTCCATGGCGCAGAAGCGGGTGGAAGCGGGGCAGGACCCCGCGGATTTCGAACCCAAGGAGCTTATCGAGGAAATCTGGCGCCAGGCTGAGCAGGGCGTGGATTTCATGACCCTGCACGTGGGCGTGACGCGCAGTGCCGCGACCCTGGCCGGCCGTCCCTTTGCGCAGGGGGGCAGGCTTATGGGCATTGTTTCGCGCGGCGGCTCCATTCTGGCGCGTTGGATGCGCAAGCATGACCGTGAGAACCCGCTGCTTGAGCATTATGAAGAGATAATGGAGATTTGCGCCGCGCACAACGTGACCTTGAGTCTGGGCGACGGTTTGCGGCCGGGCGCGGGCGCGGACGCCGGAGACGCCGCCCAGTGGGAAGAAGTGGCGGTCCTGGCCGAATGCGCGCGCCGGGCACGGGAGCAGGGCGTGCAAGCCATGATCGAGGGGCCGGGGCACGTGCCGCTTCATCTGGTGGCCGGGCAGATACAGACCATGAAACGTTTGTGCTACGGTGCGCCGTTGTATGTGCTCGGTCCTCTGGTTACGGACGCCGCGCCGGGTTACGACCATATCGCCGGAGCCATCGGCGGCGCCATAGCCGCGCAAAACGGGGCGGATTTCTTGTGCTACCTTACGCCGGCGGAACATTTGACCCTGCCGGACGTGGATGACGTGCGCCAGGGCGTTATGGCCTCGCGCATTGCCGCCCACGGCGCGGAAGTCGCGTTGGGGCGTCCTGCAGCTGTCAGGCGCAACCTGGAGATATCCAAAGCGCGAAAGGAGTTGGACTGGCAGGCCATGGCCGGGCTGGCGCTGGACCCCGACCTTGTGAAGAAACGTCGCGAAGGGCACGCGGGAGAACGCGAATGCGCCATGTGCGGCAAGTTTTGCGCTATCCGCATGCTGGAAGAAGAGACATTGAAATAGATTGAAAGAGGTGCGAGGGTGAAACTCCATTATAAAGAGGTCATCCTCGCGTTCTTTTTTGCCGGCTTTTTGCCCTTTCCCGAAACAGGTTCGAAAAACGGCCTCCGGCCTGCGATGCGAGGTTTTTTTCATGTATACCGTAGTGTTCATTCGTCATGGACAGAGCGCCTGGAATTTGGAAAACCGGTTCACGGGGTGGACGGACGTGGACCTGACCGAGCAGGGGCGCCGGGAAGCGTATGACGGCGCCAAAATGTTGCGCGAGGCCGGGTATGATTTCGATATCGGCTACACCTCTTATCTGCGCCGCGCGGTGAAAACCCTGGACATCGTGCTTGATGTCATGGATCTCATGTGGTTGCCCGTGGTGAAGACCTGGCGGCTCAATGAGCGGCATTACGGCGCGCTGCAGGGCTTGAACAAAGCGGAGACGGCCGCGAAGTACGGCGATGAGCAGGTGTTCGTCTGGCGTCGGAGTTACGATACGCCGCCCCCGCCTTTGGAGAGGGAAGACCCCCGGTATCCGGGGCATGAGCGCCGCTACGCCGAAGTGGCCCCGGATGAGCTGCCTGTGTGCGAAAGCTTGAAAAGCACCGTGGCGCGGGTGATGCCCTTTTGGCACGACGCACTTGCGCCGGCCATCAAAAGCGGCAAGCGCGTGCTTGTTTCCGCGCACGGCAACAGCCTGCGCGCCATTGTGAAATACCTCGATCGGATGAGCGACGAAGCCGTATCCAAGTTGAATATCCCCACAGGCGTGCCCCTCGTCTACCAACTGGACGCGAACCTGCAGCCTATCCGTTCCGAGTATTTGGGCGATCCGCGGGAAATCGCCGCAAAGGCCAAGGCCGTGGCGGAACAGGCCTCCCGCAAATAGGTGCCGGCAATGAGGGGGGCACTCTGCGCTGTTTGCATGCTGCCGGTATTGTTCGCCATGACCATGTGGGGCGGATCCTGGTCGCGCGCCGGCGGCAGCGAGGCCATGCACGAGGCGCTGCAGCACACGGCGTTGCAACAGCCCGAGGTGTCGTTGCAACAGGCGCGTTTCACTGACAATGGCGACGGCACGGTGACGGATTCACGCACCGGATTGACCTGGCTCAAGCACGCCAATTGTTTCGGCACCCGCACCTGGGACGAATCCATGGATATAGCCGCGGAATTGCACGGGGGGCACACGTGCGACGGCTTTGAGCTGCGCGACGGCTCCGCCCCTGGTGATTGGCGGTTGCCCACCATCCGCGAGATAATGACCTTGCCCATGATCGAATACTTCAACCCGGCCCTCTCCAACGCCATGGGCACCGGCAAGTGGAGCGAGGGCGATCCCTTTGTGGGCGTGAGTTCCTTGTATTACTGGTCCAGCAGCAAACTGGACGATCAAAGCGCCTGGTACATGTATTTGTTTAACGGCGTGCTCGGCATCTCCGAAATTTCGCAGCGTTATTCCGTTTGGCCCGTCAAGGGACGCATGCACAACGTTTGGGGCGTGGAAGGGTGACGCGCCTGCGAGTGCCGCGCGAGGACTCCCCCCGTGTGGGGGCGCGTTCCCGCGTTTTCTTACGCCATGGGGGTGTATGCTGCACCTGAGCAACCTTTTTTGCTCGTAAAATCAAGTGATTGATGCTTTTTTGCCGCAAACGGCAGCACCGCCGATTGCAAGGGATTTGACATCTCGGCGTGGCGCTTTACCTCAAAGAAGGCGCATGGCATACTCTACCATGGCGCTGAGGATTTATTGCCAAACAAGGCCCGCTTCGGCTTTGGCCAGTCATCGGCGGCACGGCGGGGCATGCGGGGCCGCATAACGAACCACGGGAGAATTCATGCGTTTACTGTCAATGATAATCGCGGTGTTGCTTTGCAGCGCTCTTGCCTGGGGCGGGAGCATGTACGTTTGGAAAGACGCGGAGGGCAACATCCGCACCGGCGACAAGCCGCCGGCGCAGGCGGAAACGGTCGGGAGCATGGCTCAAGCCGGCGCCAAGCTCGTGGCCGCCGCGGAACAGGAGAGCGGCATTGAACTTTTTGTGACGGAATGGTGCCCGTATTGCAAGATGGCGATCAGCCATCTGAAATCGCGCAACGTGGAATTCACTGTCTACAATGTCGAATACGACCAGGAAGCGAACAAGCGCAAACTCCGTTTGAGCAACGGCCAGGGTGGCGTGCCGTTCGCCATGATTTACGGCCACCCGATCATGGGGTTTTCACCAGACGCATACGATGAGGCGCTGCGGGCGGGGCGCTAGAGCATCTCACGCTTGAAAAGCGCTAGATGCTCTTATGCATTTCCCTGGAACAATTGGAAATTGTTTCAGGGGAGAGCCTTGTTTCAAGGCGAAAATGCGCTAGAACATACGGCCTGAGAATTTCCAAAACGTTGCGACTGGCATAACTTGCGAGTATGTAGACAATTTTACATGCGATGACCGCGGGTCCAGGGGAGCGTTCCCTTCTGGCGGTGGTTGGGGCGGAGCCCCATAACAATCACCGTCCCCGGGTGCGTGCATGTTGCCTTTGCCTTGCGGTCTGTTATAGTACTGTTGGACATTCGATAAACGCAATCAGCGGCACGGCCTGGGGCGGCCTGCGGCTATTCCGGAGCAGCCCATGCGCATTCTGGTGATCGAAGACGATCAGGAAGCCGCCGCGTATATGGTAAAAGGCCTCAAGGAAAGCGGTTGTGTCGTGGATCATGCGGCCGACGGCAAGTCCGGCCTGTTCATGTCCGCCTCGGAGACCTACGATGCGCTGATAATCGACCGCATGCTCCCCGGCATCGACGGGTTGACCATCATCAAAACTCTGCGCGCCTCGGGCAACAAGACGCCTGTGCTCATCCTGAGCGCGCTGGGCGAGGTCGACGACCGGGTCAAGGGGCTTCGCGCCGGCGGCGACGATTACATGACCAAGCCTTACGCTTTTGCGGAATTGCTCGCGCGTCTCGAAGCCCTGCAACGCCGCGGGAAAGTGGAGAGCGCCAAAACGA
Source organism: uncultured Desulfovibrionaceae bacterium (assembly GCA_964517355.1). Classification (GTDB taxonomy): domain Bacteria; phylum Desulfobacterota; class Desulfovibrionia; order Desulfovibrionales; family Desulfovibrionaceae; genus CAZFCK01. The sequence continues at coordinate 4,735 of CAZFCK010000074.1, read as the reverse complement.
CGCTGCAGGTTGCGGACCTGGAGATGGATCTTGTGTCCCGGACCGTGAAACGCGCCGGCAAAGTCCTTGAGTTGCAGCCCAAGGAGTTCGCCTTGCTGGAGTACCTCATGCGCCACGCCGGTTCCATCGTCACCCGCACCATGCTTTTGGAAAAGGTCTGGGATTATTCCTTCGATCCCCAAACCAACGTCATCGACGTGCACATCAGCCGTCTGCGCCAAAAAATAGACCGGGGGTTCGACAAGCCCCTCCTGCATACGGTCCGCGGCGCAGGCTACAGCCTCCATGACGCCGATTAATATTCTTCGCTCCACGTCCTTTCGTCTGGCCTTGCTGTATATGACCATTTTCGCGGTGAGCGTGCTCGTGTTGCTGGGGTTCATCTACTGGACCACGGAAGGGTTTCTGGAAAGCCAGTCTGAAGAAACTATAAACGCAGAAATTCTCGGACTTTCAGAACGTTATGAACTCCTGGGCCTGGCCGGACTCATCCATATCATCAATGAGCGCACGGCCAACGACCGCACCCGCGCCAGTCTCTATCTGCTCGCGGACATGGAATACAACCCCCTGGCCGGAAACCTGGAATCATGGCCCCGCAGCGCGAAAAAGGAAAGCAACTGGTTCCGCTTTTCGCTCAAGGGCACGGATGGGCGCAAGGCCCTGGTCAAACACGTTCCTCTCAAAGGGGATTTTCATTTACTGGTGGGCCGCGACGACTTGGAAAAGGTGCGCGTTGAACAGCTCATCGTCAAATCCATGGGCTGGGGCGTCGGCCTGACCCTGGTCCTCGGCATTATCGGCGGGCTTTTCATGAGCCGCAGCATGTTGCGGCGCATCGACATCATCAACCGCACGAGCCGGGAGATTATGCGCGGGAACCTTTCCCGCCGCATCCCCGTGGAGGGCACCAACGACGAATTCGACCAGCTCATCCTTAGCCTCAATGAAATGCTCGACCGCATTGAGAACCTCATGAACGGCGTGAAGCAGGTTTCGGACAACATTGCCCACGACCTGCGCAGCCCCATCAATCGTTTGCGGGCGCGGCTCGAAGTGTCGATGTTGCAGCAACCCGATATCGAAACCTATCGCAGCACCATTGAGCAGGCCATCGCCGGAACGGACGAGCTCATCAGCACGTTCAACGCCCTGCTCAAAATCGCACGCGCGGAGGCCGGGCTCAAGCCTGAGGACATCAGCGAAGTCAATCTCGCCACTATCGTCAAAGACATGGTGGAACTTTACGAACCCCTTGCCGAAGAAAAGCACATCTCCCTGTGTTGTGAAATAGAGCGGGACGTGCTGCTCCCGGGCGACCGCCATCTCCTCTCGCAAGCCGTGGCCAACCTCCTGGATAACGCCATAAAGTACACGCCAATCGGGGGGCGCATCACGCTGTGGCTCACGCATGCGAAAGACAACGCCACGCTTAAGGTGGCGGACAGCGGACCCGGCATACCGCCCCATGCCTATCAAGATGTGCTCCAACGCTTCTACCGCCTTGAATCCAGCCGCAACACGCCGGGCAGCGGCCTGGGCCTATCCCTGGTCGCCGCGGTGGCCAAACTCCATAACGCCACCATCGAGCTGGAGGACAACAACCCAGGCCTTGCGGTGGTCCTTGTCTTCAACCTCCGGTGGTCCGCCCCACATTTGTGGGGGCGCAACAACGGCTGATTTTGCCTGCCGTTTCGTTATTGAACGAATTCTCGCAGGACTGCCAAGTCCATTCTCACATTTACCAGGAACGGTGGCCTGATGAACCAGGATTATCTTTACCGTTTTCTTCGAGAACACATCGGAGAGGTGCGGGAAGTCGCGCCCCTCTTGAAAGGTTTTTCCAACGAGAAGAAATTCAAAGTGGCCGCGGCAAGCGGCGATTATCTGCTGCGTGTGGCTTCTGAGGACGCCGCGCAACGCAAACAACAGGAATTCGCGCTGATGCGGGAAGTGCATGGCCTGGGCGTGAGCTGCAACAGGCCTGTGGCCGTTTTCGCACCCCAAGGCGGGGGCGCCGTCTATAGTCTTTTCAGTTTTTTGCCTGGTGAGGATGCGGAAGAGCGCATACAAGCCCTTCCTGAAGACGTGCAGTATTCCATAGGCTACCGTGCGGGGCGGGATCTGAAGACGATACATTCCATCGAGAGCGGGAGCCGCACATGGAAAGAACGAAAAATCAGGAAGCATGAGCGCTACGTGCGGCGGTATCAGGCTCTGGGCTACACATTTCCTCATGACGCGCAGGTGTTGCAATTCATTCAATCCCATATGGGGCGTATCCCGGATGCCCCCGACGTGCTGCTGCACGATGATTTCCATTTGGGAAATATCGTCATTCGTGAGAACAACTATGGCGGCATATTGGATTTCAACAGGTTCGACTGGGGCGATCCTCTTCATGAATACGTTAAGCTCGAATGGTTCACCCGTCCGGTCAGCTCCCATTTCGCCAGGGGCCAGCTGCACGGTTACTTCGGGTCTAGGCCTCTGCATGTAGAACAGAGCGCCACTATTGCCCTGTACGTCGCCATGAGCGTCATCTCCACTGTAGTCTGGACCTTGGAATACCATCCCCGCACCATGCCGCACATTGAGGAGATAATGCGTGCAATATTGGAGAAATATGCATATTTTTCATCTCCCGAAATTTTTCTCTCCAATTATTCTTGATGTGGATCATACACATTCTGCGAATTTTTCTATCATTTTTCAGTTAACCCAGCTGAATTAAAGCACGATGTGAAAGCTCACCGCATTATTTGCAGACAAGATTACCTGTTAAAGAAAAATGATCCATAACCGAAAAACATTGTAGATTTTTATAGAATGACGTAGTTTGCTGAAATTTGCGTATGTAAGAAATTTTCCTTGATATATAATGTGTTACAGGTGGTGTCCGGTTTCTCAAATGTAACTTTGTTGAGGAGGGTTCCATGGATTGCGCAACACGCCGCAGACGCATCTCGATCACCAAAAAACGCCATCTGCTTGCCGCAATACCGCTGCTGACGGTACTGCTGCTGGGGTGTTATGGACTCGTGCAGACTGCCGGCGCCGCACCGGCCGGTTACACGGAACGCCTAACCGTGATCAACAATTGCGGGAGCAACGCCTGGATGTGGGTTGTCCCTCCGGGACCCGACGCGGCAGAGGAACAATCGCAGTTTTGGGAAACCGTGAACGGGGGCGCGTACGTCTGCAAGACCAGCAATAAGGACAAAGCGGATTGCGAGGCCATTTCTCCACGAAATTATCAGTGGAAGATCGAATTGGCGAAAGGCGAGAGCAAAACGTTCGCCCTTCCGGACAGGGGGGCCGTGAGTAATAAGGTGTATTTCAACCTGGACTGCAGGGAAAGGGAAGCGGGCGCCGATTACAAGGATTGGGGATACTGCACCATAGGGGGGGAATTCGGCACGACTCTTCTGGGCAACGAAATGGTTGGATCCAACACATGGTTCGAAGCCACCTGGGGCTGCAGCGACCCCACCGGCGTCAATTGCAATATCAATCCCTCCTCTCCCACCGGTGCGCCTCTGACCGCGCAAGACTGGATGGATATCAGCTTTGTGGACGGCTACACCATTCCCATGAAAATGGAGCTGGCCGCCGGGGAGGCGACAGCCAACAATTGCCAGTTCAACAACGGCACGAAGTGGAACGGCCTTGAAGACGCGGGATTTGTGGATCTGGCCAGTTGCGCCAGTGAAACGGCCGCCACGTTCTACACCGATGTGCAGGCCATTGACAAACTGCTCCATGCGCCCGACGGCCAGATCTCCTGGCTGACACAAAGCGGGGGCAACTACGTCAACTGCGTTGCCCCGCACAAGTGGCTTCAGGGCAACAACTTATTGGGCACCAAGCTCGGAACTCCGGGCGTTTTGCCGCTCAAGGCCGGAACGACCGAAGAGACGCTGAACGCCGTCAATTGGTACGGGTGCAAAGGACTGTGCGGCGAGACGGCGGGAACCGAGGATTGTGTGTGTCCGGAATGTTGCAGGGAAGCCTGCTTGAGCCGCCCCTACGGCAATGGCGATTTTACGGTGGCCGAGGCCGCCTATGTGAAACGTCTCAAGGCCATGGGCCTTGAGGCCTATACCTGGCAGTTTGACGACGACGCGGGAAACAAACATTGCGATCAGGGCGTGCATGTCACCGTGACCTTGTGCCCCGCGCAGACGGGCCAAAAGCCGTGGGACCCCAAGCAAAGCTGGAACTACGACGCCGGGGCGAAGAAGTGCGTCCTCGCGGCCGTGGGAGCAAAAGGGACGTATCCTTCCTATTTCGACTGTATTTCCAAGCACAGCAAATATAAGAAGCAAGTGGATGTGGATAATAAAAAGGTCGTGTACTGCATACCGAGCGAAACCGGCGAATTCGATGATTACGCATCCTGCGCGGCGGGTACGGAAAGCGCCGGAGTGCCTCTGGGGCCCATCTGGGCTTACGTAGCGCTTTTTGCGGTACTGCTCCTCTTCGGGCTGCGCATGGCGCGTAAACATTTACGCAAGGCCTAACGCGCGGTAACGCCCCGTATATTATACTATTTCCCATTTCTAGATTAATTTATCAAATTACCGGGGGGAAACCTTTTGAAAAAGGTTCTCCCCCCGGACCCCCTTTCCAAATACCATGTTGGCCTCAACTAGGCTAAGAGGTGGTCATCACATTCAATTCTAGAGCATTTTCGCCTTGAAACAAGGCTCTCCCTTGAAACAATTTCCAATTG
>CAZFCK010000073.1:0-20079 GCA_964517355.1 uncultured Desulfovibrionaceae bacterium | reverse complement strand
ACAATTGAAAATTGTTTCAGGGGAGAGCCTTGTTTCAAGGCGAAAATGCGCTAAATACACCGAAAATGGGAAATGGTATAATATCAAGCCCGCTTCCGGATTCGGATTCCGAACCAGAACAGGAAACCGAAAAACAGCGGCAGCAACCACAAGGGCCCCACGGACACTTCAGCCCAGGATGGACCGGCCCCCGCCCGGTGGGAGTGAGTCATGTCGCGGCCGTACATAGGCCAGGGGGCGTCCTGCGACGGGCCGGCCGAAGCTGTGTTCAACGCCAGGACTGATTTTCCCGAATCGCCGGCGTACAGGGTACCATCCCGACCCATGACGATATTCGTGAGGGGACGATGTGCGTCTTCATAGCGCCAGACAATCAAGCCGTCGGTGTTCGCGGCTGTGATGTCTCCGGAAAAATCAATAAGGTAAATGAGGCCGTCATTCCCCAAAATCGGGATGCTCGCTGGTTCCAGATCCAGAAAGCCGCTCCCTATGGGACTACCGTCAGGGGCGAACATGTATACACGGCTATCCATGCACGAAAGGAAAACGGTTCCGCCTTCTCCGACAACAGGCGAACCGACGAACGAATAGCCTGCCGCATAAGACCATTTGAGCGTGCCGTCGGGATTCAGGGCGTACAGGTTTCCTTCATACTCCCCTATGTAGATCGTACCGTCCCCGGCAATCACCGGTGGAGCGAGGATGTAGGAATCCGTAACCTTGTAGCGCCAGGCCAGGGAACCATCCGCGGTGAGCGCATTGAGATAACCGTCTTTCGTGGCCGCATACACGCCGCCGTCTTCCGCCACGGCAACGGCGCAGGTCACGCCGTCGCTGGCTTTATAGCGCCACTTCAGGCTGCCGCCAGGATTCAGGGCGTAGACATAACCTTCTGAAGAACCGACAAAAATGGTGCCGTCGGCCGCCAGGCTCGTCGACGACAAAGCTCCTCCCACGGGATGGCTCCAACGCACCGTGCCGTCGGGACGCAAGGCATACAACGACGTGTAGGAGCCGCAATACACGGTGCCGTCCGCGGCGACGGACGGAGAGGCGAAGACGCTCGCGCCGGTATTGAAGCGCCACTTGAACTTTCCTGATGCGTCAAAAGCGTACAAATAGCTGTCATTGGCGCCGACATACACGTTTCCCTCCGGTCCGACGGCCGGAATGGTGCTCAATTGGGCTTCGAACGTTGTTTTCCACTTCAACGCGCCGATGCGCGAGCTGAATGTGGTGAACATGAGGCTTGCGCTATAGTTGGTTCCCGCGCCGCTTTTGGCGTAGGCCGCGGCATAATACGTCGTTTCTCCGGAAAGTCCTTCCAAGGCGACGGAAAAAGCGCCTGTCCCTGTGGATTCCGCAGCAACGCAGGTCTCGCGGGGCATAGTCCCCGTGCCGTAGCAAATGCCGCGTTCCGTGACCGTACTGCCGAAGTCGGCACGCACCGAGGCTTGTATCGTGGCCGTGGAGGCGGCGACGTCCGAAACGGAGACCATGGCTACGCGCGGCCCGGGACCGTCGAGTTGAGGCACCTGCTCCATCTGGATGAGCCGCCTGGTTTTCTCAAAGGGCGAGCAGTGGCCAAGCCCCACATCGCGGGCGGTATCTTGTAGCGCCTTTTCCACGGCGCCCACGCTCATGACGTTGTTGTATTGGCGCAGTAAAACCCAGGCGCCGGCCACCTGGGGCGTGGCCTGGGACGTTCCGTTGCTGAATCCGAAAGACGTATCGGAGTCCGCGACGGATGAATAGATCTGCACGCCGGGGGCGATCAGGGATCCCATGACGTTGTCCCAGTTGCTGAAGGCTGCGAGAGTGCCGTTGTTGTCGCTCGCGCCGATGGCCACGGAACTGGATATGCAGGCAGGCGCGTTGAGGGCGCTGCAATAGGTGTTGTTGCCGGTCGCGATAACCGTGGCGATGTTCACGGAGCGCAAAAGGTCGATGCCCGCTTTGCGCGCGTCGCTATCGCACGGGGCGGAATAACTCCCCCCTCCCAGGCTCAAGTTCACGGAAGCGATTGCGTGGGCGCCGCGTAGGGAATAGACGTATTCCAAACCCTTGATCACGTCACTGTTCTCGGCGACCAATCCGGAATCAGTTTCCGAGAAGACCTGCACCGCGATAATATCGGCATCCGGCGCCACACCCCGTAACGACTTGTCGGGTAAATCGCCCGCGGCGATACCGGACACATGGGTACCGTGATCCCAGCCTTTCAGGACATCCTTGAACTTGTAAAAATGGGCCGCGGAGCCGGGGCCGATTTGTTCGGTTGTGCCGTTGGGGCAGAGCTGCCCACCCGCTGTCAGTTCCGTGGTGAAGCAGGCTTCGACGATATCCTTTCCGGAAAAATATGCATGCGAGGGGCGTATGCCCGTATCCAGCACCGCCACGTAATAGCCTTCGCCGGTCAAGCCCTGCTGCCACAGGACATCCGCCCCAACAAGCGTCAGATTCGCCTGCACGACGGAACTGTCGGCACTGGTCGTTTTCTGGATCTCCGGCAGCGGAAAGGCCGCGTCTTCCTGTACCGTAAGCACGCCGGGCTGGGCGAGCAGATCGGCAAGGCCCGCGGCGTCAACGGTATACACCGCATAAGGAAGATAATTGTACACGTGCTCGCGTAGCGCCGTGCCCGTGCTCAACCCCGCGTGCACAGCGTCCGCGCTATCGGCGATTTCTCGGGACAGGGCGGCGTCCGCGAGCGCCATTCCCGAAGCGTCGGTCTGGAGGCCCGGGGCGCTCACCTTGTACACTGCGGACGCCGAGCGCAGGCTGTCATAATCGGGTACCGCAATTTTGACGAGAACGCGGACCTCGCCGTTCTTGTCCAGCTTATACTGGAGCGTGTCCGCCTGGAGAACCTTTCCAAGAACCGGCACGGAAGCATACTCGGCCCCACCTGCAATAGTGGAGGCGGCAGAGAGGAAAACACAGATAAGGATGAAAAGCCGTATGCGCACAATGATTTCAGGCAGTCTTTTCAACATCGCTCGCCCTCTTCTCCTCGATTTACTTGAGCCCTGTAGTACCGCATCCCCGCCGCCATTGAACTAAAAAGTATAACATGCTGCAATTCTACAAAAAATTTTTGTAAATCTACCTATTATTTTTATCTAACATGAACGACCTGCCGCTGAAAAGCATATCTATACAGATATACCACGCTAATTTTGTTGATATTTTCGCCAAGCCAGAATCAATAAAGCGTTTCACCCTTATGTGCTGTCGCCCATGATAGCGCCGGATGCGTTACCATTTGCCCATAGCGCCAATCCACTAGGTGAAGCATTCTCACTGATAATAAGGTGCCTCGGGCGGCTTAAGGAGCTCCCTACTTGTAACTGGAATAAATTACTGATTTTAGATAGCTTTATGAATGATATCGCGGGGCCAAAAGGGTGTTTCACTCTGGCGGGGTTTGGGGCGGAGCCCCAAAAAATACTATCTTTTATTATACCGTTACGACTATCGGACTAAAAGAACAAAAAAAGTCACGTTCTATCGCTCCCGCACGACGACCAGGGGGCGGCCCCTGGGCGCCGGGAAAAGCGACTTTTTAATGTTTATTTTTCAAACAAATACGCACTGTTATAGTGCGTATTTTGTTCAGAAAGTCTAGTTACTTAGCTCCAATGAACGCGCGGCATCAAGTGCGTGCGTATTTGGCAATATCTTCCTTGAATTCCTCAATTATAGAATCAGTTAATGATGGTCTGAAATTTTCTATGGTCTCGACTAGCACATCTGTTGTTACCAAAAAATTGATTTTACTCTTGTACTCCTTTTCAAAAGCATGTTGAGCTACGCTTTGGAAAAAATACTCGATATCCGCCGGAGTAAATTTCGAGGTTAAAGAAACAATGCGCTCCAAATCAACAATTCCCGTATTCACCTTCGTCAAATAATATTTCAGGATAGTTCTTCTTTCATCATCATCCAAAGTACCAACCGGGATGATGCAATCAAAACGCCCAGGACGCAGCAACGCATCATCCAACTGGCGGATGTAATTCGTAGCGCATACGAGTAATACCTTGCGAGCGTGGCTCTTGATGAGTGGAACTTGCTTAAGGAATTCGTTGGTGATGGATCTGTCAACCCGGTTTGCCGTATCTCGGTTTCCCGCAAGCTCTTCGAACTCGTCGATAAAAAGGACGACCTCTTCCAGACTACGAGCTTTTTCCATGATAACCCGTAAATGTGCCGCTATTTTGTCAACTCCGTCGAGCATGAGCAAGCTGGGGACTATTTCAATGTACCACCATGCCAATTTTCCGGCCATTGCTTTGACAAAATGCGTTTTTCCTGTGCCGGGGGGGCCGAAAAAAATGATCGTCTTGGGCGGAATGACGCCATGCTTGCTTGAGAGGTCGTCCTCTACCAAGGGGAGGATAATCCTTCTTTCGATCAGCTGCTTGGGTGGTTGGGAATCAGCGATAGTTTCCCATATGTCGCTGCTGAGAGTGCGAGCTCCCATCTGCATTAGAAGCTTTTCCTGAAATTGTGTGACAAGTTCTTTGTTGGTTCCAATATTTTCAATAAAATCGATACAGGCAATCCTAAATCCGACATCGCGATTCAACCTTTCGGACAACATCCATTTATGCCGCATGATCTTCGGCCAAAGTTCGGCCGCTACGTCCAGATCAAGTCGGACGCCACTGGCTTCAAAAATATTTTTGACGCACACTTCGGGCTCTAGTGACTCTACTGTGCTTTTTTCCAACTGGATTCTCCTTCAATTGTTCTTTAGCCGTAAACGCATTCTCTGCCGACAAGCACAGCATGCTGTCGACAACCGGGGCCAAAAATATTCTTTGGTTAACTATGAATTACGACTTTCGGAATAAAATAAAAAAAACGAATAAAGTCGAGGTCATTCATACCAATACGACGACCAGGGAAGGCCCCTGGACGCCGAGAAAAATACGACATTTTTTAATACATATTTTTCAACAAATGCAAAATGTTAGAATACCTATCATATCCAGAAAGTCTAGTTATAAAGATTCAAACTCCACTTGCATAATAAAATATAATCAGATTTTGTCACGAGAAATTATTCAGTCTTCACCGGAACCAGGATAGAGGCTCCGATAAGCCGAGTTTGGGATTGAGTGCATCGTAGCGTCCAAATATACTCACGAACATCCTGGGTTCGATCTTTTCGATGTCATGGGAAACCCCGCGGGTGTTGATTTGCGTCCAGACAAGATCGCAAGGGGTTAAGTCGCCTTCAAATGCTCTTTCCAGCAACCAGGGAAATTGATTGTGCGAAACAAATTGGCATAACTTGAATCCCGTTAATAGGTTGGATTCTTCCGGTATTCGTTAACCTCATAATTTTCACGGCACATATTAAAAATCGAACTTACTGAAGGACTTTTTCCTTATATTGGGTTAAAAAAGCAGGAATCATGAATCCAGAATCAATGCGCGCCGACACGGGAGACAACGCTTTATGAAAATTCTTCTAGTCTATCCAGTTTATCCTGATACTTTTTGGAGTTTTAAGCATGTTTTGCCCCTTATTTCGCGAAAAGCGGCTTTTCCGCCGTTGGGTCTGTTGACGGTTGCCGCCATGCTGCCGGCGCAGTGGGAGAAACGGCTTATCGATGTTAACGTCGCTCCCCTTAGCGATGGAGATCTCGCCTGGGCCGACATGGTCCTGGTCAGCGCTATGCTCATACAGGAGGCCGGAGCCAAAGACGTCATTGCCCGTGCCAAAGCCATGGGAAAAACCATCGTGGCGGGAGGACCGGCGTTCTCCGCCCAGCCAGAGCGTTTCCAGGAAGTGGACCATTTCGTTCTCAACGAGGCTGAAATGACTTTACCGCTTTTTCTTGAGGACTTACGGCGTGGAACGCCCAAGCCCTGTTATACTTCCACCGAAAAGCCGGACATCGCGCGTACTCCTATTCCGCAATGGGATTTAATCAACTTCAAAAACTATGTGACCATGTCCGTACAGTATTCGCGGGGGTGCCCGTTTGATTGTGAATTTTGCGACATCGTGGTCATGAATGGCCGCCGCCCAAGGGTAAAATCACCCGATCAGATGTTGCGTGAGCTTGAAAGTCTTCACGAGGCCGGCTGGCGCGGTCCGGTCTTTATCGTGGATGACAACTTCATTGGAAACATCTCCTCGGTGAAACAGTTCCTGCCCCGGCTTATCGCTTGGCAGGCGGTTCACGGCACCCCCTTCAAATTCATGACTGAGGCGAGCATCAATCTGGCCCGAGACGATGAGCTGGTACAGATGATGAGCGCCGCCAATTTTCATAAAGTTTTTATCGGAATTGAAACGCCCTCCACGGCGAGCCTCAAAGAATGCGGTAAAAAACAGAACGTGGCCACGAATTTTCCTGAGGCCATCAAAAAGCTGCATCAAAACGGCCTGCAGGTCATGGGGGGATTCATTGTCGGATTCGACAACGACACGGAAAGTATTTTCGAACAACAAATACGTTTCATCCAAAACATCGGGGTAGTTACAGCCATGGTCGGCATCCTCACCGCAATGCCCGGAACAAGACTATGGAGCAGGCTTAAAAATGAAAACCGGCTACTCGGCAACGCCACCGGGGAAAACACGGACGCCAGCCTCAATTTTATACCGGCCATGAACCGTGAAGCTCTGATCAACGGCTATAAACGTATCCTGTCTACAATTTACGCTCCCAAGTTCTACTATGACCGCATTAATGTTTTTCTGAAAAATTATAATCCAACATCACGCGGTAGGCTCGTCTGGAGCGATTTCCGGGCCTTCATCAAAAGCCTGTGGAGCATCGGTGTCATATCGCGGGCCAGATTCGCTTATTGGAAGCTCATTTTCAAAACCACCCTGACCAAGCGGAAGGCCCTGCCTGTAGCCGTGGAACTGGCCATCCTCGGCAGGCATTTCCAATTGATCGCAAAACGGGCCGTTCGTGCCAAGGATACATGGGCAGACTCCCAGGCGGACTTTCCGTCCCGGACCGAATAGAACCAGGACAGGCGCGGGGCTGCCCATGTGATCTTAGTCGACCCTGAAAAAACGTTTTCTTTCAACAAAAAAATATACATCCTATATGGACTGTACTTCCAGCCCCCAAAGCCAAGTGCGGTCAGCTCTGTAAGTGTATTCTCGATAACCGCGGAACCAGAGGTTGGCCCCCCCCCCGCGAAAGTTGGGACGGAGCACCAAGTTAAGCCCTGTGATGTAGCATTGCTTCAGCTCTGCCTGTCGATCAAGACGCCGGCGTAGCCCACCACCTTTGAAAAATCCCGGTTCACGTCTCCGGACGTGGCATAAGCGGCGACCCGTGCCTGTGTGGCGCCAAGTTCCCGGCAGATGACAAGCCCCAAGGTCATGGGGAGCACGCCGCACATGGTGATATTGAATCGGCGCACCGTGTGGAGGAGTCCTTCAGGGTCCAGGGCCGTGATGCGCTCCAGGGCCAGGGTGTCTTTGTCTTTCGCGGCTTCGTGGGAGATATAGTGGCTCATGTCCGAGCTGACGACGATGCTCACCTGGGATGCGAAGGCCCTGAGCACCCCGGCCATGGCTTCGCCCGCCCGCAGGAGGGTTTCCAGGGATCGCTCGGAGACGGCGAGAGGAACTATGCGCGCTTGGGGCTGCACCGCCATGAGGAAAGGCAGCACCACTTCAAGGGAGTGCTCGTGCAGATGCGCGTCGAGGTTTGCGTCTATCGCCGGCACGCTTTCAAGAAGCGCCTGGGCCAGGGGCTCATGCACGGGCACACGCGCGCCGGGGAAGAGCCAGTCGCCATGATCCCAAAGCGCCAGCCCGGAACCGAGGCCCGTATGGTTGGGGCCGAGAAGCAGAACTGTTTCCGCAAGCCGGGCCTCTCCCAGCGTTTTGCCCGCCACGCCCCCAGAATAGACATAACCGGCGTGGGGAACCATGGCCAAAAGCGTCTCGGCCTGGGGCGTTTTCGCCGCGGACAGATACCGACGCACCTCTTTCTGGAGCTTTTCCGGCGTACCGGGATAGAATTGACCAGCCACCACAGGTTGCCTGTCCATGAGCCCCTCCTCGGCGTTTCCACGCGATTTGTTGAAAACCCTACCGCAAGAGCGAAAAACCGTCACACCGCGCCGACGACTGCGCCTGTGGCGAATCGCGGTTCATGCACCGGAATCAGGATGTCCACCCGATCGCGCAGGGCCAGCATGGCGTCGTAAGCCTTGACGGGATGTATGACCGTTCCCGGCGGTATGACCTCCATCTCCATGGCCCGCACATCGTGGGGCGGGTCGAAATTTTCCATGATCACGCAAAAGCCCGTGATGCCCGCCACACCGGCGGGTGTGTCCACCAGCACGGTCAGGCCGCCCTCCGTATGCAGGGGCGTATGCAGCACGCGCACGCCCGGCACGATCTCCAGCTCTTCCCCTGGCAGGGGCGCAACGGTGCGCAGCTGTCCATTTTCTTCCACGTCTTCAATATAATCTTCAACGTAGCGGTAATCCATGGGGTGCCAGCCGTGCACGGCCTCCATTTCCTTTTCATGGGCGTAGATCTCGGCGTTGACGCAGCGGTAGTCGTTCTCGCAGTGGTCGGCGTGCAGGTGGGTGTGGATCACGATGTCGATGTCTTCCGGCGTAAGCCCGAAACGCTCCAGCCCCGAGTCGATGGTATGGATTTTCCCGCCAATGGCCGCTTCGCGCTCCTCGGACTGGATGGGGCGCATTTCTCCAGTATCAACGAGGATTCTCTTGTCGCCCCCCTCAAGATACCAGCCGTAAATGGGAATGGTGTAGGTTTCGCCGAAACCGTGCTGATAGGTCATCATGGACTTGTCGAAAACCTTGGTGCCCATGACTATGGGGTGAATCAGATATCTGGCCATGCGTGCTCCTCGTTGCTGTGGATCGCTGGATAACCGCGTCTGTTATTTGACGTTTTTCAACTCCCGTTGCAGGCAATGCTCAAGGCGTTCATCAATGCACCCCACGAGAATTTCTGTCATGCTCTTGCCCGAGCAGGCTGCGAGGATCTTAAGCTTGCGATGGTACTCCTCGGGCAGCCTGAGGGTAAGCTGCTTGATTTTTTTTCCGTCGGATTGCTCCGTTCCCGTGCCGGACGCTTCCCCGGGCGCTGTCTGCGTCATGTCTTCTTTCCCTGTATCCTTGGACATTGTCCACCTCCGTTCCTCCATATAATGTTGCAACAGTATAAAGCTGTCAAGACCTCTTTATTGTTTGCGATCTGTCGGCATCTATATGCCAACGACCTTAATATACGACTAAATTCAACGCACAAAAGCTCCGGCGGTAATGAGAATACCCCGTTGAGCAGTGTTGGACGGCAAAACAAAAAGAAATATTCCTGTCTTGACATAAAGACATTTCAAAATTACGTTGCTTCCTGTCCCGTTCATCCCGGCGCCGGTACGACGCCCATAGACATTTCCCGGAGGTAAAGAGCATGTGGTCGTTTCTTGGAAAAGTGAATAAAAATTTGGTGATCGCGATTCCCGTGGCCCTGTTTGCGGGCTTTGGCTACGGCATGCTGCATAACGCCGCTTATCTCAAAGCGGGCATCGTGCCGTTCACGTTTCTCATGGTGTATCCCATGATGGTCACACTGAAGCTGAAAAAGGTGCTGGAAGGTGGAGATACAAAGGCGCAGCTGCTGACCCAGGCCCTGAACTTCGGGCTCGTTCCGTTTTTCGCCTTTGCCCTGGGCGTCGTTTTCTTTCCGCACGAGCCCTACATGGCTCTTGGTCTGCTGCTGGCCGGCCTTGTTCCCACAAGCGGCATGACGATATCCTGGACCGGGTTCGCAAGAGGCAATCTCGAGGCTGCTGTGAAAATGACGGTCATCGGTCTGACCCTGGGCTCACTGCTCACGCCCCTGTATGTGCGGGGTCTGCTCGGGGCGAGCATTGATGTGAATATGGGCGCGGTGATGCGCCAGATTGTGCTCATCGTTTTTCTGCCCATGGCGGCGGGCTATCTTACCAGAGTGCTGCTGACCAGGCGCGTTGGCCAAAAGGCCTTTCAGGAGCAATGGGCGCCGCGTTTTCCCGCCCTGTCCACCCTGGGCGTACTGGGTATCGTATTCATCGCCATGGCCCTCAAGGCGCCGTCCATCGCGGCGTCACCCGGGCTGTTGCTGTCCATTCTCACCCCTCTGGTCATTCTTTACGCGGTGAATTTCATTGTCTCCACCATGGTGGGGAAACTGCTGCTCCCGCGAGGAGACGCCATCGCCCTGGTCTATGGTTCGGTAATGCGCAATCTTTCCATCGCCTTGGCCATCGCCATCAATGCCTTCGGCGCAAAGGGCCAGGATGCGGCCCTGGTGATCGCAGTCGCGTACATAATTCAGGTGCAGTCGGCCGCCTGGTATGTTAAGTTTACGGGGAAAATTTTCAGTCCTTCTCCAACGGTCGCATCGGCCTGACATAAGAAAGGAGAAAGCCTATGTTGCCCACAATAAAAAAGGTGCTGTACGCCACAGACCTTTCCGAAGGCGCACGCCATGCGCTGTGGTACGCGGCGGGGATAGCGGACAAGTATGACGCGGAAGTCACGGTACTGCATGTCATTCCGGACGTGGCGGATGAAATTTCTCAAGGAACAGGCATAGACATGGCCGCTCATTTCGGCACGGAGGCCCTGGAGAGTTTTCGGAAACAGGGGTTGGAAAAGGCGCAAAACGCAGTGCGGGAACGCATCCAAGAGGCCTGCGGCCAGGCCAAGGACGAGCTGGACCATTGTCCCATGACGCCGGAGCACGTCGCGGTGAAGGTCGGCAAGCCGGCGAAGACCATAGTGGAAACAGCTGAAAAGGACGGATTCGATCTTGTTATCATGGGAACTCACGGGCACGGCGTTTTCGCGGAGCTTGTGCTCGGCAGCGTGGCCCACGATGTGGTAAAGCGCAGCAAAGTGCCCGTGTTGGTGGTGCGTCTGCCGCATAAGAGCAAATCCAAATAGACAGACAGCGGCTGTTGGAGAGGGCGCGGCGGGGGAATCCATGAAAGGATTCCCCTTTTTGAACGCCTTGTCGATTCATTCGAGCTTGTCAATTCTGAAAAAGGTATAAAGACGCGGGCTTTCGCGCCCCCACGACGACCACGGGAGGCCCTGGGCACCGGAAAAAGGACAATTAAACTTGTTATTTTTCAACATATACAGAATGTTATGACACACACCCTGCGCAAGAAGTCGAGTTCTCGAAATTAAGAAGTTTGGGAAGGGGAGAACGCGAGAG
The DNA here is from genome assembly GCA_964517355.1 of uncultured Desulfovibrionaceae bacterium. Classification (GTDB taxonomy): domain Bacteria; phylum Desulfobacterota; class Desulfovibrionia; order Desulfovibrionales; family Desulfovibrionaceae; genus CAZFCK01. Next base: position 8,840 of record CAZFCK010000073.1, on the reverse strand, counting down.
GTGAAACCCTAACATTGCTGTCGCCGCCAACAAAGTGTGTCCCTCTCGCATTTTCATTTCCTGACGAATTTGGAAACACGGCATAATCTCAAAATTGCAAGCGTCTGCCGAACAGTTTAAAGGATCGTTCACCGTGGATGATCTCCAGGATACGGCGCCCCCCGTTGTAGGAGAGCCCTTTGATGGGGGCGAGGCAATGGGCTCTGTAGCAATAAAAGAGCGCGTTGCGCAGCAACATGGACCACCTGAATTCGGGAATAATGGAGCGTTGCAAGGCACCGCAATACGCCTGCAACGGATTTTCCTTGTGTTCGAGCACCGCACGTGCCGCGAGTTCGCCGGTGCGCAGGGCATAGAAGATGCCTTCGCCGAAGAGCGGTTCCACCATGCCGGCGGCGTCCCCCACAAGCAGAACGCGCTCCTTTCCGGGGCGTTTGAGAAAATTGCCGTACGGCAGGGGGTGCGCCCAGGGCTGGGGCATGGCCATAGTGTCGAGCCCGAGTTCTTTTGTGAATTCCTTAAAGCGTTGCTTGAGAGATATTCTGGCCCTGGCGAGTTCGCACACGCCGAGCAACGCCCGGTCCTTGTTGGGAAAGCTCCAACAGTAGCCCCCCCTGGCGAATCCCGCATACACGCGGGCCTGTCGCGGGGGGTCCGGCAGGGAGCGTAGCGGCACGGCAACTTCCATGGCCATGGCCAGATTGCGTTTCCAGGCTTTTCTGTCGATGTCGCAATGCCTGCGCAGAACGCTGTTCGCCCCATCCGCTCCGATAATGACGGAGGCTTGAAACACGTCGCCCGTGGACGTGAACACCTGGCCACGATCCGGGGCGGCGCTGGCCACGACCGTATGCTGGTGCACGCTCACACCGGCCTGGGTTGCCTGTCGCAGCAGGAACTCGTCGAAAATTTCGCGGCGCACGAAATGGAAGGGATAACCGTCGTGGTTTTGAAAAAAAAGGCGTTCGCGAAGGAAAACCTGATACCCGGACGCAGCATGGTCGATCAGGCCCGTGTGCAGTCCCGTGCCGGCGCTTATTCCGTACAAGCGTTGCAGGAGCAGCAGGGTTTTGCGCGTCAGCAGTCCGCCGCAGGGCTTGGGTCTGGGAAATTGCGCCTTATCGAGCAACGTGACGCGCGCTCCTTCGCGCGCCAGGACCAGCGCCGCCGTAGCGCCGGCCGGACCGCCCCCCACCACCAAGACATCACAAGGCCGTGGCTGCTGCGCCATGTTCACCACTCCACAGGTAGTCGCACCTTTTGTTTCGCTTTATTTGTGAAAAGGACAAATCCCTGCCGCTTTCCATGAAGGTACAGATCTCGGGTAATGGCAACGTCTTTTGTGCAGTATTCGGTGATCTTGTCGATACGCCCCTCTTTCCACCAGGCCAGCGCCTGAAGTCCGTCCGCGCTTTTTTCGGCGTTCAGGGTGCATTGTGCGAGATGGTCCAGGGAAAGTCTATATCCCAGCCGTTCCTTGATGGATTCCAGCAGGTCCAGGGTCGGCAGACTCGTGAGTTTGGAGAGTGGGGCAAAGGCGCTGAGCACGCGGTAGTCGAAGCGCCTGATATTGAAGCCGACCACCAGTTCCAGGCCTGAAAGGCGCTCCATGAGCTGGGCCGTCCGCTCCTGGGCATAGGTGTGAAACGTGTCGTCGCGCACGTCGTACAACACGGCGACGCTGATGCCCATCTTGTCGACATGGTGCCACCCGCCGACCTCTTCGGCGGAGCGGCGCGTTTCTATATCCAGTACGCCGTAGCGAGGCAAAGGCGAGGGGTTCGCCGAACCGTGGAAGAGCATGTCCTCCACAGGCTCTTGAATACTTTCAATCGAAATATCAAGATGTTGCAATATGTTCGGTGAACTTCTCATACTTTTGAGTACAAACAAGGCCGCTTGCTTGTCAATCGGCCTGTTGCCGGAGCCGCATTTGGGCGAATGAACGCAAGCAGGGCAGCCATATTCGCAGGGGCACGATTCAATGGCGGACAGCGTGCTTTCCAACAATTCCCGCCCTTGCATGAAAGCCTGCTGCGCCAGACCCACGCCGCCGGGCATACCGTCGTAGATAAACACCGCGGGCACTCCCAGCTGGGGGTGCATGGGCGTGGATATGCCGCCGAGGTCATTGCGGTCGGTCATCACAATGAGCGGCATGATGCCTATGGCGGCATGCTCCACGGCGTGGATGCCGCCCATGAAATGCATGAAGGCGGATTCCGCCTCGCGTTGGGTTTCCGGGGGCACGGCGAACCACAAACCCTGGGTTTCAAAGACAAGCGGGGGCAAATCCAGGGGAGTGATGCGCAACAGCTTGTTGCCGCGAATGCGGCGGGTTTCGTAGCCCGTGATGGTTTCCGTGACCTTGATGCGCCCCAGATACATGCGCGTGCCCCAAACCTGGCGTTCATCCTGCACTTCCAGAATTTCCGTGGTCTTATTTCCGCGGGGGCGCGTGAAATAATCCACCTTTTGCGGCGCGGCGCGCACCGTGCGCGTGGGGATATCCAGTTCCCGAACCACGAAGGACCGCCCCTTGTGCAGATACACGGCGCCGGGATGGGTTTCCTTGAAGGCCCGGTGCTCGTCCACGTGGCCGATGGTCAGCGCGTCCGTCACCAGATCCCCGGCGTCCTTGGAGCCCGTTGTGATGGCGTAGGTGGTGCCCGCGCCGCGCAAACTGGTCTCCCGTTGCGGCCGTTTGCGCACGCTGAACAACTCTTCTCCATCCGCACTGCGCAACAGTCTGCCCCGCTTTTCCATGCGCGCTGCGCAGTGGGCCGCGCCCTGTTCGCACAGCCAGGGTTCTCCATCGCGGAGGGGCATTTCCGCGGCGGCGCATTCCAAATGACGTTCAAGAATGACCGGATTGTTGGGATTGAGCACGGCGGCTTCCGCGCCCTGTTCGAAAAAGGCTTGCGGGTTGCGCATGAAATACTGGTCCAGAGCGTCCTCATGGGCGATGAGTGCCACCGCGCTTTCGCGCATGCTGCGCCCCACGCGGCCGCCGCGTTGCAATGTGCTCATGACGGTACCTGGATAGCCCACCAGCACGCAGAGGTCCAACGCGCCAATGTCGATGCCCAGTTCAAGGGCGCTGGTGGAGACCACGGCCAACAGTTCGCCGCTGGCCATTTTGGCCTCGATTTCGCGGCGCTCTTCCGGCAGAAATCCGGCGCGGTAGGCGCTGATGCGCTCCCTGTAGGGACCGGAGCGCTGCTGCGCCCACAGGCTGATGAGTTCCGTGATCTTGCGCGACTGGGCGTAGACGATTGTGCGCATGCCGCGGTACAGGGCGGCCTGCAGGAGCATGATAGCCGCCTGAGCCGCGCCTTCCAGGGGATTGAGAAAGAGGTAATGGCGCTTGCCCGTGGGCGCCCCGCTCTCCAGCACGGTTTCCACCTCGAGGCCGGTGAGCCGCCGCGCCAATTCCGCGGGATTGGCCACGGTGGCGGAGCAGAAGACAAAGGTCGGGCGAGCGCCGTAGCGGCGGCAGATGCGCAGCAGCCTGCGGAAGACTTGGGCCATATGCGAACCGAGCACGCCGCGATACGTATGCACCTCATCCACCACCACGAACTGCAATCCCGCCAGAAACGCGCTCCATGTCTCATGATGGGGGCAGATGGAAAGATGCACCATCTCGGGATTTGTCAGCAGCATGTTGGGCGGGCTTTCGCGAATCTTGCGACGCCTGTAGTCCGTGGTGTCCCCGTCGTACACGGCCGCCCGGGGACGCGCGTCCGCGGGCCAGTGCGCGGTCAGCGCTTCCAGATTCTTCAGTTGGTCCTGGGCCAGGGCTTTGAGCGGGAAGAGATACAGGGCCCGGCATTCCGGGTCCTGGAGAAAGGTTTCCAGAATCGGCAGATTGTAGACCAGGGTTTTGCCGCTTGCCGTGGGCGTGGCCACCACCACATGCCTGCCCGCGCGGACCATGTCCGTGGCCATGGCTTGATGGCTGTAGAGCTGTTCTATGCCTTGCGCGGCAAGGATATCCTGAATCGCACGGGACCAGGGTCGCGTGTTGGGGAGCCGCACGGCCTCGCGCGGCAGCATGGTCTTGTGGTAAACCACCTGGTCGCCCAACCGCTCGGAATCCAGCAGCGCTCTCACATAGGAGGCCACGACGTTGTGATCTTCAGACATGTCTGAGAGGACGCAGCCGCGCGAGGGCGGCATCAATGTCCGGTAATTTTATATTTTTTCAGTTTGTATTGCAGGTTGCTTTTGGAAAGTCCCAACAATTCAGCCGCTTTGACCTGTATGAATCCTGATTTGGCCAGGGCGCGGCGCACCAGTGCCGCCTCAATCTTTTCCAGAGTGTCCGCCAAATTGAGCTGCACCGGCAGGAGGTCCACGGCGCTTTTGAATTGCGATTCCTCATCCTTGATTTCCGGAGGCAGATCCTCGACGCCGATGGTATCGCCCGAAGCCAACACCATGCAGCGTTCGATGATGTTTTCCAGTTGCCGCACATTGCCCGGCCATTCATAGCCCGTCATGTAATCCATGGTTTCCGGGGAAAAGGACTTGTGCTCAATGCCGTTGTCCTCCATGAATTTTTCAGCGAAATGCTGGGCCAGCAAGGGGATGTCCTCGCGCCGCTCCCGCAGGGGCGGGAGATTGATATGCACCACGTTGAGGCGGTAGTAGAGGTCTTCGCGGAACTCGCCCTTTTCCACGGCTTCCATGAGGTTCTTGTTGGTGGCGGCCACAACGCGGATATCCACCTCGATTTCCTTGCTCCCGCCCACGCGCTCGAACTTGCGTTCCTGCAACACGCGCAGGAGCTTTACCTGGATATCCGGAGACAGTTCGCCGATTTCATCCAGAAACAGCGTGCCCTGGTGGGCCAGCTCGAAGCGCCCCCTTTTTTGGGCCACTGCTCCCGTGAACGAGCCCTTTTCATGGCCGAAAAGCTCGCTTTCCAGAACGCCGGCGTTAAAGGCCATGCAGTTCACCGAAACAAAAGGGCCGTTTTTTCTGGGCGATGCGAAATGGATGGCCCTGGCCACCAGCTCCTTGCCCGTGCCGGATTCGCCCGTGATGAGCACGGTACTGCGGCTGGGCGCGGCGCGGTCCACCATGCCGAGCACGTTGCGTATGGCTTTGGACTTGCCGATGATGTGGTGCAGGCCGTAGCGGTCTTCGAGATTCTCCTGCAGCAAGCGGTATTGCCGCCTGGCGCTCGCCAGTTGCATGGCCTTGCTCACGGAGAGCAGAAGCTCGTCGTTGGAAAATGGTTTGGTGATGTAATCGAACGCGCCCACCTTCATGGCTTCCACGGCCGCTTCTATGGAGCCGTAGGCCGTCATGATCAGCACCGGGATATGCGGAAAATTGCGTTTCACGTGTTCCAACACGTCCTGCCCCGTGAGCTTGGGCATTTTCATGTCCGTGATAATGGCGTCCACTTCGGATTCATCCAGATAGGCGAGTCCTATTTCCGGATCCGAAAGCGCCGTGACGGAATAGCCCGCGTCCGTGAGCAGAGCCTCTAGAATGAGCAGCATATTGGGTTCGTCGTCTAAGATCAGAATATTGTTGGACATGGCTAATCCACAAGGTTTGCGTGTTACGCGGTTCAGGAACGCTTCGCCGTGGAAGGAGCGTTATTTTCCCTGGATTTTCCGATTCTGGCGGGAAAGGTCATTTTGACCTGAGCGCCCCCTTCGGGGGCGTTCTCGAATTCCATAAGCCCCTGATGGCTTTTCACGATGTTGTTGACAATGGTCAGGCCGAGGCCGGTACCGCTGTCCTTGGTAGTGAAAAACGGGTCCAGAAGCCTGGATCTGGTTTGTTCATCGAATCCCGGTCCTGAATCTGTGAAGAACATTTCCACGGCGTCCTGCCGCCTGTGCGCCGCGATGCGCAGGCGGCCGTCGCCTTCCATGGCCTGCAGACCGTTCGTCACCACGTTGTAGAACGCGCGATACAGGAGATCCTTGTCCCCGGTGATCATCAGCTCGCGCTCGTAGTCGCGCTCAAGCTCCACGCCGTGCTTGTGGCATTCGGATTCCAGAAAACCCGTGACCTGGTCCAGGACCTTTGCGATATCCACGGGGTCCTGCTTAGGCTGTTTGGGGCGCGCGTAATCCAGAAAATCCGTCACGGTCTGGGACAGTCGTTTGGCCTCGTCGAATATGGCGCGCAAAATGCGCGAGTGCATGTCCTCGCCGTCCCCGGCTCGTTTGAGCAGGAGTTCGGCGCTGGAGCGGATGATACCCAGGGGGTTGCGTATTTCATGGGCCACGCTGGCCACCATGCGCCCCATGCTGGCCAGTTTTTCATTCTGGTGCAGTTCGCGCTCCAGGCGTTCCTTTTCCTCGAGCCTGGCGGCGTTGATGCGGTCCACCCTGCGGATGACCATGACCAGGATCAGGGAGACGCACAGGGAAGAGACCAGGGTCGTGGAAATGATCACCCATTGAAAGCTGACAACGGTTTTATAATCCTCGGTAATGTCCTGGCTCATCTCAATGACGCCCATGATGAATTTTTCCTGGGTGGCGTCGGAGCCCAAAGCGCCGCGTTCGTCGCGCAGGGGATACACTGTCTCGAGGACCACGCTTCCGGGCGTTATTTCCGAAAAAATAGCCCAGAAGGGGTTGATCTTGCTGATAATGGTAAAGCTGTACTCGCCTTCAAAGGCGCGTTCCACACGTTCGCCCGCCAGGCCTTCGCGCCCCACCATTTCGCGTTTCGTGGAAAAGGTCACCAGGCGGTCGTGGCCGTAGATGCGGATTTCGTTCACATGCAGGCCGTGGGTGCTCCACTCGATAACCTGGCCGAGGCGCTTGTATTGGCTCTCTTCTCCCAGGGCGATGTAGCCCACGCCGATGAGCGTGGGCAGCGTGAAGCGCCGGTAGATCTGCTGGTTCAGGTTTTCCGCCAGCAACAACGCGAATTCCTTTTGCTTTTCCAGAAGCGTCCGGCGTGCGGAATTGGCGATGGAAATGGAGAGAAACAAACCCGAGGCCAGAATGAGCAGCAACGCGCTCCAGGAAAGAATTTTGGTAACGCCGAAGGTGCGTTTCACGTCCATGGCCGCGCTATTTCCGTTACCGGAAGACGCGGCGGGGGCCTCGCTTTGATTCGCGGCGAGTTTTCCCGCCTTATGCTTGTGGCCAGCTTTTTCAGCCACCAGGAACCTCTTCCATCACAAACCGGCCGGGGATGGAGCGTCTTCCCCGGCCTGTCATGTCTCGTTCATGTTTTCAGTTCGCCGTCAGGCCCGCGTTATGCGTCGGGATAAGGGCTTGCGGGGTGGAACGCCTCCCCCGCCCCCTACAAAGCATTTCGACAAGTCATACACACCATGACGTTTTGGAAATTCTTAAGAACCTTTTTCAAAAGGTTCTCAGGCCGCCGAAGGCACTCCTGTCTCCCTAAAACGTCTGCATGTTTTCTTTCTGCCGCAGAAACGCTTGCAGGTCGTTTGTTTCCTTGTCGTACCCGGATGCGCCGAGCTTGGCGTTGGCCAGACGTTTGCCCAGTTCCACGGCGGGCTGGTCCAGGGGATCGATGTCCAGCAGCCAGCCGGTGAGCAGCGTCGCCGCTTCGAGCAAGCCCATAAGCTTTCCTGCGTTGTAGGCGTCAACGCGGGCAATGTCCAGGTTCACCAGGGGCACCTTATTCATATGCAGGGCCATTTTCGTTCCCAGGGCCTCGGCCTGGAGCAGTTCGCCGAAATGCTTGCCTTTCAGGAAGCCCCATTTTTCCGGCAAATCCGAGGGGAATATCCGCCCCAGGGGTTGTGCGGGGCTTGTGAGGAACAAGCAAGCCTTGTCCTTGGGGCCGTCGAGAAACATCTGCTGCAAGGAGTGCTGGTCCGTGACGCCCACGGCGGGCAAGGGCATGCTGCCTTTGCCTCCTTTGCCCAGACTCTCGGCCCACAACTGGGCGAACCAGGCGCCGAAGGGCGCCCACGGCGGAATGTAACTGAAAAAGATGAGCTGGGAATAGGTCTTGTCCATCAGCGCACGGTTCCACGAGGCCAAACGGAACGCCGGGTGCGCGCCGACCGTGCCGCTATTCACCACGGGTGCGCACAAGGGGGCGTTCACGTCCAGAGCGCCTTTGACCAGCGCCGCGGCGTCCAGCCCGAGAAACACGGCCGGAACCAGCCCGACCGCAGAGAGCGCGCTGTAGCGCCCCCCGAGATTGTCGGGCACGGGCAAGGTGTCCACACCGAGTTCATCGGCCTGCTCACGCAGAAAGCCTTTGCTTTTGTCCGTTATGAAAATGAAGCGTTCTTTCCAGGAATCTCCTGATTCCCGCGCCATCCATTCCCTGGCCAGGAGGTATTGGGCCATGGTTTCGATGGTGCCGCCGGATTTGCTGATGACCACCACGATGGTTTTTTCGGGAGGCAGCTTTGCGAACATGGCCTCAAGACTTTCCACGTCCACGTTGTCCATGATCCAGAGCCACGGGCCGGCGTGCCCCGGTTGGTCCTGCTGGGGGTAAAAGGCCTTTTGCAACGCCCGCGCGCCCAAAGCGGATCCGCCGATGCCCAAAAGCAGCATGTGCTCGAAGCGTTGCAGCCTGGGGGCGAGGTCTTGCAGCCGTGGTGCGAGATCCTCCCAAAAGGGCAGGTTCAGAAAAGGCAGCGTGCCGGCCTGCGTGCGCTCTTGCAGGGTTGCGGCAGCCTGTGAAGATTGCGGAGCGAAAGAGTCTTGATCCGCAGGGACGATACGGCCGGTGTAGGCATTGGTCCAATCCAGTCGGTTGTACTCCATGCGTTCCTACCTTATGTCTGCACGTTAGAAGGAATTTGTTGAGGAAGCACTGATTAAAGACTTGTTAGGTTTTTCCGGGGGGAAACCTTTCTGGAG
>CAZFCK010000072.1:0-20203 GCA_964517355.1 uncultured Desulfovibrionaceae bacterium | reverse complement strand
GGTTTCCCCTCTCGCGCTCTCCCCTTCCGAAACTTCTTAATTTTAAAAAGTTATACCATTTTCCATTTCTGGTTGATTTAATGACTATTTTCCGGGGCAAGCGCGTAAGGATACAAAGTCTTTCTTTCCGGCGTCCAGGGGCCTCCCCTGGTCGTCTTGCGGGCGCGAAAGCCCGCGACTTTATTCTTTGAGTCCGAAAGTCCTATTTCAAAGCTACAACACGTTAGCACATTTTCGCCTTTGGAAAAGGCTCACCCCTGAAACAATGCTTAGTGTCTCAGGGAAATGCATAAGAGCATCCATACTTTTTCAAAGTTACAATGCCCTAATAACCGATGACTACTTGGGTGCCGACGGGTATCGTCCGCGCCAGTTCCAGCCCCTCGTCGTTGTGCATGCGGATGCACCCCAAAGATACGCGCTTGCCAATCTGCCAAGGTTGATTGGTGCCGTGGATCCGGTAGGCCCCCCCCGCATTTCTGTGCGATAGATGTATCTTGAAAGCGCCCATAGGATTGTCGCTCGCTCCCGGCGGTACCGGCACCAATCGCTTACCCAGTTTACGAGCGCGGATCACCATATTCTGCGTGGGATACCACCACGGGTCGAAATCAATTTCCGTAACCACGCCTTCACCCTTGGGCCAGGGCGTGCCGCGCTTGGCTGTGGCCACCTTGAAGGGGCGCAGCAACCGCTTGCTCCCGTCGGACATGATCTCATACAACCATAACGTACACTTGCTTACGCTGATTTCAATGCGATAACGGCGGGGATTCTGAGGCAGGGGTTCATAGCGCACCTTGGCAAGCTGTACGTCGTTATTGCGCGTATTGCGGAGGGAGGTTGCGACAAAATGCCCCCGATTCTCTGTCAGACCGAAGGTAACACCGACAACGTCATGCGAAGGGGAAGTGACATCGGACGAATCGCCATACGGGGGTAAGGGCGTCGATGACGCCCGCGAACCCAGGACGGCATGCTCACCCGTGGGCAAACCGGTCCGTGTCGCGGCGGTATGTGCGGCTGAGGGCTTGACGCTCGTAAAAACAACGCGCACCCGCCTATTCATACTGCGCCCTTCAGGGCTTCCATTGTCGGCAACAGGGTATTCCTCACCCAACCCTTTAACTTGAATACGTTCCGGTTCAATGCCGTAGGCGGTGATCAGCGCTATCTGCATGGAAAGCGCTCTTTGATACGAAAGCAACAGATTGTTGTCCGCACTGCCGACATTGTCCGTATGGCCTTCAATAACGGCCTTGAGTCCATGATCGGCCCGCATGCGCCTGGCAATGGCGGCTATCCCCTCGCGCAACTCCTTTTCCAACGAGGTGCTTCCGGAAGAAAAATGATAGGTGTACTCCATATCCGGAGGCGATTCACTCGGCGTTTCGCCGCGATTATGCTCCTGGGAGGAGATGGGCCGGCTCTCACGGGGCGAAGCTGCTCTAGACGCCATCACTCCATTTTGTTGCGCGACGGCCTTATGAGGAGCTGTAACGGTTATGACGGCCGAACAAGTGGTTACGGCGGGAGAATCGTAACCGGCGCTCATGATGCGGCCGGATGCCAGGTTGCACCCCTCTTGCAGATAGCGGACTATGGCCCCTGCTTGACGCCCGGCCTGCGAGGGACACACTGTCTCCACGCGCACCACGGCTTCAGGAGCGGCCTTGAGCAAAAAATACAACGCATCGAAATCGCGTGCCAACGCCTGGCGGGCTATATCCCTCGTAAGGGACGTTGACGCCTGAATCTGTAAGCGCACCGACCGCCCGTTTTGCACATACGCGTTATATAACCTGACATCGCCTTCCTGAGCCGCCTGCGTATCGGAAACAGCCGGACGCAACACCTTGTGCGCCTTGCGCTCCCCATGCCCTGCGCACGCGGCGACCAATGAAAGGCATATCATCGACAGCACAGCGCAACGGATCAATCCTGCCATACGTATCATAGCCGCTTCCCCCGCATGATGGAACTCCCGTTCAGGATATCACCTGAAAACCGGTCCGGAGCCATTCATCCCCACTAATGCGTTTTTATTCATCAAATTGCATCAACAAGGCAATCATTCTTCAGTGGGGTCCATGAAAAAACAACACTTGCATCCGACATGCAAACCTGACACAACTACTATACGGCATTTTCAATGCAAAAATAATTTTAAGGGCTTTTATCATACAAAATACCATGAAAAATGCAATGGTTTGATTAATATTAGATTTTTTTTAAATTTTATTTATACTTTATTTAGAAAAAGTTACACTTCCTCATAGTATCCAGCAATGCCTCCATCCGCACACTAAAGAAACTATGGAGTGTTTCAACATCGTGTCGGCAAAAAAACCAAAACAAACAGATCTGCTGCATGTGTCACAACTCAATCCTTGGCTATGGGAAATTGCAAAACAGGGGACCATGCGTGTTCCCGGACTGTTATACGCAGACGCGCCCCTCATTCGGGAGATGGATGCGACGGTTTTCCAACAAGTCGCAAACGTTGCTTCGTTGCCGGGCATTGTGGAAGCCTCGTATGCGATGCCGGACGCGCATTCCGGCTACGGATTTCCCATCGGGGGCGTGGCCGCTTTTTCAGCGGAGCGCGGTGGCGTAGTTTCCGCGGGCGGAGTCGGCTTCGATATCGCCTGCGGCGTGCGCACCCTGCATACCGGTCTCATGGCGGAGGATATTCGCCCCCGGCAGAAGGAACTAGCGGATACCCTCTTCCAATGCATTCCCGCTGGAGTCGGTGTCACGGGAGACATTGCGCTTAACGAACAACAAATGGACGCCATGCTTGAAGGTGGCGCGCAATGGGCCGTGGCCTCGGGCTGGGGCGAAGCCAACGATTTGGAGTATTGCGAAGAAAAAGGACGCATGCGTGGAGCCAGGCCGGACTATGTTTCCGCGACAGCCAAAAACCGCCAGAGGCGTGAAGTCGGCACCCTGGGCTCAGGCAATCATTATCTAGAAGTTCAAGAAGTCGTTGATATATTTGATCCAACCATCGCACAGGCGTTCGGCCTGCGCAAAGGTGCGGCGGTATGCAGCATCCATTGCGGTTCCCGAGGCCTGGGGCACCAGATCGGCACGGACTATCTCGGCCTGATGCTCTCCCAAGCCCCGAAACACGGCCTCACCCTTCCGGATAAGGAACTTGCCTGCGCGCCTCTTGATTCGCGATTGGGGCGGGACTATCTCGGCGCCATGCGCGCCGGCATCAACTGCGCCCTGGCGAACCGCCAGGTGCTCACCCACTTGACGCGCGAAGCTTTCGCCCGGCATTTCCCCCATGCCAGGCTGCGCCTGCTTTACGATGTGTCGCACAACACCTGCAAAGAGGAAGAGCACGTGGTGGGAAACAAAATCATGCGCCTCTTCGTACACCGCAAAGGCGCGACCCGCGCCTTTGGTCCCGGACACCCGGAGCTGCCCCTTGCCTATCGCGAATACGGGCAACCCGTTCTCGTTGGGGGCAGCATGGGCAGCCTGTCCTACATACTGGCCGGCTGCGCGCAAAGCGCGTCTTGCGCCTTTTCCTCCGCCAATCATGGAGCGGGGCGCGCCATGAGCAGGCAGCAGGCAAAAAAGCGCTTCCAGGGACGCCACGTCCTCAGTTCCCTGGAGCAACAGGGAATTCTGGTACGCGCCGCTCATTTTCGCGGCGTGGCCGAAGAAGCGCCGGGCGCTTACAAGGATGTCGATGCGGTGATCAATGTGGCGGCGCAAGCCGGACTGGCCGTAAAAGTGGCGGCGCTCGCGCCCCTGGTATGCGTCAAGGGGTGATGCAACAATGTCATGACGAGCCGGCGCGTCAAACGAGATGAAGCGCTTCAACAAAGGCCCAAAGCCCGAACAGGGCCACCGCGACGCCGCCGATGCGCTGCAGTTGCCGCAAGTGATGGATAACCCTGCTCCGCAACCGGGCACCGCCGAAAGCAATGCCCACCCACCAGAGCATGGACCCGCAAAACACTCCGCATACAACCTCCAGCCCATGCAAAACATGCGCATCAGCGCGCCCCACGCCCAATCCGGCGTAGATGGCCACAAAGGCGATCATGGTCATAGGATTGGCCAGCGAGAGGGCGAAAATGGAAAGGCAGGCGCCCGCCAACCGCGATACGGGAACACGCTCCCGGGATGATGGCTGGGATAACGGTAAGGTTTTGGTCCTGAAAAAAAGCCGCGCCCCCATGAGGCACATGGCGATTCCCCCGGCCACCTGGAGCACTACGTGGTGTTTTGTGAAAAACACGTTGAGCATGGTCAGACTGAACGCGGCCACCGCCCCATACAAGGCGTCGGCCAGGGCCGCGCCGATGCCGCTGCACAGCCCCATGAACATGCCGTTGGAAATGGAACGCTGGAGGCATAAAAACCCTACCGGTCCAAAAGGCAGAGCAATAACGCCGCCCATCACCACGCCTTTGAAAAAGTAAAGCACGTCACCCCCGGGCATGTGCCGGTAAGCCGTGAGCCTGCGCGCCGGAAAAAGGCCAAAATCTTTTTCCTGCGCGCAGGGCGTTACAATATCAAATGGTTACACGCTTTCCAACACATCCGCAATGGAATAAAGCTTGCCTGGATTCTGATTGACCAGCCATTTCGCGGCACGCAACGCACCCGCAGCAAAGGTGTCGCGCGAATGCGCCTGATGCGTCACTTCTATGCGTTCGCCCGGCCCCATGAAATATGTGGTATGCACCCCAACCACATCGCCCCCGCGTATGGTCTGGATACCGATTTCCTTATGGGGGCGTTCTCCGATCAACCCCTCGCGGCAGCAGTTTTTGGTTTCCTCAATATCCCAATCACGCGCCTCGGCCAGGCATTGCGCCAGCTTCAAGGCCGTGCCGCTGGGCGCGTCCTTTTTCTTGTTATGATGCAGTTCCACCATTTCCATGTCATACTGCTCCCCAAGAAGACGCACAAGTTGAGGCAGGATGCGCAGCAACACATTCACGCCCACGCTCATGTTGGGCGCCCACAAGAGAGGCGCTTTCGCAGCGGCCTGCTCCATGGCGGCCCGTTGCTCGGCATTGAGCCCGGTTGTTCCCGCGACCATGGGATTACCATGCCGCGCCGCGGCCTTGGCGGCCTCCACCGTGGCGTCCGGCGCGGTAAAATCAATAACCACGGCCCCCGGCACATGAGGCAACACTTCATCCAGACTCGTTCCCTGCGTGCAAACGAATCGTTCCAACTCTTTTTTGCATGTGGGGCGCTCCACTACGCCGGCCAAGGTCACATCCGGGTCGTTGGCCGCCATAGCGGCAATGGTGGAGCCCATACGCCCCAAAGCGCCAGTAATTACAATGGAAACACTCATGAGTATCCTCCAAAACAGGTTCGTCGTTGTTGCCCTGCGCCGATATCATCCGGCCGGCTTCCGCTATGCGCTCCCGTTGTCAAAGGCCGCGGCGTCACCTTGTTCCAACAGCTCAAGAAATCGCCGCGCCTCAATCAACGGCACGCCCAACTCCCGCGCCTTTTCCAACTTGCTGCCTCCCGGTTTTTCACCAACCACCATCAAATCCAAATTTCTGGACACCGACTTAAGAACAGTAGCTCCGGAACGTTCCAAAAGGGCTGTGGCCTGATCGCGGGTAAATCCCGGCAAGGCCCCAGTCACTAGAATTGCTTTTCCCTTCAGAAGCTCCCCTTTTTCAGCCTCCGCTTCCTCGCGCGGCATGAGTTTTAGTTCCCGCAACCGCTCCAGCAAATCGCGATTGGCTTGGGAATGAAAAAAGGCCCGCAGGGAGGCGGCCACTTCCGGACCGACATCCTTCACCTGTTGGAGAGCGTCCTCGTCCGCCTGAACAAGGTTGTCCATGGTGCCGAAATGCGCGGCCAAGGCACGAGCGGTTTGTTCCCCCACATGCCGAATCCCCAAGGCGCGCAACAACCTGGACAATGTGGCGCGCTCCCCGGCACGCTTGATACTTGTAATGATATTTCCAGCCAGTTTAGGCCCCATGCGCTCCAAGTCAACAATTTGCTCTTCGCGCAAGGTGAAGAGATCCGCAACCGACTGCACCAAATCATTGTCTACGAATTGTTCCACCCATTTGCGGCCCAACCCTTCGATATCCAAACCGGCTTTGGAAGCGAAATGAATGATGCTTTGCTTACGCACGGCCGGACAACTGACGTTTTGACATCGCCGCACGCTCTCGCCCGGCAGTCGCGGGGCTTCGGTTCCACAAACAGGACAGGTGTCGGGAAAGACATAGGGCTGCAACGCATCATGATGCGCACCAGGCACATGGCGCACCACTTCAGGAATGACATCGCCCGCCCGTTGGACAACGACCCGGTCTCCCTCACGCAACTGCTTGTTATTGATTTCATCTTCATTATGCAAGGTAGCTCGTGAAACAGTGACGCCGCCAACCGTTACCGGCGTGAGAATGGCCACCGGAGTGAGAGCGCCGGTGCGCCCCACTTGGATCTCAATGCGCTCCAACACGGTCTCGGCCTGATGCGCCTTGAATTTCATGGCCAGAGCCCAACGGGGAAAACGCGAGGTGAATCCAAGTTCGCGCTGCATCTCCAAATCGTCGATCTTGGCCACCACGCCGTCGATTTCAAAGGGCAAGGCATCACGCTTATCAGTCAATTCATGATAATAATCCAGCACCTCATGCGCGGAAGAGCATCTTTTCGCCAAAGGGGGCACCACAAAGCCCAATGATTCAAGATCCTGCATAATCTGGGTCTGTGTTTGCCAATCAACCCCCTGCCATTCCACGCGCCCCACTCCGTAGGCCATGAACCGCAGAGGACGCGCGGCCGTGATGCGCGAATCCAATTGGCGCACGGAGCCGGCCGCGGCATTGCGGGGATTGGCGAATATTCTGCCCCCCTGCTCTTCCTGCCGCGTGTTCAGCAGCGCGAAATCATCGCGATGCATAATCACTTCGCCCCGCACCTCCAACAATTGAGGCAACCCCTTGCCTTTGTCACGCAAGAAGAGGGGCACGGTGCGCACGGTCCTCATATTGGCGCTGACATCTTCGCCCGTTTCACCGTCGCCCCGGGTTATCCCCGCGCTGAACGCAGCGTTTTCATAAATCAATTCAACCGCCAACCCATCCATTTTGGGATCGACCCAAAATGCGAGTTCTCCGGATTCGCGGTTGAGCCCCCGCTGCACGCGCTGCACGAAAGCATTGAATTCCTCGTCCGAAAACCCGTTGTCCAAGCTATACATGCGTAACGAGTGCGCCCGTTGGATAAAACTCTCCAAAGGGGGGGCGCCGATGCGTTGCGTGGGAGAATTGCCATCCTGATATTCAGTATGGCCGCTCTCAATTTCTTGCAGCTCGCGAAAGAGAAGATCAAAATCATTATCTGAAATTTCAGGCGCATCCAACACATAGTAACAATAATTATGATGTTCGATCAATTCGCGCAATTCTTCCACACGCTTTTGCAGATTCTTTTCAGACATGGGCGTTACAATCCTTAGCAATAGTATGGGCCAACAAAGATTGCGGCGTTGTGAAACCACCAGTCAGACGGAGCAAACGGCTTTGATCGGTTTGCCCCAGACAATACCTGCTCATAAATATTATCTTCCCATGACACATGGACATTTCTTTCAACATATTGACGTGACCAGGCATCACCGCTAATTACCATGCAAAGTAATAAAAAAATGCACGGTTCGCTCTCAAAATATGCAGCGAAACACCGCTTGCCATGTGCTGCGCGGAATCCACACGGAGCGGACGACAGTAAAGGGTTCTTACCCACTGGGGTAAAGCTGTTCTACCTGTTTCTGCATCAAGAACCGCAATCAGGACGCCACGCGACCGGAACAACCAACCCATGACGCATTATTTCGACACCATCGGACTACTTTGCCGCATGTCCGGACTCCCTCTTGCAAATGCCCATGCCGCGCCCGCTCAAGGATTCATGCCGGCCGGCGGGAGCGCTTCATCATGGATTCTCGTCTGGGCATTGCTGGTCTGTGGCGTTGTACTATTAATCTTCTTCGGGGTGAAGATGCTATGCCAGCGATACAGCATGCGGCTCGCCCTTATGCAGGAGGAGTTGTCGAACAGGGAGGATACCGCCAACCAGCTCGCCCAAAGCCAGGCCAGGTTGGATCTGATTATGCAGGGAACCCAAGACGGCATTTGGGATATTGATCTACGAAACCGCTCGTTGTTCCTCTCCAGCCGGTTGAAGGAAGTTCTGGGGTACAAAGATAACGAGTTTGCCGATTCATTGGATGCATATCTCAACCATATTCATTCCGACGACCGGGATCTCCTCAACGACAACTGGCAACAGGCCATGCAGGGCAATACCGATCGTTTCTCCTTTTTTTACCGCATGCAGCACAAGGATGGCAGCTATCGCTGGATTTTGTCGCAAGGCGGCATCATGCGCGATACCGAAGGAGTTCCAGTTCGCATGGCCGGAGTGAATACCGATTTTACGGAGCGCATCCGATACGAGGAGGCCCTGCATCTCAGCGAACAACGTTTGCATCTCGCGTTGGAAGCCAACAGGGAAGGACTCTGGGATTTCGACTTCCGCACAAAAAAAATATTCGTCAGTCCGCTGTGGTGCCGCCTTCTGGATATCTCACCGGAAGAGGCGCCCACCTCGTTGGACGCACTCCTGGAATTCGTGCATCCCGATGATCTGGATAAAATTCATTCCACCTACCAACACCATATCGCAATAAAGGACAGGGGCATCTGGAGCATTGAATGCCGTCTGCGCAAAGCGGACGGTGAATGGCTATGGGTACGGACGCACGCCAAAATCGTGGAATGGGACGCCGATGGCCGCCCAGTGCGTGTGCTTGGTTCGAACAGGGACATCACGCGAGAGCTTTTGGCGCAAAAGCAACTCGAGCTATCCGAAAAAACGTACCGTGAATTGTTCAACGCCACCACCGACGCCATCTGCCTTTGTGCAAACGACAATCTCAGTATTGTGGATGCCAATGAAGCCTTTCAAACGCTCTTCGGGTATTCAAAGTATGAAGTCGCCGGACTGCGCATTAGGGACATCAGCCTCAACAAATATCCTTTCAACACGCAAGGATTACGCGAAATCGCCACCATTGTCCGCAGTTCGGGGCCTCAAGCTGTGGAATGGCGCTGCAAGAAAAAAAACGGGCAGCTTTTCTGGGCCGAGGCGTTGGTAAAAAGCGTCATGATCGCGGGAGTGCCGCGCATCCTGTCGTCCATGCGCGACATAACAGCGCGGATGCAGACGCAGCAGGCCCTTGCGGATCGGGAACAGACTTTGCGCTCCATACTTGAAGCGGCGCCCCTTGTCATCTGCCTCATCAGCCACAAATCCATTGTCTGGAGCAACAGACATATGCTGGAGACCTTCGGCTATACGCCAGAAGAAGTGGAAGGCGTCAAATTCTCGCAATTTTTTGAAAACGATGACACCTTCAGCAACATCCGGCAAAACCTCATGCACCAGCTCCGCATGTGCGGCGAAGGCCGCATCGAGGCCGAAATGCTGCATAAAGACGGGACAGCCGTCCCTGTGGCCCTTCGCGTTGCGCCGATGGACGCAAAAAGGCCCACGGAAGAAGTCATCTGCATTATCACCGACATCACTTCCCGCAAACTGTGGGAAAAGGCCCTTATGGACCGGGAAACCCGTTATCGGGATATTTTCGACAACGCGCCGGTGGGCATACTCCGTGCGACAATAAGCGGCCAGGCGTTGAGCATGAACAAGGCTTTGTCCGAAATGCTGGGCTATGACAGTCCGGAAGAGGCAATCAACGTCTTCAGCCAGCGCTTGACCGATCTGTATGCGAACTCGGCTCGCCGTGACGCTTTGAAACAACAACTTCAGGAACGCAACGAAGTGCGTGACATTGAAGTGGAGTGGCAAGACAATAAGGGTAACAACAAAATTCTTTCACTGTATTTGCGCCGTCTGATTGAAGGCGATAAGGAACTCGTTGACGGATTCGCCACCGACATAACGGAAAAACGCAATGCGGAGCGCCTTGCCAAACAGCGTGACGAACAGTTGATCCAGGTCGACAAGCTCATGTCTTTGGGCATACTCACCGCGGGGGTGGCGCACGAAGTCAACAATCCCAACAATTTCATCGCCATCAACGCGCCGTTGCTAAAAAAGGCATGGGAAGGCATTATACCGCTGCTTGACGACCTTGCCGCCGAAAACGGTGATTTTACTGTTGGCCCGCTCAACTACTCGCGCCTGCGCCAACATGTGCCTCCTCTGATTGACGGCATCATCTCGGGCTCACAACGTATTAAAAAAATAGTGGAAGACATGAAGCGCTTTGCGCGGCAAGACGCTCAAGTGTGTATCGACAATATTGATATCAACCTGGCCGTGCAAACAGCGCTCAGTTTCATCAATACCCGGCTCGCAAAATCGAACTGCGTTCTTGAAGTGGACTATGCCAAAGACCTCCCCACAGTCAGCGCCAATGCCCAACAGATTGAACAGGTGGTCCTCAACCTGGTTATCAACGCCCTGGATGCTATGCCCACCTCCGGGGGCATATTGCATGTGAGCACCAGCCGCGATCAAAACGGATATCTCCGCATAATGTTTATAGACCAGGGAACCGGGATCAAACCGGATGACATGAGCAAACTCTTCGACCCCTTCTTCACTACCAAACGAAGCCAGGGAGGTACGGGATTAGGACTGGCAATTTCTCAAAAAATAATGCAAAGTTATGGGGGAAGCTTGCAGCTTGTCAACAACGAGCCCGGTCCGGGAACGACCGCCATTATGCTGTTGCCTCTATCCACCACCACAGAGAGCGTTTGTCATGAGTGAAGCTATCAACCCGTTGTATCCCATTTTGATCGTGGACGACGAAAAAAGCGCGCTGGAAAGCCTGTCCATCGCTCTGGAATTTAGTGGCTACTCCAACGTGATTACCTGCTCTTCCCCCTTAAAGGCTCGAGAAATTTTGCAAAATCAAACTATTGAAGTTGTGCTGCTGGACATGATCATGCCCGAGCTTATGGGAGAAGACCTCCTTGAGGAACTCATGCTCACGCAACCCGATGTGCCGGTGATCATGGTCACGGCTCTCAGTGATCTGGAAACCGCGGTCCGGTGCATGCGAAAAGGAGCGTTCGATTATGTCGCAAAACCAGTGGATACCGATCGCCTTGCGGCAAGTTTGAACAAGGCCCTGGAACGCAGAAGCATTAACAGGCAACT
The DNA here is from genome assembly GCA_964517355.1 of uncultured Desulfovibrionaceae bacterium. Taxonomy (GTDB): domain Bacteria; phylum Desulfobacterota; class Desulfovibrionia; order Desulfovibrionales; family Desulfovibrionaceae; genus CAZFCK01. Next base: position 8,989 of record CAZFCK010000072.1, on the reverse strand, counting down.
GCACATTCTCAAGCATTACACGTTGACGCCCTCCATGAGCAGGCCGGATGCTTTTTCCGACTTTCTCACAAGGGATAAAAACATCCTGCAAATTCTCCGCTATTGCGAAGCGGTGGCTCAAAGTTCCCAACCAGTTCTTGTAACTGGGGAAACAGGAACCGGCAAAGAGATTATCGCCCGGGGCATTCATCACGCCAGTGAACGCAGAGGCGAATTTGTCGCTGTGAACGCGGCAGGTCTTGATGATCATGTTTTTTCCGACACTCTGTTCGGACATCGTAAAGGCGCATTTACAGGGGCCGATCAAACTCGCCTGGGCTTGGTGGAGAAAGCTGCGGGAGGAACGCTTTTTCTCGATGAAATCGGCGACCTGGCGGAATCATCGCAAGTCAAGCTGTTGCGCCTGCTTCAGGAGGGTGAATTTTATCCACTTGGATCGGACATTCCCGTGCAATCCGCAGCGCGCGTCATTGTGGCCACGCATCACAACTTGCCCCAGGAAATTGAACGGGGCGCTTTTCGCCAAGACCTCTACTTCCGGCTTAAAACCCATGCCGTTGCCCTGCCCCCCTTACGTGAACGCAAAGAAGACATCACCCTTTTGTTGGAGCATTTTCTCGCCACGGCTGCCGAGGAAATGGGCAAGGAACCCCCCACCTACCCGCAAGAACTCCCCGTTTTGCTGCATACCTACCATTTTCCGGGTAATGTCCGCGAACTTCGCAGCATGATCTACGATGCCGTAAGCACCCATTCTTCGCATGTTCTTTCCTTGCAGAGTTTCAAAAAAGCCATCCATAGGAGCAATTCCTCCACCCCTCCTACCCAGGTATCCAGAGAACGCCTTTTTGAACACCTGGATTCATTACCCACCTTGCGCGAGGTTGCCGAAACGCTGGTGGACGAGGCTTTGGAACGCGCCCAAGGCAACCAACGCATCGCGGCAAGCATGCTGGGCATTACACCTTCGGCCTTGAACAAGCGGTTGAAACAACGCGATTCCGCTTAGCAGCTTGCTTTCCAACAAAACCCTGTTGATTTTTTTCAATGTGTTTATTTCAGCCAACTTCCAATATAACCAGCTAAAAATATAAATTTTTTTATTTACAACCTCCTTTTTTTCCATATCCCGTTCAACTTTTTTCACCCCCCTCCATTAAGGAAAAAATCCATGACATCCTCTTTGGTTAAAGGATGTTAAAAGGAAAGTGCAAGCTGGCACATTTCTTTCATTGCATTATACCAGCAGAGCTGCAGTCAGGAACGGCCTCGACTGTTCGCCTATCGACGGAAACCGTCCGCATCCCGACAAGAGGAATCAGGGGGATATAATGTTCAAAAACTTAAAGTTGGGAATCAAGCTCGGTATAGGTTTCGGATTTCTCATCCTGCTTACCGCCGCAGTGGCCGGCGTGGGTGTGTACGGCCTGAAATCCGTAAACAAAAACGTGGAACTGGTCTCACATGTCGATAGCATTATGGCGGATATGCTTTCTGCGCGCCGTCAGGAAAAGAATTACATCATTCGCAAGGACCCGCAATATGAGAAGGATGTCAACAAATTCGTCCAACATATCCAAAGCGAAGCCGCCATCCTGCGCGAAGCGTTGAGTTCCCCTGCGGAAAGGCAGCTTATTGACCGCATGCTTGCCGCGGCTACCAAGTATCAAATGGCCTTTTCAACATACGTTGACCTGGACAAGGATTCTAACAGCCTTGCCCAAACCTGGCGCGACCTGACCAACGAAGTGTACGACCTGGGGCGTGTGGTCCGTGAGGAAATCGTGCTTCCGGCCCGGCAACGCGCCTCTCAAGACCAATACGTGACCACCTTGCTCAAGTGGACCGAAATCAGCGACAGCTTCAACATGGATATATCGCGCAACTTTCTCTCGTTGCGCATCGCCGCCATTTACTACCTCATGAAACGCAACGAAGACGAGTGGTCCAACTTTCTCCAATGGTCCGAGCGGCTGCATGCAGGACTCAACACCTGGGCCGAGATGGGGCGTGGAGAACTGAGCATCCAGGAAGTGGCCAAGAAGCTTGGCGTGGCCATCGAAACCTATGTGACTACCGGGCACAAGTTCCATGAAAACATCCTCAAGCAGGACCAGGCCGAGAAGGAAATGCTTGAATCCGCCAAAGATCTCTTGACCCTTGGCGAGGAGGTCCGTGCAGACCAGATCGAGGTTATGAACAACGCCATCTCCAACTCCAATCTGTTCATCATGCTGGGCGCCCTTGTTTCCGCGCTTATAGGCCTGACTTTCGCCATTTTCATCACCCGCTCCATTACCGTTCCCATCCGAAAAGTTGTGGAGCACGCCAAGCTCATGGCCATGGGCGATTTGGACCTCAAGATAGACATCAACCGTAAGGACGAGGTCGGAGATTTGCTCGGCACCATGGAGACGCTGCTTCAGGCCGAAAAGAATGTGACGAACATCGTCAGCGGCCTCTCCCTCGGCGAGATAGATCAGGACGTCCGGATACGCTCGGATAAGGATACTCTCTTAAAATCCGTGCAGAACCTCACCGAGGCTGAACGCAAGGTTGCGCAACTGGCCAAGGAAATTTCGCAAGGCAATCTCCTGGTTGAAGCGCATAAGCGTTCGGAAAACGACGTGCTCATGCAATCCCTGCATGAAATGATTGAACGCACTACGGAAGTGTTCGGTAATATCCAGCGCGGGGCCGAGGAAGTCGCCGCCGGCAGCGAACAGATGGCCTCCACCGCTGAAAGCTTGTCTCAAGGGGCCACGGAACAGGCCTCGAGCGTGGAAGAAAGCTCCGCCTCCATGGAGGAGATGGCTTCTTCCATCGCGCAAAACGCAGACAACGCAAAGCAAACCGAAGCGATCGCCTTGCGTGCGGCAGAAGACGCCCGCGCTTCGGGAGAGGCCGTGACCCAAGCCGTTCAGGCGATGAAGGATATCGCGGAAAAAATCTCGATCATTCAAGAAATCGCCAGACAAACAGACCTGTTGGCCCTTAACGCGGCCATTGAGGCGGCCAGGGCCGGAGAGCACGGGAAAGGATTCGCCGTGGTGGCCTCCGAAGTTCGTAAACTCGCCGAACGCAGTCAGGAAGCCGCTGAGGAAATTACCGTGCTTTCGGCCAAATCAACAGAAGTCGCGGAGAGAGCGGGACAGATGCTCTCCAAGCTTGTCCCGGACATCCAGAAGACATCCGAACTGGTTCAAGAAATCAGCGCTTCCAGTACAGAGCAGTCGAGCGGTGCGGACCAAGTGAATCAGGCGTTGCAGCAACTCGACAGCGTTGTGCAGCAGAACTCCGCAGCGGCGGAGGAAATGTCCTCCACGGCCGAAGAACTCTCGGCCCAATCGCAGCAACTCCAAAACGCCATCGCCTTCTTCCGTATCCGTGAAAGCGGGAAGTATCGCCCCAAGGAACTGCCGCAATCCACCAAGCCCGCAAGAAAGGCCATCAGCACCGGCAAGGGGGGCGGAGACAAAAAAATGCACCTAGATCTGGGGAAGGAATCGGTCGAGGATCACGAAGACATCGACTTCGAACGTTTCTAGATCATAGGCTGGAATCGGGAGATTTTCATGAACGATACCATGAATAAATACCTTACGTTTACTCTGGAAGACGATTTCTTCGCCCTGGATATCTCCTCGGTTCGGGAAGTACAGGATGTAACTGAAATAACACGTATTCCCGAATCAGAACCGCATATGCGCGGCGTAGTCAACCTACGCGGAAACGCGGTGCCCGTCATGGACATAAAAATGCAGTTCGGCATGGAACCTACCGAACGCACCATCAACACGCGCATTATCATTTTGGAATTCAAACGCGGCGGAAATGAGCAACTTGTCGGCGCATTGGCCGACTCTGTGAAAGAAGTAATCGAAATAGAGGAGGAAAATATTGATCCCCCCCCAAGAATGGGGGCCAGGGTCCGTGCCGACTACCTTGTCGGCGTCGCCAAAAAAAATGGACGGTTTATCCTGCTCTTGGACTTGAGCAAAGTATTCGGCGCTCACGATATCGGCGAACTGAGCAATGATGCCGATTCGCCTGAAAACGACGCGGGAAAGGATGCGCACCATTTCGAAGATGAAAACGAATAATCAATCCGGAGTCATTTAATGAAGGATTGCTTCCTTCAGAGTATCGGGGGTAGTAATGAACATCTCTTTTGAAGGACCATGCACTGTACAACAAGCCCATAATTTGCAAACCCTGCTGCTTCAGGCCTTGCAAACGGCAACTGAACCCGTTGTGCTGAGCTTTTCAAATGTTGATGACGCCGATCTTTCATTCTTTCAATTGCTGCTTGCCTGTAAGCGCTCGTTCAAGGCCGCGGGCAAGGAGCTTATTTTCAAGAGGGATTTGCCCAAGGATCTTATACCGGCTGCGCAGCGTACCGCCTTTAAGGAATTGTACGAGAACGTGATGCCTACTTGATCCAGGCCCCTGTGAGGTGAAGATTCATGAGTAAATGCATCATGACAGTGGATGATTCGGCCAGCGTACGACAAATGGTCGCCTTCACGTTGAAAAACGCTGGCTATGAAGTGTTGGAGGCCCAGGATGGCAAAGACGCTCTGAGCAAATTAACTCCAAAGGTCGGCATGATCATTACGGATTTGAACATGCCGCACATGGACGGCATAGAGCTGATTAAAGCCGTGCGCAATGGAGCGGGCAACAAATACATGCCCATTGTCATGCTGACAACGGAATCCCAGGCCAATAAAAAATCTGAAGGCAAAGCCGCCGGAGCAACAGGTTGGATAGTGAAACCCTTCAAACCCGATCAACTGCTCGCCGTGGTGAAAAAGGTCTTTAGATAAGGAGCGCCCATGAATGTAATGGATGCCGCTGTCCAAGCTTATCTGGATGAGGCCCGGGAAATGTTGGCCGATCTGGAAGAGGGGTTGCTCGAGATCGAGGAAAACCCCGAGAATCGGGAGTGTGTGGCCCGGGTCTTCCGAGCCATGCACACCATCAAAGGCTCCGGAGCCATGTTTGGCTTTGAGGAAATCGCCCGGTTCACCCATGACGTTGAAAGCGTGCTGGATCGTGTGCGCAATGGCGAATTGCCCGTCACCAAGGAGCTTCTAACGCTGACCTTGAAGGCAAAAGACCATCTGCATACGTTGCTTCAAGAACCGCAAAGAGGAACACCGGAATCCCGCGCCGCCTCTGATGCCCTGTTAAAAGAATTTCGCGAATACCTTAAGGAAAACGCTGCGGATACCGTCCCTTCCGAAGAGCAAGCACCTCATCCCGTGGAAATGCGCAGCGATGATCCTTCCGTTTTATCTTCGGACAGTGAAGAGCTGGAAACCTATTGGATTCGATTCAAGCCGGCCCCCGATACGTTTCTCAGAGGTACGCGGCCATTAGCCCTGATCCATGAATTATACGAACTCGGCCGCGCCGTGGACGTGTATCACAGTGATGATGTGCCCATGTTGGAGACGTACGAGCCTGAACGCGTCTACAGCTGGTGGGACATGCTGCTTGTCACGAGTCAAGGGGAAAACGCCATTCGTGATGTTTTCATCTTTGTGGAAGATGAAGCGAGCCTGGAAATACGCCTCTTGGGAAAAGGCGCTGTTCGTGGCGACGATCTCTTTGAAATGGCTTCGATTTTTCAACTATACGCTCAAGAATCCGATGCCTCCATCTTTGAATGGCTCAAAAAAACCTACGCCGAAAAAACAGCCAGAAGGGAGCAGGCCAAGGCCAAGACCAGCGCACCCAGACAACGTCAATTAGTCCCCCCTCCTGCGGCCAGCATCCGTGTGGACGCGGGCCGACTGGACAAGCTTGTGAACATGGTCGGTGAAATGGTCATCCTTCAGGCACGGCTTTCCATCGCTTCCAAGGGGTTGCGCAATCCCGTCATCTCACAGATCGCAGAGGAGATGGAGCGTCTCACCGTGCAGATGCGTGAAAATGCCTTGGGCATGCGCATGCTGCCCATCGGCACATCCTTCGGCGTTCTGCGGCGCATGGTGCGCGATGTTTCCGCCGCATTGGGCAAGGAAGTGCAATTCATCACGGAAGGTGCGGATACCGAACTGGATAAAACCGTCATTGACCAGCTGAAAGACCCGCTTATGCATATTTTGCGCAACTCTCTTGATCACGGCATAGAGAAGCCTGAGCTTCGAGAGGCCGCAGGCAAACCACGTGAAGGAACGGTGCGCCTGGTTGCGAAACATTCCCGCGGTGACGTACTCATTGAGATTCACGATGACGGCCACGGCATTGATCATGAAAAGCTGCGTCTCAAGGCTGTGGAGAAAAAGCTCCTGCCACCTGATGCGGTGCTCGATAGTAAAGAGGCGCTGAATCTCTTGTTCTTACCAGGCATTTCCACTGCAAAGGAGGTCACTGATCTTTCCGGAAGAGGCGTGGGCATGGATGTGGTCAAGCGCTCCATAGACGCCATACGCGGTAATGTGGAAGTCGAAAGCACAAAAGGCAAAGGCACAACCATCTCCATCCGCCTGCCTCTTACATTGGCCATCATTGACGGGCTGAACATCGTGGTTGGAGATGAGTCCTTCATTCTCCCGCTGGTCAACGTCGAATCATGCCAGGAGCGTTTTCTCAACGGCACGGAACAACTCGTGGACACCATGGACTATACCGGAAAAATGATCCCCTGTGTTAGTTTGAGAAAACTACTGCACACCCCGGGTATGCAACCAGAATATGAACGTATCGTAGTGGTTAACGTGGACGACATCAAAGTGGGCCTGGCCGTTGACAGTGTCATTGGAAGACAGCAGGCGGTAATCAAAAGCTTAAGCGATATGTACGAGGGGGTGGACTTCATCTCCGGAACCACAGTCAATGGCCACGGCAGTATTTCACTCATTCTGGATGTACCGCAGCTAGTCCGTCGTGCAATACGTTATGCCGATATGACGTAACAGGCCCTCGATACAGGAGAGCAGCCATGCAGGCCAGCCCATTGCGTCCCAATTCCATGAAGCATATACTGGTAGTGGATGATTCCAAGTCGTTTCGCCTTTTTATTACCAGCCTCCTGCGTGAAAAGGGATATCGCGTTACACAAGCTGAAAGCGGACGAAAAGCCCTGGCTCTGCTAAAAAATCTCCGCTTCGACCTTGTGTTGAGCGATGTCATCATGGCCGATGGAGACGGGCTTGAACTGCGCGACGAAATGCTCAAAGACAACAGGCTCACTCTCATCCCCTTCATCGTGATGACCACAAACCGCAACCAGGAAGGACCTAACGCCTTTGAAGGACGAGGGATCGCGGGCTATCTCATCAAACCGTTCCTGCCCGGCCAATTGTTGATCATGGTGGAACGCCTTTTGGCCACCTTTGATGAACTTGTACAACAAAACAGAGAAAAACTCATATTGGAGCGCAATCTTCTTTTTGGCGCCATTTCCAGCCTCGCTCGCGCACTCGACGCCCGCGACGGTTACACAAAATCCCATTCCGACTCGGTGGCGAAACTCGTGGTACGGATAAGCAGGCGCATGGGGCTTTCCAATCACGATGTGGAACGCATTTACCTGGCCGGACAGTTGCATGATCTGGGTAAAATCGGCATCCCCGACGCCATTCTGCAAAAGCCGAGCCGCCTGACGGCTGAAGAGTATGAAATCATCAAAACCCACTCCTCCGTAGGAGCCGACATTCTTGCCCCCATTCCCGGCATGGCCGCTGTGGCCAAGGCCATCCGTCACCATCACGAACGCTTCGACGGCGATGGATATCCGGATGGCCTCAAAGGCGAAAACATCCCGCTATGGGCAAGGATTCTGGCTGTTGCGGACACGTTCGACTCCCTTTCCAGCGACAGGCCCTACAGGAAAGGCTTTCCTCTGGAAAAGGCATATGAAATCGTCCGCGAACTATCAGGTAGCCAGCTCTGTCCCGACTGTGTGGAAGCCTTTTTAGCCACTGCAAACCAAAACATCGGCGTGCGCCCCCCGTATGTTTTAGGCATGGATGTTGGATAATCGCAGGTAAGCAAACCGGGATACAAGTCTTTTGTCCGCATAACGCTTATATGTACGAATATGTAATTGCCATATACGCTGCCTACCCTTGAATGCAAACGGTGATTGCCCAACTCTTCAGCCGCACTTGCCATCTGCATCGCAATCTTTCGAATTACCGCTAAATTTCATACCAACATAGTCAACTTTTTCCATTGACATATTCGCATGTGCGGATGTATTTTTTTCACCAATACATTCGCATCGATCCACACAGGGACATCCAAAAGAAGACGCAGACGAATGGAACAACAATGGCCCAAAGTCTTTGTTCTCTATATTTCCAACCAGTTCCCCTAATATTCCAGCACGGATCATGGACGAATAGTGAAGGCTATTCCCCGGACTGCCCCCCAGATCTGTGGGGCCATGCTGCAGTTGTTGCTTTTCTCGTTACGTAAAACTGTTTTTCTCAACATACAATGGACACGCAGCAGGCATCACCAATTCCAAAGAAACCATAGAGACGGCTACCAGATTAAGCACCCGCCGCATCGCGGAAAATGGGAAAGACAGATGGAAACGCTTGCATCATTTTTCAAAGCACTGGCAGATCCAACACGCTTGCGTATTCTTTATTGCCTTCGGCACGGAGAACTCTGTGTATGTGATATTATGGCGGCTTTGGATATGCCGCAATCCACGATTTCCAGACATCTAACAACGCTAAAACACGCGAAGCTGGTTCAAGGACGTCGATGTGGTAAATGGATGTACTACAAGCAAGATACTCCGGACAATATGTTGGCGGAGGCCGTGCGGCGACTGTTGGTTTCGCCGAACACCGAACTCGCATTATCCGCTGTGGTCCAAGGTGATACTGCCAGATTGCGCCATCACTTGGAGACAAAACCCGCAAACGCCTGTGACTGACCACCTGTTACGATATGATTATACGACTATCGGACTAGAGCATTTAAACTTTGAAAAAGTTGAAAGGCTCTGCAAAGATTTGCT
>CAZFCK010000071.1:0-20309 GCA_964517355.1 uncultured Desulfovibrionaceae bacterium | reverse complement strand
ATTGGAAATTGTTTCAGGGGAGAGCCTTGTTTCAAGGCGAAAATGCGCTAGCCCTAAGGCGCGGCCGCTGTGCGCTTGTCTTTCGGCGGCAGCGGCGCCAAAGGTTTTTCATCGGAATTCCAATTAGATCGTGTTCCATCACACCAGGCTTTATCCTTTATTTCCTGTCATCCGAAAGTCGTAGTTTAAAACTTTAGAGCATCTCACGCTTGAAAAGCGCTAGGTGCTCTTATGCATTTCTCTGGAACAATTGGAAATTGTTTCAGGGGGGAGCCTTGTTTCAAGGCGAAAATGCGCTAGACGTTGCGGAATCATTCAGGGTGGTTTCCAAAAAATGGCGGACGGTGTGCGGCGCGCCCGGATTCATGCTGTTAATGACATCAAAGGATGCTGTATAAGGAATCGTACTCCCATTTTGAAACAGGGCTTTGGTAGCTTATTCTAGGGCTTGTCATGATCATCGTGCGCAGTCTGCCCACGGGTATGGCAGCGCGTGCCCACAATCAGGCATGTTGCTCACATTTGGGCTCATTTTGTTCAATAACAAGCAGTTTAAAAAAAAAGATATATATTGATTTCAGCAAAATATGGAGTGGGGGCATAGGGGGCAACAAGCTGGAATGGAAATTGTATCCGGGAAGACATCATAGAGAGCACCTGTACAATCGGGAAGGTGTGTTGCCTTAGTTTGGCAGTGCACGTCTGCCGTGGGCAGTATCTCCCGAGCAACATAAACAAGGAGGCGTACATGCGGATTGGATTCATCGGAGCGGGGCTTATGGGCGGGCCCCTGGCCCGCAACTTGATCCGGGCGGGTAAGGATACGCTTGTCTACGACCTGAGTCAGGAGGCCATTGCCAGGACGTTGGCGGCGGGCTCGAGCGGCAGGATGGCTGTTTCTCTGGAGGACCTGGCGGATTGTGACGTTCTTTTTACCAGTCTGCCCCTGCCGCAGCACATCAAAGGGGTGATGCTGGGAGAAAAGGGCGCGTACGGCCTGCTCAAAAAAGGCGCCCTGCATGTGGAGCTTTCCACCATTGATCCGGGCACTGCCCGCGAATTGGCAGCGGCCGCGCAGGCCAAGGGCCTGGGTTACCTGCAATGCACGTTGGGCAAAACGCCGGCCCATGCGGAAAAGGCCGAGGAGCCCATGTTCATCGGCGGTGATAAGGCGCTCTACGACAGCCATGCGGAGCTGTTCAAGGTCATCGGCATTCCCACGTACGTGGGCAGCATCGATGCGTCCTGCGCGGTAAAGTTGATATCCAACATGGTGGGCATGACCAATCTGGTGGTGCTGGCGGAGGGCATCAAGGTCGGAGACAAAGCCGGGTTGGACCGCAAGCTGCTGCTGGAACTCCTGCAAGACACGGGAGCGCGCAGTTTTCAGATGGATGTGCGCGGCCCCTGGATAGCGGCTGACGATTACGCCCCCCGTTTCGGACTGGATCTGGCCCTCAAGGATGTCCGGCTGGGGTTGGAGATGGCCAGGGCCTGGGAGTTGGACCTCAAGTCCATGGAAGCGGCTTTGGAATACTACAAACAGGCCAGCGGCGCCGGATTTGGCAAGGAAGATTGCAACGCGGTGGTCAAGGTCATCGGAAGTTAGGCCCTGTGACATTGAAAAGGAATGCCTCGGGGGGCGTAAGAATCCGCAAACCGTTGTATTTGGATAACCAGCCAAGATGATGAGATGCCGCCGGACTAAGCGCGGGGCTGGGGCGGGTGTTTCCACCCTGGCGGGTGGTGGCGCGGAACCCCGATAAATACCATTGAAAAATAATAATGTTCCAGAGTGTTCCACCATTCTTCGGAAAGTCCGAAGAATAGTCAGGGGCGTTGAGAAAAGGCGATCTGCCGGTACTGCAAGGCTGGCAGAACCTGAAACCTTGAAAGCTTAGGAGTAGCAGCATGAAAAGGCTTATCGTTTTCGTAGCGATGATGGCGCTGGTTGTCGGCGCCATGCAGGTTCAGGCGGCTGATTATCCGAAAATGACCATTCGGGCCGCCACGGCCAACCCTCCGGGAAGCCTGCACACCACGGCAATCGACAAGTTTAAGGAAATCGTTGAACAGGAATCCGGCGGCAACATCAAGGTGCAGACCTTCTACGGCGGCTCCATGGGCGACGAGCAGGCCAACGTGCGCCAGTTGCGCAACCAGGAGATCCACATCGCCGTACTGGCCGTGGGCAACCTGACTCCCTTCGCCCCCCAGGCAAATATCTACTATTTGCCCTATATGTTCCCCAACATCGAAGGCGCGTACGCCTTGCTGGGCGACGAAGCCTTTGCGAAGAAAACCGCGGACATCATCGCCAAACAAAGCGGCACGCGTCCTTTGGCCTGGCTGGTGGGCGGCTACCGTCATCTGACCAACTCCAATCATCCGGTGACGAAGATGGGAGATCTTGAAGGCCTGAAGGTGCGCGTGCCTCCCGTGGAGATCCAGCTGGAGTCTTTCAAGTCCTGGGGCATCGAGCCGCATCCCCTGGCCTGGGCCGAGACGTTCAACGCATTGCAGCAAGGCGTCGTAGACGGCCAGGAGAATCCTCACACCGTGAACCGCGACCAGAAGTTCTGGGAAGTGCAGAAGTACATCACCGAGCTGCATTACCTGCTCTGGGTGGGCCCCATGCTGGCCAGCGAATCCTGGTTCGAAGAGCTGAACGACGACACTAAGGCCCTGATTCAGCGCGCCGCCAACGAGGCCGCGGCGTATGAATGGAAGTGGGCCGCGGAGCAGGATCAAATCGCGCTGCAGGAATGTCTGGACCATGGAATGGAGATCGTCACCCTGGAAGACGAAGCTGCCTGGCAGGAAAAGGCGCGTTCCCTGTGGCCCAAGTTTTATGAGCAGGTTGGCGGCAAGGAAATGATCGACGAAGCCGTAACCATCATTTCCAAATAGAGATATCCCGCAACATCAACAGGAGACAGGCAACCATGTTACATCTGTTACGCAAGGTTTACGACAATTTCGAGGAGGCGTTCAGTGCGCTCTGCGTGGGCGTCATGGTTGCCTGTCTCATGATTCAGGTCGGCGCCCGCTGGATAACGGGCGCCGGAGTGGCCTGGACAGAGGAGTTGAGCAGGTTTTCATTTCTCTGGACGGTGTTCGTGGCTGCGGCCCTGGTTGCCAAGCACGGCACGCATGTCCGCATTTCGGCCCAATACCTGCTCATGCCGCCCAAGGCCAGACTCGTCTTTCGCATCTTCACCGATGTTCTCTGGGTCTGCATGAATCTGTACATCGCCTGGTTGAGCTGGAACGTTATCAGGCAGGGCCTGGAATTTCCGGAGCTTTCGCCCACGTTGAACATCGTCCGCGGGTATGTGGAATTGATCATTCCCTTCGGATTCGTGCTCATGAGCTGGCGTATTGTCGAAGGATACTTCATTCGCTGGCGCAAGGGGACTTTGCTCCAACTTGTGCAGGAAGCTCATGAACAGGAAGAAGCATTGTCCGAATTGAAGGAAGGCCGCGTGCGGGAGGGAGACTAATATGGAAATTTCCGTAATGGGAATGGTCCTGATAACCCTTGGGGCCATGTTTTTGCTGGGAATGCCGGTGTTCATGAGCCTGGCCATAGCCTCGATCGTCGCGTTGACGTACGGAGGCTACCTGCCGATGTCGGTGGTGCACAACTCGATTTTCGACGGTTTGAACATCTTCCCTCTGCTGGCCATACCGTGCTTCGTCATCGCCGGCACGCTCATGGAATACGGCAACATCACCAACCAGATAGTCGGGGTGGTCAAACAACTTGTGGGGCGCATGCACGGCGGCCTGGGCATCACGACGATTCTGGCTTGCACGTTTTTCGCGGCAATCTCCGGCTCCGGACCCGGCACGGTAGCCGCCGTGGGCACCATTCTCGTCCCTGCCATGCTGCGTAGCGGTTACAGCAAGGAGTACGCGGCCGCCGCTTCCTCTTCCGGCGGCACCATCGGCCTGCTGATTCCGCCCAGCAACCCAATGATCATCTACGCCATCCTGGCCAACGTGTCGGTCACGGCGGTGTTCACGGCCGGTTTCATCCCCGGCTTCGTGGTGGGGCTCAGCATGTGTACGACAGCCTGGCTGGTGGCGAGAAAACGCGGCTTCGGCGGCGATGAAAGTACGCCCCCCTTCCACCTGGGCACGTTCCTCAAGAGTTGCTGGAACAGTATCTTTTCCCTGGCGACGCCCTTCGTGATTTTGGGGTCCATCTATTCCGGCCTGTGCACGCCGGTGGAAGCCGCGGTGCTGGCCATTGGTTACGCGCTGTTCGTGGGCTTTGTGATCAATCGTTCGTTAAGCCTGAAAAACGTCTATTTTTCTCTGCTTGAAGGCGCTCAGATCTGCGGCGCGGTGTTGCTGATCGTCGGCACTTCCACCCTGTTCGGCAAGATATTGACCTTTGAGGAAGCGCCCCAACGCTTGGCCGCTGCCGTCCTGGAAGTGTCCACAGATCCGAACATGGTGATGCTGATGATTATCGGCGTGCTGATCGTGCTGGGCATGTTCATGGAGACCCTCTCCACCATTATCATTCTGGTGCCGGTGCTCATGCCCATGTTGCATATGCTGGGCATCGATCCCATCCATTTCGGCGTGATCCTGGTGGTGACCAACGAAATGGCGCTGCTCACGCCGCCGCTTGGGGTGAACCTGTTCGTGGCCTCGCGCATTGCCAACGTATCGGTGGAGCGAATATCCATCGGCGTGCTGCCGTATCTCCTGGCGCTGATCCTGTGCATCCTCCTCTTCACGTTCGTCCCCGACATCGTCACCTGGCTCCCCCGTTTCATCGGATACGGGAATTGACGATTACGATAACTCTAACATTCGGAGCAATATTCATTATGAACAGGACTGACTCGATACTTGCCCGCGGCGCCTGCGCCTTGAACGGCCAGTGGGTCAAAGCGGATTCGGGAAAGACCATAGATGTGTTGAATTCTGGTAATCCCTTTAATCTTTTGAGTACGGCCTGGTTGACGTGAACGAGAACCTCATCTCCACATGCGAGGCTTCTTTCGGCGGTGTCAAGGAAAGCGGTTTCGACCGTGAAGGTTCTCATTACGGCCTCAGTTATTACATTATACGGAAGAACATTTTTATGGCGGGCCTGTAAGGGTAGACACAAGAGCGCACGCAGGCTTGCAGAAGTGAACCAACTGTAAAAAAAAGCAGGAGTTTATTTATTATGCCGTTCGGATATACTGGCAAGATACTGCACGTGAACCTCAGCGCCGGCGAGATCACGGTGGAAGAGCCCGGCGAACAATGGTACCGCATCTACATGGGAGGCTCAGCCATCGCCTCCTACTATCTGCTGACCATGCTTAAAGGCGGCGAGGATCCTCTTGGCCCTGAGAACGTTCTGGTGCTGGCCACCAGCGCGATTTGCGGGGCGCCCATCTCGGGATACAACCGCTTCACCGCGGCGGCGAAGTCCCCCCTGACCAACTGCTTCGGCGAGTCCGAAGCGGGCGGCTATTTTGGTCCCGAACTCAAATTCGCCGGCTATGACGCCATCGTCATTCGCGGTAAAGCCGAAAAGCCCGTCTATTTGAGCATCATGCACGGCGAGGCCAGTCTGCGCGATGCCGCCGGCGTCTGGGGGCTGGACAATTACCAGACCCTGGAAAAAATCAAGGAAGAAACAGGGGAGCCCCGGGTGCGCGTTGCCAGCATCGGCCCCGGCGGTGAGCGTTTGGTCCGCTTTGCCAACATCAGCAACGATATGGAGCACTTCAACGGCCGCACGGGAATGGGCTGTGTCATGGGCGCCAAAAACCTCAAGGCCGTGGCTGTACGCGGAACGCGGAAGCCGGAATTCGCCGACCCGGAAAAGGTCAAGGAAATCAACAAATGGCACCGGCAGCGCATCAAGAGTCATCCGCCGAACAAGGGACTGTCCGCGGCCGGCACGCCCATTCTGGTCAAGGGTATCAATGCGAGCGGCATCCTGCCGACCCGCAACTTCAGCCAGGGCGTTTTCGAAGAGCACGAGAAGCTTGAATGGGAGAACTATGAAAAGGAGATCTTCCACAAGGCCAGCACGTGCTATATGTGCTCCGTGGCCTGCAAGCGCCAGGTGAAGAGCGACGACCCCGAATACCCCCTCGATCCCCGCTTCGGCGGCCCCGAGTACGAGACCATCGGCTCCATGGGCAGCAACCTGCTCAACGGCAACATCAAGGCCGTGGCCCGCGCCAACCAGCTCTGTAATCTGGCTGGAATCGACACCATAAGCGCCGGCAACATGATCGCCTTCACCATGGAGTGCCTTGAAAACGGCATCATTGGCAAGGAAGACATCGGCCGCGACTTGCCGTGGGGCGATGCGGCCGGTATTTGCTGGATGGTGGAGCAAATAGCAAATCGCGAGGGCTTCGGCGACATCCTTGCCGAAGGCATGGCCCGCGCCGCTGAAAAAATCGGCAAAGGCTCGGAAAAATACGCTTTTCACATCAAGGGCAATGACCTCCCCCTGCATGACGGCCGCGGCAAGACAGGCATGGCTCTGGGCTACGCCCTGAGTTCCACCGGCGCGGACCATGTGGAATGCCCCCATGACGTTGCCTTCCAGGGCGAGGGGTACAAGGCGCTGAGCGCCCTGGGCGTAACAGAGCCGGTGCGCCCCCTGGACATTGACGCCGATAAAGTTCGGTTTTTCCACCTGGGGCAGCTGGCCTGGGGCATCAACAATCTGCTTTCCATCTGCAACTTTTGCTCCGTGCCCATCCACGCCATGAACTTCCAGAATCTAGTGGAGTCGGTGCGCGCCATCACCGGCTGGGACACCAGCCTCTTTGAGATTTTGCGCGCCAGCGAACGCTCCCTGGTCATGAGCCGCATGTTCAATGTGCGCGAGGGACTGGGGCCGGAAGAAGACCGGGTCATCCGCCGCTGGCACGAGCCGATGCCGGAAGGCCCCCTTGCGGGCCAAAAGATCGATGAACAGGAATTGCGCCAGGCCATAGACCTCTATTATGAAGTCTGCGGCTGGGATGCGGAAGGACGCCCCGAGCATGCCAGACTGGTTGATCTCGACCTGGAATGGATCGAGGCGCGGATGTGAACGACCATGGAAGTGGCTGTAAAGCTCTATGCCGGATTGCGGCGGACGCATGGGCCGAGTGTGTCCATGCGCCTGGCCGGGCCGGCAGTGGTGGCCGACCTCTTGCGGGAGTTGGGAGTTGCGGAGCTTGACGTGGAGATTGTCGCGGTCAATGGAGAACTGGGACAGTTCAACACCCCCTTGCATGATGGAGACAAGGTCAGTCTGATGCCCTTCATCGGGGGCGGTTGATACCTGCGTAAACGGCTGCCGCGCTATGAGAGTAAAGTAACGTGCGAAGGTATATCTTGGGGCGGAGCCCCAACCTACCTTATTACAAATAAAAAAAGGGGCGATTCGCCCCTTTTTTTATGTCGTATGAGAAAAACAACCGCTATTTTGCCGCGTTTCGCGCAGCTTCCAGCCAATTGTTCCAGGTTTCCTTGTTGTGTTCGATCCATTCCCTGGCGTGGCGCTCAATGTCTTTGGCGGAGTTTTCGCCTTGGTTCATTTTTGTGTTTTGCGCGGAAATGTCCATAACGGGAATTTCAACGAGTTCAAAGAGCTTTTTGGCCGCCGGGTTATCCGCCAAAAAGCCCTTGTTGGCCACCACGCGGATATCGTTGGCCACAAAGCCCATTTTCACGGGGTCTGAAACGGCGCCTTCGATGCCGGAGAGAACCATTTTGTCCTCATATCCCTGCTGCCCCTTGGTCGGATTGATCTCCGGCACGTTCAGCCAGACAACATCCTTTCCGGGAAGCAGTTTGATGATGGTCCAGTTTGGCGCCCAGGTGTAAAAAAGGATGTTTTCTCCGTCTTGGTGGCGCGCTACGGCGTCGGCCATGGAAGCCGTGTACGAGGCCTTGATGGGGGTGATATAATCATGAAGTTCGTAAACATCCAGGTGGTGGGAAACCACTTTTTCGCACCCCCACCCGGGTTCGCAGGCCACCATGTCGGCTTTGCCGTCGCCGTTGGCGTCGAAGGCTTTCATAACTTCCGGGCGCTTGAAATCCGCAAGGCTCGTGATCCCGAATTCGTCCACGGCCTTTTTGGAAGCAAGGTAGCCGGAAAGTCCGCCCGCCTTGGCGATGAAGCCGATAGCCTCGGCCTTTTCATCGAAATTCTTCGGTAATTGGTCATAATGCAGCGGAAACCAGGCGTTGGTCCAGTAGTCGATGTCGCCCATGGTTACAGCCTGATAAAAGATGGGATTTGAAAGATCCTTGGGCTTTTTCACGTCATAGCCCAATTCCTCCAGGGCCAGGCGCACGAGGAGCTCTTGAAAATGCCCGGTGGTCCATGTCGCGCGGCCGGGACGCACGGTTACGCCCTCTCCGGGCTTTTCATAAGAGGCAAAGGCCAATGTTGATAAACTGCAAACGAGAATCAGGGTAACAGCCAACCGGAACAATACGTTTTTACCTTGCATAGTTTCTCCCTTGTTATGGTGGATCCAAAAGCCCCGGGCCCGCACGGCCCGGTGGCTTGGCCTGACGTTATTTACGTTCTTTGCCCAAGGCCTGGGTGATGCGGTCCAGAACCATGGCCAGAAGCACGATGCTGAGGCCGCCGATGCCGGCAAGCCCGACCTCCAGGGTGTTCAATCCGTGGAACACGGGCACTCCCAGGCCCCCGGCGCCGATTAGGGCCGCGATGACCACCATGGAAAGGCTCATCATGATGGTCTGATTCAAGCCCGCCATGATTGTGGGGCGGGCCAGGGGGAGTTGCACGCGCCGCAAAACCTGCCACGGCGTCGCGCCGAAAGCCACGGCGGCTTCCACGAGTTCACGCGGTACTTGACGTATGCCCAGATTGGTCAGACGGATGATGGGGGGCAGTGCGAAAATGATGGTCGCTATGACCCCGGCCACTGTGCCGATGGAAAAAAGCATGACCACGGGCACAAGATAGACAAAGGCCGGGGTTGTTTGCATGGCGTCGAGCACAGGACGCAGAAACGTCTCGAATCGGTTGCTGCGCGCCGCCATAATGCCCAGAGGAACACCCACCACGGCGCAAAAGACCACTGAACTCAAGACCATGGCCAAGGTCGTCATGGATTCTTCCCATAACCCCAGGAACCCGACGAAAAACAGCGTGATCACGCTGAAAAGCGAAAGTTTCCAGCCGGAGAGCCGCCAGGCGAAAAACGCGACGATCAGAATGATCAGGCTGGGCGGCGCGGCATTGAGCAACCAGTTCAGCCCCTCAAGGGTCTGCTCAACGGGCCATTTTACAATTTGGAAATATTCCCTGTAGTTGGTTACCAGCCATTCAACCAGGGTCTCGATCCAATCGTCCAAAGGCAAACTGCGGTCATTGAATGGAAGAAAACCTTTCATGCCTTGATCACCTCTCGTGTTGCAGGAGCGGAAGAGACCTCTTCCGCGACGAAGCCTGCCTCAGGATTGTCGCGTTGCAAGGTGCGCAAAAAGGCGTTTTTGGAAATGACGCCTTTGTATGTGCCTTTCGTGTCGACCACGGGAATCGGCCAGGGACTTTGTGTGATTTGCGGTAAAATGTCCTGCATGGTGTCATCGATGCCGGCCACATGCACGTCTTCGAGGTACGCATCCGGCAAGGTTGCGCCGGTGCTGTTTTCAAGAAGCGCCTTTATGGATTCCGTGGAGACCAGGCCTTGAAAACGCTGCCGGGCGTCCAGAACATAAGCGTAATCGCGGTCTTGTGAAATGAGCCGCTCCAATGCCACGCGCAGGCCGTCGCCGGGATGGCGGATGACCGTTACCTGTGTGGAGCGCACGATATCACCGGCGGTTAGGATGTTCGTGGGATCCACTCCGCGGAAAAAGGCGCGAACGTACTCGTCTGCGGGATTGCGCAGGATCTCTTCCGGAGCGCCCACCTGCACGATGCGCCCCCCTTCCATGATGGCGATGCGGTCGCCTATGCGCATGGCCTCGTCAAGGTCGTGGGAGATAAAAACAATGGTGCGCGCGCTTTCCGACTGAAGCTTCAAAAGTTCATCCTGCATTTCGGTTCTGATGAGGGGGTCCAGGGCGCTGAAGGCTTCGTCCATGAGCAAGACGCCGGGATTCACGGCCAGGCCGCGGGCTAGGCCGACGCGCTGCTGCATGCCGCCGGAAAGTTCACGCGGGTAGCATTTGGAATATGCGCCCAGGCCGACTTGCTCCAATGCTTCCAAGGCGCGCTTCTCGCGCTCCGCACGGTCGATACGCGCCATTTCCAGGCCAAAGGCCGCATTGTCCAGCACCGAGAGATGCGGCATGAGCGCGAAGGATTGAAAGACCATGCACATGCTGTGGCGCCGCATATGCACGAGTTCCTCCTGCGTCATGGCGGCGACATCGGTGCCGTCTACGTAAACATGGCCGGAGGTGGGTTCAATGAGTCGATTGAGCATGCGGACAAGAGTGGATTTGCCTGAACCGGAAAGGCCCATGACGACGAAGATCTCGCCCTCGCACACGCTGAAGCTGGCGTTTTGCACGCCTACGGTCATGCCGGTCCGTTCAAGAATTTCCTCCTTGCCCAGCCCTCCGGCAAGGAGTTGCATGGCGTGCCGCGGCTGTTTGCCGAAAATCTTGTACAACTTATCTACAACTATTTTTTCTTTTCTCTCCATAACTCCAGGTCCTTGGTTATCCGCCTCTGGGACGTTCGCTATGATCGCAGCCCTCGGAGAACGGTTCTTCATTCTTCCACTGTAAAACAGGAGGCGCTTCCATCATGGAGGCCAGGCGCTGCAGGGTGTTGTCGATCAACTCCAACTCGTTGCAGTCCAACGCCGCCAACGCCTGAGCGAAACGCTCCTGAAGCGGCCAGGGCATGTTTTGCGCCAATTCATGCCCGCTGTGCGTCAACGTGATGATCTGTTTACGCCGGTCGCTGGCATGGCGTTCCCGGCGGACAAGCCCCTTGGCTTCCAACCTGTCCACAATGCCCGTGACCGTGGCCTGGCTCAAAAAGACGGCCCTGGCTAATTCTCCAGGTGTTCCAGCCCCTTGTAATTCCAGATGCCGCAAACACACCAGCTGCGGCACAGTAAGCTTGAAGTGGTCGCTCAGTTGCTTGTTGTGTTGGTCTATGGCGCGGGTGATGCGCCTGAGTGAAAGGAGAATGCTCCCGGTGAGTTCGCTTGCCACGTTTCGTTTCTCCCGCACCAAGGCAGAGGTATGAGCACTGCCGGCGCGCTCGTAGAAATGTTGCGGAATAGTATTGTTTGAATAAGAAAAATTAGAAGTGAGAACTTTTATACTCAAAGTAAGTTGCTGTCAAGACATCTTCCTTTGCAATTGTGTGGCATTGGGTAATCAACAAGGAGAGTCGCATAATGAAAAGGATAAATGTATGTGGCTCTGTCCTTTAATCCGCAATGTGAGAACGACTTGCTTTTCCGAGGTGAAAACCTCTTGAAAGAGGTTTCCCCCCAAAGGCACTTTCTGAATAAAGGAAATAACCACATAAATGCAAAAGCCCCTGGATTGATGTCTGAAGTCAATCCAGGGGCGTTTCTCCCTGATGATTTGTGCGCGGGAGGGAGTTCGGCCTCCTGTCTTTCCGGGAGAAAAAATCTTTGCCGGGGGGGAATCCCGTAGACGGGATTTATCCCCCCCCGAAGAGCACATAACAACGTGAGCATGTAACGCTTGAAATGTTCGCTTAACGGCGGGCAAAGCCCGCCTGCAAACGGATTTAGCGCATTTTCGCCTTGAAACAAGGCTCTCCCCTGAAACAATTTCCAATTGTTTCAGGGGAATGCATAAGAGCATCTAGCGCTTTTCAAGCGTGAGATGCTCTAATAGCGGTAGTGGTCCGGCTTAAACGGTCCTTCCATGGGCACGCCGATGTATTCGGCCTGCGCCTGGGTGAGTTTGGAAAGGGTGGCTCTGAAGCGCGTCAGATGCAGCTTGGCCACTTCCTCGTCCAGTTTCTTGGGCAAGACATACACTTTGTTTTCGTGTTCGCGCGCGGCCAATTCCATCTGCGCCAGAACCTGGTTCGTGAAGCTGGCGCTCATGACGAAACTGGGATGACCGGTGGCGCAGCCCAGATTAACCAGGCGGCCTTCGGCAAGAACAATAATGGATTTGCCGTTGGGCAAGGTCCATTTGTCCACCTGCGGCTTGATCACGTCGCGGGTGCACTTGGGATTTTCGGTCAGGTAATCCATCTCGATTTCACTGTCGAAATGACCGATATTGCAAAGGATGGCTTCGTCACGCATGGCTTCTATGTGCGTACCGTTCACCACATGGTAGTTGCCCGTGGCGGTGATGAAGATGTCGCCCAGAGGAGCGGCTTCTTCCATGGTCACCACTTCGTAGCCTTCCATGGCGGCCTGCAAGGCGCAAATGGGATCAATTTCCACAATAAGCACGCGAGCGCCGAAGCCGCGCATGGACTGTGCGCACCCCTTGCCCACGTCGCCGTAGCCCACGACAACGGCGATTTTACCGGCGATCATGATGTCCGTGGCGCGCTTGATGCCGTCGGCCAGGGATTCGCGGCAGCCGTAGAGGTTGTCGAATTTGGATTTTGTGACGGAATCATTGACGTTGATGGCCGGAAAAAGCAGCTCGCCGCTCTTTTCCATGTGGTAAAGCCGATGCACGCCCGTGGTGGTTTCCTCGGACACGCCCTGAATGGCGGAGCCGACGCGGGTCCAATGATCCTTGTCACGTTCCAGGCCCGCGGCGAGTCTGTCCATGACAATCTGAAATTCTTTGACCTTGTAGTGCTTTTTCGCCAGTTCGGGATCTTGCTCCACCTTGGCGCCCTGATGCACGAACAAGGTGGCGTCGCCGCCGTCGTCCACGATCAAATCCGGGCCGGAACCGTCGGGCCAGGTCAGGGCCATTTCCGTACACCACCAGTAATCTTCCAGCGTTTCTCCCTTCCAGGCGAAAACCTTGGCCGTGCCGGCTTTGGCAATGGCGGCCGCCGCGTGGTCCTGCGTGGAGAAAATGTTGCAGGAGGCCCAGCGGATGTCAGCGCCCAAGGCGTGCAGGGTCTCAATGAGCATGGCGGTCTGGATGGTCATGTGCAGAGAGCCGGTGATCTTTTTACCCGCCAGCGGCTTCGAGGTCCCGTATTTTTTGCGCAGTTCCATAAGGCCGGGCATTTCGATTTCAGAAAGCTGCATCTCCTTGCGGCCCCATTCGGCGAGGGAAATGTCTGCAACTTTATAATCCAGGGAAAGATCAAGGGGTTTTACATCGCTCATGTAGTGCTCCTTCATGAAGATACGTTAGGGTTTGCGCGCTTCGAGCAGCAGCACGGCCAGCCCGCGATTCACCTCGCGCCGCAGGAGCGGCGCTGGTGAAAATCCGGCTTCGCGCAGCCAGGCCACAAGCTGTTCTTCACCAAAGCCCAGCCAGCGGTCCTGGTGGCTGCGGCGCATACTTTCATCATTGTGTTTATCCAATTCGGCCAGATAGAGACGTCCTCCACTGCGCAGGGCGCGGTAGGCCTCGGCCAGGGCTTGCTTGGGGTTGGGTAGATGATGCAGGGCCATGCTGATGACGCCGCAATCGGCTTCGCCGTCGCGTACGGGCAGATGCTCCAGTTCGCCGATGCGTAAGGATACGGCGTCGTTTCTGGCGCCCAAACGCCTTTTGGCCATCTCTATCATCTTTGGGGCGCTGTCCACGCCGATGCGCAACCCGGCTTTACCCTCCAACGCCATGAGCAACTCCCCCTCGCCGCACCCCAAATCCAGAACGGCATCACACTGGGGCAATTTCTCCACCAGCACGGCTTGCAAATTAAAATCGCCCAGGACATCGTTCCGCAGACTGTCCCAATCGCCGGCGACCGCATCGAAGAACCGCCGTGTCGCCAGGTTGCGCTCCGCCAATACTTCCTGCGCGCGCTTGATGTCCTGATCCAAGATCTCTTCGTTGCGCATGAGCGAGGCCACGGTCTCCAGCAACCTGCGCTCAGGCCCTTCGGGGGCGGTGCTGTAAAAGACCCACAGGCCGTCGCGCCGATGCGACAGCAGGCCGCAGTCGTTGAGAATTTTCAAATGCCGCGAAATCCTGGACTGCCCCATCTCGAAAACTTCAACCAATTCACCCACATTGAGTTCATGGTGCAGCAATACGTGGCACAGACGCAGTCTGGTGGCATCGGCTAACGCCTTGAGCAGGGGTAAACATTGCAACATGATTTTCGCCATATAAGTTTATCAAGAAATCTTGATATAGTGATTTATCTTTCGCGTGCGGTTTTGTCAAGAGGGGATACGGTATGCCGCCAATGGACGCGGATGTCTCAGAGCGTCTTAACTTTGAAATAGTATGGATGCCCTTATGCATTTCCCTGAAACAATGAACATTGTTTCAGGGGTGGCCTTATCCAAAGGCGAAAATGCTCTAAGGGCACTTCGCGTAAGGAGGGTTGTTATCTTTCTTTACGGACCACAGCCACCCAGCCGGGCACAGGCTGCTTTTCCTCGCTGCGTATGGAAGCCTCACGCACTATGCAGGGGGTGAGCCCGGCGGCCAGCGTTTGGGTTTCCAGGTAGGATTTGCTGTAGCGGAACCGCCCCTTCGCTCCGAGAGAAAAGCCCTGAGCATCCTGTTTTTCCACGGTAAAGGCGAAGACGCCCCCTTGCAGGAGAATGCGGGCGATGCCGGAGAAAAGCCTAGTGAGTTCGCCAAGATACACCAGTACGTCGCCCGCGGCAACGCCATGGAAACCCGGGGTTTCCTGTTCAAGGAACGCGCAGGCCTCGGCGCATACGAGCCTGTCATAGAGGCCGCACGCGGCGGCTTTGCGCATCATGTTTTCCGAAAGGTCCACGCCCACCAATTCCCGGGCCATGGGGCGCAGCACCGGAGCGCAGAGCCCGGTGCCGCACCC
This sequence comes from uncultured Desulfovibrionaceae bacterium, assembly GCA_964517355.1. Lineage (GTDB taxonomy): Bacteria > Desulfobacterota > Desulfovibrionia > Desulfovibrionales > Desulfovibrionaceae > CAZFCK01. Next base: position 5,404 of record CAZFCK010000071.1, on the reverse strand, counting down.
CAGGTCAAGGATGCGCGCATCGGGGGCATCTTTCAAAAAAGGGGCGAGCGCCTCGCCGAGAAGTTCAGGTCCCTTGTACTGCAACGCGCCGCGCAGGTGGTCGTCATACGTGCCGGCGTACTGGTCGAACAAGCGTTGCAGATAGCCGGTGGAAAGCGAGGCGTCGTTGCTCTCGCTGCTTTCCGCCCCTGCCTTGAGCCTGCGTAAATGGATTACCGCGCCCTGGATGTCCTGCGGATCGAATTCAATGCTCTTTTCGAAATGCCCGGCGGCCTCTTGCAAGCATCCAAGCTCTTCAAGGGCCATCCCCATGCTGAAGTGGCTCTTTGCGTCGGGTCTTCGCTTCAGGGCCTCTGCGGCGGCTTCGAGCGCGTTTTCATAGCGCCCCAGCAATTGCCGGGCCTGCGCAAGCGACAGAAAAAGGGCCGGGGTGTCCATGCCCAATTCCAGGGCGCGCAGTGCGGCCCCTTCAGCCTCGCTGAAGCGCCGCAGATGCAATAAGCTCACGGCGAGATTGTAAAAGCCCGTGGGATTCTCCGGGAAGCGTTCAGTCACCGCGCGCGCGGCGTCGTGCGCTTCATGGGGTTTTCCCAAGTCGAGAAGCAGGGCGGGCAAATTGAACAAGGTCTGTTTGTGCGCGGGGTCGATGGCGAGGATTTCGGAGCATTGTCGCTCGGCGTCTTCCAGACGCCCCATGCGCCGATACAAGGCGGCCAGATTCGCTCGATGCCGGCATGAATCCGGGGCCTGTCCGATGCAGGTGAGCAAGTGCTCCCTGGCCGCGTCCCGGCGCCCCGCGTCGATGAGGGCGAGGGCCAGATTCCCGCGGCTCACATGGTCTTCGGGCCGCAGTGCCACGGCGCGTTCAAGCATTTCCAGGGCCTCGTGGATGCGGTTGCAGCGGCGCAGGAAAAAGCCGAGTTTGGCGTAGGCGCCGGGGAGTTCGGGCGCGAGTTCCAGGGCGCGGCGAAAATGTCCCTCAGCGTCCGGCAGATGCATTTGCATCATTCTCACCAGGCCCATGACGAGATGTCCCTCCGGATAATCGGGTGAGAGTTCGAGGGCCTGGGTAGCGGCTTGGTGGGCTTCATTGACCTGTTCCAGGGCCAGCAGCGCCTGGGCCTTGTTTTTCCAGGCTTCGACACATAAGGCGTCAAGGTCCAAGGCCTGATCGGCGGTTTGCACGGCCTCCCGGTGATGTCCCATATTGCTTTGAGACATGGCCAGCCGAGCCAGGGCGGAGATTGTGAAATCCGGGTCTTTGGCGGCCGCGCGGCAGGCCTCGGCGGCTTCCTCGTGGCGGGAGAGATTGTGCAGAGCTCTGGCGAGTAAGAGGAGCGCCTCGGCGTCGTGGTCCATGAAGGTCTGCAGCAGCGACGCGGCGCCCGCGTTGTCTCCGCGGGCAAGGAGCCGCTCTGCCTCGTGAAGCTGGGCAACGCGGCCGGACATGGGATTCACGGAGGGGTGGTTCATGGCGTTGTTCCTTGTGCGCATTGGTTATTGGAGCGAGAGGGAAGCGCTTCACGGAAGAGAGTGTTCCCATGAAGGAACGGTATAGGATTTCTCCTGGAAAATCTTTAAGCCGGAACAAATAAATTGCCAATCAAGGCTTCCTCTCGCTATGCTTCGCAAAACACGCGCATGGACACTCTCCAGCACCATGCGCTTACAAATCAAACCTACAACGCAAAAGGAGAACGGCATGGTCAACGCCATTGTTCTGCTGCAGGTGGAACCCAAGATGGTGAATGATGTGGCCCAGGCGTTGGTGAATATTGAACATGTCAGTGAAGTATATTCCGTTGGGGGACGCTTCGACATAGTGGCCATCATTCGGGGGCGCGCCAATGAAGACATTTCCGATACCGTGACCAGAGAGTTTCTCTCGGTGGAAGGCATCAAGTCCTCTGAAACGCTCATCGCCTTCAGGGCCTATTCCAAACACGACCTTGAGCGGTTGTTTTCCATCGGCATCGAGGAATAGCCGCGCAGCGATGCGATACGCCGGGCGGACATGGTCCGCCCAATTCCGGATTTCCTTGGGTATTGCGCCGGAAGATCGCCAACCGGCACAGGCTAGGCCCGTGTAGAGAAAAGATATGTAATTTCAGAAAGGTAAACTTCAATTCCCATCCCGCCCGCCAGGCGTTGTTTACTTTTCCTGCATCCGGATGATATGTTACCACGTCTTCTACGTTGGTCAGATCCAGACATACGCCTTATTCCGTATATCGTGAACGGAAAATCTCTTCGACCATCATGACAACACAATTTATGGAGGCGCTTCATGAAACGATTGCTTGGCATTTTGCCCATAATGGGACTGGTGCTCGGGCTTGCTTTTTCCGCCTCGGCCCAGGAAATCAAAATGGATTGCAACGCCATTTATCCCGATTCCAACTTTCATACGAAAGGCGCGCAACAATTCGCCGCTTTGGTCAAGCAATATACTGACGGCACCGTGTTGATCACCGTGCACCCAGGCGGCAGCTTGGGCTTTAAGGGCCCTGAATTGCTCAAGGTTGTCAAGGACGCCACCTTGCCCATGTCCGACATCCTGATGGGCGTTGTCTCCGGCAGCGAAGAGGTTTTCGGTCTTTCCACCATGCCCATGCTGGTGCAATCCTATGAAGACGCCAAGAAATTCTACGAAGCCGCCAAACCGTACTACGAAAAGGCCTGCGAAAGGTGGAACCAGAAACTGCTCTACGCCGCGCCATGGCCCCGCAGCGGACTGGTGACGAAAAAACCCGTGTCCACCCTCGCGGACATCAGCGGTTTGAAAATCCGCACCTATGACAAAAACGGCGCCGACTTCCTGCAGCGTTGCGGCGCGAGCCCCCAATCCCTGCCGTGGGGCGAAGTCTACACCGCTCTCTCCACCGGCCTTATCGATTCCGTGCTCACTTCGGCGACTTCGGGCAAGGACGGCAAATTCTGGGAAGTATTGTCCGATTTTACAAAAATCAATTATTCCTACCCCTTGAACATGCTGACCATCAATCTCGACTACTGGAATTCGCTTTCGCCGGAACAGCAGCAGGCCATGCTCAAGGCCGCGGCTGAAACCGAAGAAGCCCAATGGGCGGCATCGCAAGTCAGCGTGGTCAATTCGCTCAAGATACTGCAGGAAAACGGCATGAACGTGTCCGAGATGACGCCCGAACTCAAGGCGGCGCTCGAAAAAATCGCCACGGAAATGCGTGAAGACATGAAAGCCAATGCGGGCGACGATTTTAAGGCCGCCTTGGCCGCATTCGGCAAATAGGGCGCACGAGGCTTATGTCGGAACATACGCGCAACACCACCTCTCCGGTTTCTCCACGTGAAGGGACCGGGGAGGTTTCTCCCTTTTATCGATGGGTGCATTTGATATCCCGCTTTGGGGGGTACGGCGCAGCTTTTTTCATGCTCTGCATCGTGCTGCTGATACTCGTTGAAATCACGGTGCGCACCGGCTGGGATTCCTCCACGCAAATCGCCAGCGAATACAGCGGATATTTCATGGTCGCCCTGGTGCTTCTCGGATTCGCCGAAACATTCCGCAGCGAGGCCTTTATTCGTATCGAGCTGCTGCAGCCCCGCCTTTCCCCCTTGGGACGCCGCATCTGCGAGCTGCTTGCCGGCGTGCTCAGCCTGGGCATCACCCTCTACGCTCTGCGCTACAGCATCGACATGACCCGTGAAAGCTGGTTGCTGGATATGCGCGCGGACACCATGTCCGAAACGCCTTTCTGGATACCGCAGCTGGCCGTGCCTGTGGGGCTCGCCTTGCTGGCCCTGGAGATTCTTTTGTATATCCTGCGGAGGGTGCGGCCATTATAAGCGATCCTTTGCTCCTTGCCGTTGCCTTGCTCGCGGTGATGTTCACGCTCCTGTTGCTGGGCATGTGGATCGGCTTCGCCCTTTTCGCTTCGGGCATTGCCGGCATGCTGCTGTTTAAGATGAATTTGCCCCCTGTGTTGTCCGTTTATGACAAGATAGGTGATTTATTGGCGAATTCCATATGGAATACGCTCAATTCCTGGGCGCTCACCGCCTTGCCCCTGTTTGTGCTCATGGGGGAAATCCTCTTCCGCACAGCCATTTCCACCAAGCTGCTCAACGGTCTCGCTCCATGGCTCACGCGCGTGCCGGGGCGTCTGTACCACATCAATGTGGTCGCCTGCTCCCTGTTCGCCGCGGTTTCCGGCTCAAGCGCCGCCACCACGGCCACGGTCGGCAAGATAACCTTGCATGAGCTGCAAAACCGCGGCTACCATCCCCGGTTGGCCATCGGATCGTTGGCGGGCGCGGGCACGTTGGGTTTTCTCATCCCGCCCAGTCTGATCATGATCATTTACGGAGTGCTTTCAGACACCTCCATCGGCAAGCTTTTTATCGCCGGCATCATTCCAGGGCTGGTGCTGGCTTCGCTGTACTCATCATTCATTGCCTTGCAAGCGCTGCTGCATCCGCACTACCTGCCGGAGATCCGCGAGTCCTACACCTGGCGCGACCGCTTGGCCTCGCTCAAGGATCTGCTCCCCGTATTCCTGTTGATCGGCATGGTGCTCGGAGGCATCTACGCGGGCTGGACAACGCCGACGGAAGCCGCGGCCATTGGCGTTCTCGGCGCTCTGCTTTTGGCGGCCTTTATGCGCAATCTGAACTGGCAGACATTCAAGACCGCGTTGCTGGCTTCGGTCAAAACCAGCACCATGATCTGCTTCATCATCGCCGGAGCGGCGTTTCTTTCCCAGGTTGTGGGTTTCATAGGCATTGCGCGCGCCATTAGCGCTTATATCGCTTCGCTCGGGCTTACGCCGCACATGCTGATTTTCGTGCTCGGACTTATGTACCTTTTTTTGGGCATGATTCTGGACGGCATCTCCATCGTGGTCATGACGTTGCCCATTGTGCTGCCCATCGTGGTGCATGCCGGATTCGATCCCCTGTGGTTCGGCATTTTCGTCGTAATCATGGTGGAGCTTTCACAAATTACGCCGCCGGTCGGCTTCTCCATCTTTGTGATTCAGCACATCGCCCAGACCAACGCCGTGACCATTCTCAAGGCCACATTTCCTTTTTTCGTGATCATGCTGCTTATGGCCGTTCTGCTCTGCGTGTTCCCTGATCTCGTGTTTTATCTGCCCCGGCAGATGATCAATTAGGCTGTGTATCTAAATTCGTTGCGAAAAGAAAATGCGAGAGGGGAAACCCTTTGAAAAGAGTTTCCCCTCTCGCGCTCTCCCCTTCCCAAACTTTCAAATTTTGAGTAGTTTAATATATCATTTTGGTATATTATGCTTTGCTTTGAACGATCTTCCATAATCATTATTTATTTTAGACAGCCCCTAAAGCAATGACTTTCTAGCGCATTTTCGCCTTGAAACAAGGCTCTCCCCTGAAACAATTTCCAATT
>CAZFCK010000070.1:0-20463 GCA_964517355.1 uncultured Desulfovibrionaceae bacterium | reverse complement strand
ATTGGAAATTGTTTCAGGGGAGAGCCTTGTTTCAAGGCGAAAATGCGCTAAATTTATTATGAAAAGAAAATGCGAGAGGGAAAACCTTAACAAGTCTTTAATCAGTGCATCCTTAATTAAAATAACTTTTCAGGGGGAAAACCTTTTCGAGAAAGAAGGTTCTCCCCCAGGTTTATCTATTGTATCCGGCCGAAGTCGTCTTCTTCGCGCACGATGTCGTCTTCTCCCAGATAGCTGCCGGTTTGCACCTCGATGAGTTCCAGGGGGATTTTGCCTGGGTTTTCCAGGCGATGGGTGTCCCCGAGGGAGATGTATGTGGATTGATCTTCACTCAAAGTGAAGGTTTTTTCGTTGCGGGTGACAAGGGCCGTGCCCCGGACCACGATCCAGTGCTCGGCGCGGTGATAATGCTTTTGCAGCGAGAGCTTGCAGCCGGGCGCAACCGTGATGCGCTTCACCTGGAACCGTCCGCCCATGTCTATGGATTCGTAAGAGCCCCAGGGGCGGTAGACTTTTTTATGGCTCAGGGCTTCTTCGCGTTTGCTGCTGTAGAGCGCGTTCACCAGTTTCTTGATGTCCTGGACCTGGCTTTTGGGCGCGACCATCACCGCGTCGGATGTTTCCACCACCACGTGATCCTGCACGCCGACCACGGCGAGCAGTCTGCCTGTGGAGTGGAGGTAGGAATTGGCGACGTTGGCGGTGATGACATCGCCGATAATCACATTGCCGTTTGCGTCTTTGGGTTTAATGTCCCAGAGCGCTCCCCATGATCCAACGTCGCTCCATGGCGAGTCGAGCTGCACCACGGCGCCGCGGGTTGTTTTTTCCATCACGGCGTAGTCAATGGAGTCCGCCGGACAGGCGGCGAAGGAGTCCGTATCGAGCCGGTAGAAATCGAGGTCTTTGCGCCCCGTTTCATAGGCCTGACGCGAATACTCGGCCATCTCCGGTTGCAGGGTCGCGAGTTCCTGCAAAAACGATTGGGCCGAGAAGAGGAACATGCCGCTGTTCCAATAATAGCCGCCTTGTCGCAAATAGGAATTCGCCGTCGCGAGATCGGGTTTTTCCACAAAGCTGGAGATGGCGAAACAGGGGGACTGTTCTTCCGAGGAAGGGGGGATTTGCTCCCCGCGTTTGATGTAGCCGTAGCCGGTTTCCGGTTCCAGAGGCACAATGCCGAAAGTGACCAGGCGCCCCTGGCGCGCCAGGGGCAGCCCGGTAGTGATGGACTTGTAGAACGCATTGACATCGCTAATGAAATGATCTGCCGGAAGCACCAGCAACACGGGATCGTCACTTAAGGCCAGGGCCTGATGGGCGGCCACGGCCACCGCGGGCGCGGTGTTGCGTCCAGCGGGTTCCAGCAACAGGGCCGCGGCCCGGCGCTCGATCAAGCGCAGCTGCTCGGCCACCAGGAAGCGATGCTCTTCGTTACAGAGCACAATGGGGGCGGTGGCAATTTCCAGACCGGAAAGCCGCAGCACGGTGTCCTGCAAAAGCGAGGTTTCGTGATCCAGCAGTTGCAGGTATTGCTTAGGGTACAGCTTGCGAGACAGGGGCCAGAGCCGTGTGCCCGAGCCCCCCGAAAGAATGATGGGGATGATATCCCTGCTCATTGTTAGGCACCTTGTTTGTTCCGGGCGGTGAGATAGCCCTCTTTGATGAGATATTGCAAAATGATGTCGGTCGCTTCACTTGGAGTGATTTCAGTCGTGTCGATGCTCAGAGCGGCGTGGACCGGGATTTCATAGGGATCGTCGATACCCGTGACGCCTTTGACGATACCGGCCTTGGCCTTGGCGTACAGGCCCTTGCGGTCGCGCTGCTGGCATATCTCCAAGGGGGTGGACATGTATATCTCCACAAACCCGCCGTACTTCTTGACCATGTCGCGGGCGTTTTTCCGCGATTCCTCGTAAGGGGCGATGGGCGCGCAGATGGCTATGCCGCGGTTTTTGGTGATTTCGCTGGCCACGAAGCCGATGCGCGTCACGTTGAGGTTGCGGTGTTCCTTGCTGAACGACAGCTCGCTGGAGAGGTTGCGCCGCACAATGTCGCCGTCCAGCAACGTGACGGGACGGTCCTGCAATTCCTGCAACTTCACGTAGAGCACCTTGGCCACGGTCGATTTGCCCGCGCCGGAAAGGCCGGTGAGAAACAAGGTGAATCCCTGGCGCGTGCGCGGCGGTGTGGAGCGACACAGTTCCTCGATGATCTCCGGAAAGGTGAACCAGTCGGGGAGGGGCTCACCGCTGTCGAGCTTGCCGCGCAGGTCGCCGTTGGAAATGTCGAGTGGCGTGACTCCTTCCTTGACCTCCTCGGGCAGGATGAACATGTTGAAATCCTCCACATAGACTCGCGGCCGGGCGAGCAGGGGTTCGATATCGAGGATTTCCTTGTGTTCCTCAATGGCGGTAAAGGCCGCTTTGGCGGGGTAAAAGGGCGTGGAACGTTCCAGGGGTTCGTCCTGATGTTCGTTCACCAGAAAATGGGTGCATCCGTAGTTGCGGTTGATCAAGGCCTGGAGCAAAGCGCCCCTCGGTCCCGCGCCGCGGCAGCGCATGGGCGTGATATGGAGCATTGCGCCGTTGCGGGGGAGATGGTTGACGAAGTGCTGGTAGCAGCGCACCAGTGAAAAATGTCCCACTTCCGTGGAGAACGATGGTTTGATCAGCGGCGAGAGCAACAGCTTCGCGCCCGCCTCCACGGCTGCGGACAACAACATTTCCTTGTGCATGCGGTGCAGCGGGTCATGATTCTGATATCCGATGATTTTGGTCCACCCCCGCTCGGAGAAGATCCTGTGCAGTTCGGAAGGGCTGTACCGCATGTCCATAAAGTCGTAGTGCTGCGGCATGTTGATGCCTTCAAGCTGACCTCCGACGTAGAGCGATCCGTTGGAGGCGAGCAGTTTGGCCACTTCAGGGTGCAGCGTGGGGTCGTCCGTGCCGTATACGGCCTTGGCTTCGCGGGCAAGATCAGGCTCCCACACGTCTTCCACGGTGAGAACGGCGAGCATGAACCCTTCGGGATCGCGAACGGCGAGCTGCTTATCCGGAGACAGGGAAGCGCCCAGTTTCGCGGGCACGCGCAACGTTATGGGTACGGGCCAGAATTCTCCCGTGCTCAGGCGCATGGTGTCGAGCACGGATTCGTAATCGGATTTGCCCATGAAGCCGTGCAAGGGGAAAAAGCCCCTGTTGAGCATGAGCTCAATGTCGCTCAAGGCGTCATAGCCCAACTGTATGGAAGGCATGTTGACGGATTCTTTCTTGAGTTGTTCGATGCGCCGGAAATGAACGAGCAGACTTTCTGCGTTGGGTAATGGAGCTAATGAAGTGATGGTCATGGCTGTGTTGCCTCTCGTCAATGAGTTACTGGTGGTTCATGAGCGTATGACGCTGCATACGCGGGGTACCTTGTCCTGTGCCATACTTTTCCAGGGGTATGCGTCGGGCAAGGCGCGGACTCACCAACAGCCGTTCACGGAAAAACAGGGTGTCTATTTATCATAAAAGTCCATGATGGCGTCTACGGTTCTGTGAATTTCTTCGTCCGTCATTTCGTAAAACAAAGGCAGCCTGATGATTCTGGAAGCTATGGATTCCGTATTGTGCATGGAACCGTGGATTCTGCAGTACTTTTTACCGCCGGGAGATGAATGCAACGGAATGAAATGAAAGACCGCGTGGATGTTGCGCGCGCGTAGATGGTCGAGGAGCGCGTCACGTTCAGCGGCGGTATTGGTCAGTATGTACATGAGATGTCCGTTGCATACGGCTCCTTCGGGCCGTATGGGCAGACGCAGTTTGCCCTTGAGCTGCAAGGGGGCGAGTTCTTGTTCGTAGCGGTCCAGGATGCCGCACCGTTTCTCGTTGATGGAGCGCACGTGCTCCATCTGGGCATAGAGAAACGCGGCGGTAAGCTCGCTGGGCAGAAATGAGGACCCCAGGTCCACCCAGGTGTATTTGTCCACTTGCCCCTTCAGGAACATGGAGCGGTTCGTGCCTTTTTCACGGATGATTTGGGCGCGTTCAATGAGTTTTTCGTCGTTGATGAGCAAGGCGCCGCCTTCACCGCAAATGATGTTCTTGGTTTCATGAAAACTGAGGCATCCCAAATGGCCGAAGGAACCCAGGGGCTTGCCGTTGTACAGGGCGAACAGGGCCTGTGCGGCGTCTTCCACCATCCAGAGATTGTTTTCCCGCGCGATATCCAGAAGCCGCGACATCTCGCAGGCCACGCCGGCGTAATGGACCGGGACCACGACCTTGGTGTGTTCCGTGAGCGCCTCTTCAACCAGCCCTTCATCCATGTTCAGCGTGTCCGGGCGGATATCGACGAAAACAGGCGTCGCCCCCCGCAGGACAAAGGCGTTTGCCGTGGAGACAAAGGTGAAGGAAGGCATGATGACTTCATCGCCCGGGCCAACATCGAACAGCAAGGCGGCCATTTCCAGGGCCGACGTGCATGAATTGGTGAGCAGCGCGGCTTTGCACTGCAGATTTTCGACCAGCCAGGCGTGGCATTTTTTCGAAAATTCGCCGTCTCCCGACAGCCATGCGTTTTTCAGGACCGCGTAGGAGATGTTGTAGAGTTCTTTGCCGACAATGAAGGGTTTGTTAAATGGAATGGGAGGAAAGTCGTTCAAAAAAGGCTCCTTCACGAGTTGTCTCGTATGCCGTCAGCGGCAAAGCCCTTGCTTTTTGGCTGTGGCGATGCCTTCGCAACGCTCCAAGGCGCAGGCCTTCCAGAAGTCGTAGCAAGCGGATTCAGGGTCTTTGAGCAAGGCGTAGGTTTTGCCCCTCGCCAGATACGGCGAAGCGGTATCGGGGTACAGCTCTATGGAGCGGTCGTAATTCTCAAGGGCCTGATGGTAATCGCGCAGAGCGAAAAAGATGTCGCCACGAATTTTGTAGGATTTGGCATAGCGTGGGTCCAATTCCAACGCCTGGTTGATGATGTCCATCGCCGTGCTGAAATCTTTGGCGCGTTCCGCATCAAGAGCCCGGTTGAGGAGGGTTTTGCGCTGTTCCGCCATCTGTTCCCGCTCCTGTTGCCGCACCTGTGTGGCGGGTTGGGAAAGACGCACGGTAACATGGGATACTTTGCCCGGGCTGATCACGGCCACGCCTTCCTTGCGGCCCACGCCCTTCTTGAAAACCTCGATGCGATAAGTGCCCGGAGCAAGCTCCATGCCTTGCTCAAACGATTTATTCAGATCCATAAGGCTGATGCTCGGATCTTCCACATTGGTTTCCACGAACAACTGGCCCTTGGCCGCATCGCTGAGCAGGGGACGGTCCTGGGCCGCGGACGGGGTGTTCTTTTTGCGCAAGCGCTCCTCAGGGGGGCGCAAATCAAATCCCACCGCCACATGTTTGCCTTGGGGCACTTCGACCATGCGCACCTGGGTTTCATACTTGTCGTGCGAGACTTCCACCTCATAGGTGCCGTGCCCCACTTCCAGGCCCTGGTCGAACTTGGGAACGATATTCAGGATGCGCACGGTGGCGTTTTCCGGCTTTGTGACCACGTAGATCTGTTCTTTGGCCTCTCCGGCGGGAGATGTGGCGATCTTTTCATCCTCCAGTTCCGCGGGAGGAAAATCCGGAGGCAACGGCGTGTCGGAAATCAGGGTAATGCTAACGCGGGTATCCTTGTTCTCGAAAACTTCCGCTTTGAGCGTGGTGGATTGGTAGCCCTTGCGGCTGACTTCTATGGTGTATTCGCCCGGATTCAGTTTGATTCCCTGCTTGAACACCGCACCATCTTCCAGCAGGCGAATGGCCGAACCTTCGGGAACGGCTTTTACGAACAAGCGCCCCATTTGTTGCGCTTCTTGTTGCGGTTCGGGGCTCTGTTCTCCGGCAGCGGCGGATTCCTTTTTCCCGGTTGTGCCCGGGAGGTTCACGTCCAGGGTCACGTCTTCATTTTGTTTCAACGTGATCGTGCGCACAAGTTCGCCCACGCCCTCTTTCCTCACCTCGACTTTGTATTCACCAGGCTTGAGCTGCATGCCTTGCTGGAATTTCGGGGCGATGTTCAGGATGCGCACTGTGGCGTCGTCCGGATTTGTTTTCACGAAGAGCCGGTTTTTTCCTTTGGCTCTGGAAACCGTCCAAGGATCATCCGTATTTTTCGCCTTCGCGGCGGTCTCGGTCGGAGACGCCTCATCGTCCGCGGCGTCAAGCGTCACCCGCAGGCGCAAATCTTTGTCCGCGAGCACGGTTACGGTTTTTGTCTGCGTGGCGAAGCCCTCTGCCGCGACCTGGACCACGTACATGCCCGGAGGTAGTTTGATGCCCTGGTGGAATGTCAGCTGCTGGTTGAGAATGCTTATGACCGCTTCGGCCACGTTGGCTTCGACATAAAGCCTGCCTGGGGCGGGTTCCTGGGCCTTGGCCGGAAGACAGAGGAAAAACAACAGCAAGACGGAAGTCATAATGCAATAGACAATACGCATGGACATGTTCCTTTGAGTGCCGGGAATGCCGATCAGCGGCGCGCACTCCTCCTTTTCAGCGGATGGTTCCCTTAAGCGAACTACGCTTTTTTAATTCATGTAGCAAGAGTGACGCCTTGTTGTCACCGCCTTTACACCCTCGTGTCAGCTTGTGCCGCGGGACGGGTGCGGGGGCAAGGAGCGCAATGCGGCCAGGGCCGCGGTTTGCCCCATAAGGAACAGGCACGGCATGTTCAAGGCCCACTGCGCTGTGACCCCCGCCATGAGCAGGAGTTGGTGAGCCGATGTCAGCAGATGCCCCGCAACGAGAAGCGCGAACAGCAGGGGGCGATGCTGGCGCAGGCATTCAACGAGCCCCACGGCGGTTGCGGGAAGCACGGTTATATATTGATGATACCATGACGTGGCCGGAAGCAGGTGCAGTGCCGTGAGCAGCACCCCCCATTCGAGCATTTCCTGTCTGCGCCCATTAGCGGGGGCGCCGGGGGGCCAGACGCTCCACACGACGAAGAGCGCAAGCATGACGCGGGCGGCCGTGGACATGAATGACGCCAAGTCGGGGGCGTGCGGCAGCAATCTGGCGAAGAGCCCGGTCAGGGTTTGGTTGTCGTGAAAGCCTGCCGCCCCTCCGGAGTGGATGTAGTGTCCGAGGTTGGCAAAATAGTTGAAGGATGCGCCCGGTCCGGCAATGGTCCCGACGGCCGCTCCGATGAGAACGAACGCCAGCGCCCCCAAAATTAGTCCACGCCATCGTGAGCGCCAGGCGAAAAAACCGAGCAGGGCCAAGGGCGCCACTTTGATGTGCACGCCGAGCGCCAGGGCGGCGGCGGCCAGGCCGTCGCGTTTGACGCTCCAGGCCCGCCAGGCGAGGCACAGGCAAAGGAACATGAAGGCGTTGATCTGCCCCAGGCGCAATGTCATGTACAAAGGCAAGCTGGTGGCGAGCAGGAGCATGACGAGCATGCCGTTTTTGCCGCCGCCCAGACTGCGCCCCAACAGCCATGCGCCCAGCAGGGCGCTGCAGCACGATGCCGCGAGCCATAATGTCCATATGGCGCGCGCCCCCGCATGGATGCCCAGAGAAAGCAGGGCCGCGTTGAAGGGCGGATATTTGTAGGGGCAGGTAAACGACGCGAAGCCCCACTGTTTTGCGAGAGCGGCGTAATCCGCCGTGGTCAGGGCGTAGGGGTCGCCATGGGCGGCGTAGGTGGCCGCGGCGATGAAATACACGCTGAAATCGACCCCCATTTTCCCAGAAAGAACAATATAAAGGAAGCACGCCAGCAGTAGGGCTGCGGCGAGCGCCGTGCTCGAGGCGAATGGAACGCCTGTGTTGCGCGGATTGCTGTTCACTGCGGCGTGCATCGGGCGTAATGCGATTAGGTAATTTTATTATAATGTTATGGATAGGTTATCCGCAAGGAAAAACGCGGCCTTTTCAGTTGGCGCTGTATTGCGCCATGGAAAAAACAGCGTCGGCAATGGACTGCGTTATTGTTTATACGCATTCAGTTGCAATACCCTGGCCTGGGGGTACACGTCGACCTTGACGGAAAAATACGCGGCGATGTCTTCAGGAATCTTTTTGTTGATAAGAGATTGGATGAGCAGACTTTCATAAAGGTCGCCGTCAACGATGTACACATGTTCCTTGTCTTGTTTGTTCAGAATGAGATGTTTGCCGTTTTTATGGGAGAAAACGCCGTGATCTTGTTTTTTGCTGCTGATGATGTCTATGGTTTCGAAAAGCATTGTTTCATTTTTGTCTTTTGTGGTGGCCAGCCCCTTTTTCATGTCTATGTCCAGACCTTGGGTCACCTGTTGCATTTGCGGAAACGAGCTGGTCAACGTACTGAAATCCCAATTGGCGAAATAATACATCCAGTTGAGCATGGGAAGCAGGTCGTAACTCACCACGATATATTGGGGTATCGTGTTTTTTCTTGCGTAGTTCTTGTCCTTTTCCAATTTATCGAAAAAAGATTGAATTTTGGCGTTGTCGTAAGGCCGCCAGAAATCCGATGTGTAGAAGTTTTTCGCCGCGAACTCCGTCATGAGTCTGGCCGCGAAACGCGGCGAGCGCGTCATGTAGATCTTATCCATAAGATAGATGTTGCCGCTACGTCTTCTGAATCCTCCGTGCAATACCGTGTTGCGGCGGGCGTAGTATTCGGTGGCGTAGCCGTATACCCATTCGTTCCAGATCCAGGCGTTGGGAGGAGTCATCACGGAGAGACGCTTGAGGCAGTCGCCTTGTTCCTTGGAAACCACGGGGCTTGGAGGCAGTGTTTTGTATTCCGGAATATAGGGTGCGAAAAACAGCGCCAATACGAGGGCCTGGACCGCAACGTGGACCATCGTGCGCAGCCTGGCGTTTCGGACCAGGCGCTCCACGGCCCACGAAGGCGGCAGGCAAAGCCCCAGGCCCATGACGGGCGCGCCGAACATGGCCAGCCTGACCCCGAAAAGCGGGCCAAGGCAGGAAAGCACCGCCAAGGGCAGCAGAAAAACAAGCACTGGGCGGCGCAGCACAAGAAAAAGAAAACCCAGGTAGCCGAGAACGGTGAGCCAGGGCTGGTAATGGATCAGGTGGAGATACGTATCAAGGGATTTGACCTCTTCGGCCACGGTCAAGGTGACGGAGGGCAACAGCACGTCGTTCATGGCGGCATGCACGGTGGTCACGAAGAATTTGTTCAGATACATCAACGCGGTCGCGCTCAGGGAAAGTTCGTGCGCGAGAAACGAGCCGCCGATCATGATCGAGAAAACGAGACCCGGCCACATACTGCGCGTGGCCGCATCCAGGAGTTTGTCCGCCAGGCGGAATGAAACGCAAAGAAGGTATGCCGCCGCCAGCCCGGCCAGCCCATGTTGCGAGGCCAGTCCCATGATCCCCACTGCCCAGAACGCCGTGTTTTTGGCTTTTCCCGAGCGTGAAAAAAGCGCGGCCAATATCGCCATGTAATAGAGCAGTTCGTTGAAATTGCCTATTTGCGGGTGCCAAAGGCCGAGGAACTGGAGGCACGCGCCGATGAGAAGCATTGCGGCCATGCTGGATGCGACCGGGTCTCCGCGACGACCATGGCCGGAGTTCGCGCCTGGGGCGGGCGCGGCGAAACCAGACGACAACAGGGGCATATCCAGAAAACGGAGCGACCAGCGCGCCACAAGGTAGGCGGCCAGGCAGGGGAACACCAGCGTGGCGAAGTCCGTATCCAGCTGCCCCAGCTGGGTTCTGCCGTAAAATGGGGGAAAAAAAGCGCCCAGAAGCCCGCAGCTTGCCGCGGCGATTTCGTTGCCCAGGAGTCGGCCCCAGAGAAAAAAGACCACCGTGACAATGCTGCACAGCGCGATGGGGAGAAAGTAGGCAACGATGTCGGGCGAAAGATTCGTGGCCATTGTGAGCAGACGCAACAGCAGAGACAAGGGGTGAGTAGTCTCGTGCCCCCTCTCCACACTGCCAGACAGCCAATGATAGGCGTCGGGAGTGTTTTGAATGGGTTGACCGTGCAGTTGAAATTGCGGCTGCGTCCATTCCGGCAGCACCCAAAGCCGGGCGGCGATGGAAACGGCCATCAGCAGGGCGCAGATGATCAGCGTGCGTAGCCAGACATTGCGGGAACTCGCGTGCTCATGGTTGCAAGAGGAATCCTGGACGGGGAGGGCACTGAAAGTGTCCGACATGTTGGGATTATCCGAGGAAGAACCACAGGGCTGCGCCGGCCAGCAAGACAATGAACACTCCGAGTCCGCAAAGGGCGAACAGAATCGGAGGAGCGATGTAATACCGTAGCTGCTTGACATGGGCCACCACGGTTTCTCCCGCCTGTTCCTCGACCTTCAGGACTTTGTAATGTTCCCAGGAGTTCTTCCAGGCCCGGTGCGTGGAGAGCACCAACTTTTCCTTGAGCGCCTCCCTGTCGAACTTGGAGGGCAACTCCTTGATTTCCTCGCCCGTGGCGATGTTTATAAATACGGTGTTGACAGTTTCGTGCATGTAGGATCTCTTCAAATAAGGATTGCTTTTCAGATTCTGTTGTTTGACAAAATGTATCCAAAGAATGAGAATTGGTAAAGGCCGTGATTATAACGGTTCGGATTCCGACAGGCAATTTCCCTCAGTATCATACCGTTGCGGTTAAAAGTCTAGCGTTACCTCAAGGGAGGCGACCATGGGTGCGGAACATAACGACGACCAAGGCCCGCCTTGGTTCACGGACGGCAAAAATCTTTTGATTCTGGTTCTGGCGGTGGTCGCCCTGGTGCAGGGATTTTTGCTGTTTCGGCAAAGCCCACCTCCGGTGTTGCAGGCCGGAGTGCGGCAGCAGCAGGAGGCCGCGGCCCCTGTTGCGAATACGCAACTGGCCATGGCCTCCCAGGAAAGCGGAGCGGACCAGGCCACGCAAGCGGATGCCGCACCCGCTCCTGAAAAAGGAGACGTGGCGGCCGCGGTCGGCCCTGAGCCTTCCGCCGGTACAGAAGAAGACAACGCCGTGGCCCCGGCCAAGGTCCCTGTACGGGTCGTGGCCGTGACCTTGGAAAGCGGCAAAAGGCGTTATGTGCTGATCTCCTTTGACCAGCCGGTGGGGGAAGGCGCTGTGGGGAGCATCCCGGAGCAGGCCCCGGCGAGCTTCAATCCCGAGCACTACGGCACGTGGTCCTGGATCAGCCCCTTCACCTTGCGCTACGATTTCGCCGAACCGCTGGCCGCGGGCGGCGAAACAGGGCTTAGTCTGGAAGCGCAGAACTTTTTGCCCCAGAGCTACGTCCTGGAAGGCGACACCTATTTTCTTTTACGCACGGATGTTTTCAGGGTTGATAACTGGAAGATCGAAGAATCCTTTGCGCCGGAAGATCCGGGCAAGGTGGTGCTCTCCGGTGAAATGGAATTCAGCTACGAAGTCGATCCCGGAGTGCTTTTGCAGCATTTGCGCCTGATAGACCCGTTGCGCGGTGATAACGCGCCGGTGCCCCTGCGCATGGAAACCACCTACCGCACCCGGTGGATGGAGTTTCGCAGCGAACCCCTTGTGAAGCAGGAACAGCCTCGTGTTTTGCGGATGTCCCTTGAGCCCGGCATGACCGACGCGGCTGGGGATTTGACCATCAGCGAGCGGCTGACGCGCAATTACGAACTGCAATTGAATCCTGATTTGCGCGTGGATAAAGCCCTGGGACAAAGCGCCATGGACCAGTCGTCCGTGGTCGTCACATTTTCCGCCCCTGTTGATCCAAAGACGGCGGGCTCCTTTGTGCAGGTCTCTCCCGAGGCCGATTTCTCCCTTGCGGGGAGCGGGCGCGATCTCGTGCTTTCCGGCGCGTTCAAGCCCGGCCGCGAGTATCTGATCCGGGTGGAGAAAGGGCTTGCCGCGGCGGATGGCGCCATTTTGCGGCAGGACTGGCAGGAGAAGCTGTTCATACCGGATCTGCAGCCGTCCGTGGCCTTCGAGGACCCGGGCATGTTTCTGCCGGCGCGGGGGCGCAAGAATCTGGCCGTGAAGAGCGTGAATCTGCGCAAGGCCAAGATGTTTGTCGATCGTGTGTACGTCAACAATATTTTCCCCTTGCTCCAGGAATACTCCCTGGGCGCATTTTTCAACGACACAGGGTACGATTACGGGTTGCAGCACTATCTGGGCGACCGCATAATCGAAAAGGAGCTTTCTCTGCCGGCGTCCAAAAACGAGGTGCAGCATACCACCCTGGATGTGGAGCATCTCGTGCGCGGCAAGGGACCGGGCTTTTACCGCCTGTTTCTCGGCGTGCCGGACGCCTGGGACGGCGCGCAACGCTGGGTGCTCATCACGGACCTGGGGCTTGTGGCCAAAAAGGGCGAAGACGACGTGATGGTCTGGGTCAACTCCTTTGCCAGCCTGGAGCCCGCAGCCGGCGTGGAACTGACCGTGCTGAGCGATCAGAACCAGGTTATCGCCCAGGGGCGCAGCGACGACCAGGGCTTGTGGCACGCCACGGGCCTGGCCGAAGCCTTTGAAGAGCACAAGCCCTTCATGGTGGTGGCCCAAAAGGGAGAGGACTGCAGTTTTCTGCTGTTCGATCAGTTCAAGATAGATCCCAGCGGCCAGGACATCGGCGGCGAACGGCTGTCTGACAAGGGCTATACGGCTTTTGTCTATGGCGAGCGCGACATTTACCGCCCCGGCGAAACCCTCAAGGGCGTGGCCCTGCTGCGGCGTACGGATTTGCAGACTCCCCAATCCATGCCCCTGACGTTTCTGCAGAAAGATCCCCAGGGCAACGAGATATCCAAGCGCGTGGTTTCCACGGACGAGCATGGTACGGCCGCCTTTGCCTACGACATCGCGGCTTATGCGCTCACGGGCAACTACAGCCTGGAGGTGTTGGCGGCGGATACGGTGATCGCCACCTATCGTTACAAGGTCGAGGAGTTCATGCCCGACCGCATCAAGGTGGAAATCGCGCCTGAAAAGGCGGTCTTCGCCCCGGGCGAGGAATTGCGCTACACCGTGGACAGCCGCTATTTCTTCGGCCCTCCGGCCTCGGAGCTGGCCGTGGAGTCCAAGGTCATCCTCATGGGGGCGCCGTTCGCGCCCGCCGGATACGATTCCTTCCAGTTCGGAAATCCTGAAGGAGAGTTTGAGAACAAGGAGCTGACGGCCGGCAAGCCCGACGATCGTCTGGACGCGCAAGGCGTCAAGACGTTCGTCGTGTCTTTGCCCGAGCGGCTTACGCCTCCGGCTTCCTTGCAGGCCATGCTTTTCGCCCGTGTCTCGGAGCGCGGCGGCCGCGGCGTGGGCGCCATGCAGGCCGTCACCGTGCATCCCTATCCGCGATATCCCGGCCTGAAAAAGCTCGAGGACAGAGGCGTGGACCCCGGAAACGCCGTGAGCGTCGATTACGTGGTGCTGACGCCCCAGGAAAAAGAGGAATCCGGCGCGGCGCTGCGTGTGGATTTTTACAAGGACCGCTGGCAAACCGTGTTGCGCGCCACGCCTTCAGGCGGGTATCGTTATGATTCGGTGCGCGACGCCATGCTGGTCTCCAGCACGCGCCTGGAAAACGCCCCCGCCAGGGGCAGTGTGACGGTGACGCCCAAGGATTTCGGCAGCTATCGCGTGGTGCTCACGGACGAGGCGGGAGGCGCCAGCACCCAGGTGGGATTCTACGCCGGGGGCTGGGGCTATTCGCCGTGGGCCATCGAGAATCCCGCGCGGCTGGAGATAGTGGCGGACAAGGATGAATACGCCCCCGGCGAGGAAGCCACCCTGCAATTGCGCACTCCTTTTGCTGGCAAGCTGCTCCTGACCGTTGAAAACAACGGCGTGCGGGACAGCAGGGTGCTCACGCTCAAAGAGGGGGAGAACACGGCCACCGTGACCATGCCCATGCGCCTGGAATACGCGCCCAACGCCTATGTCACGGGCGTGTTGGTGCGTTCAGCGGAGGGCTTGGCGTCCGGCGAGCCGGCCCGGGCCTTCGGCGCCGTGCCGGTTAACGTGGACCGCACTGTCAACAGGCTCGACGTGGGGATAAGCACGCCCCAGGAGATCCGTCCTGAATCAGCGCTTGAAATCTCCGTGCGAACCGAGCCCGGCGCCGTGGTGACTCTGGCCGCCGTGGACGAGGGGATTCTGCAGCTCATTGCCCAGAAAACCCCTGATCCATTTGCGCGATTCTATGCCAAACGGGCCTTGGGCACGGAATCCTACGACATTTATTCCATGCTTTTTCCGGACGTGCCCCCCGCTGTCGGGACGGCCATTGCCGGGGGCGACATGGGCATAGACCGGTTGCGGCAGTTCGTGCGTAGCGAAGGTTTGCGCCGGGTCAAGCCCGTGGCCTTTTGGTTCGGACCCGCCATCGCGGATGCGCAGGGCAAGGCGTCTTTTTCCGTTGACGTGCCCGCTTTCCAGGGAGCCTTGCGGGTTATGGCCGTGGTGAGCGACGGGCGGCGTTTCGGGTCCAATCACGCCGTAACGCGGGTGCGCAGTCCCCTGGTGCTCACCTCCACCTTGCCGCGCTTTCTGTCGCCGGGGGATACCGTGCAGATTCCCGTGACCCTGCGCAATGATACGGACAAGGAAGGGGCTTTTACCCTGAACATGCGGATAGAAGGCGCTGCGAGCGCACAGGTTGCGCAAACCGTCATGCAGGTGCCCAAGGCCAAGGAGGCGCTGGCCTACTTCACGGTCAGCGTGGGGCAGGAACCGGACGCCCTTCGTTTTTCCTTCACGGCTCAGGGCAATGGCGAACAGGCCGTGGACAGCGTGGAAGTGCCGGTGCGCCCCGCCTTGCCTGCGCGCACCGTGGTCCAGTCCGGCGCTGTGGAGAAGAATGCCCTCGATGTGCCCTTTGGAGGGCGTTATTTCGAAAAGCAGGGACTGGAACGCGAAGTCTATGTCGGGGCGTTGCCGCTGCTGCGCTTCAGCTGCGGGCTCAAAGACCTGCTGGGCTACCCCTACGGGTGCCTGGAGCAGACCACGTCCAAGGTTTTTCCGCTGCTGTATTACGACGCTCTGGCCGCGGCGCTGTCCCCAGAGGATTTGGACGGCAGGCAGCCCGCGGCGATGGTGCAGTCCGGTATCAACCGATTGTTGACCATGCAGCTGCCGGACGGCGATTTCACCATGTGGCCCGGCGGTGACCAGCCGTTTCCATGGGGCGGTCTTTATGCGTCCCATTTCCTGCTTGAAGCGCGCGACGCGGGCTTCCACGTCCCCGATAGCGTTGTGCAAAGAGCCTTGGACGCCGTACAGGAACAATTGCGCTGGAAAAAGGAACCGCGCAAAAGCGATTTGGAGCGTATGGCCTATGCCCACTTCGTGCTGGCCAAGGCCGGACGGGCTGATCGCGGGGGCATGGATTACATGCGCAAGCACTTCATCGGCGTGCTTCCGCCGGAAGGCGCGGCGCTATTGGCCGGCGCATACGGACTTTTGGGTGACATGAAGACCATGGACAAGGTGCTGGCCGCGCCCTGCGCTTCGGCTTCGGAACAGCGTGAAACAGGAGACAATCTCGCGTCTCCGCTTCGTAGCGCGGCCCTGCGGCTCGCTGTTCTATTGGAGATCGATCCGGACAGCGGCGACGTGCCCCGCCTGGTGCAACAGCTCACCGGACTCATGAAAGCGACGCCGCTGCGGAGTACCCAGGAAAACGGCCTGTGCTATGTGGCGCTGGGGCGTTTTTTCGCGAAACAGGAACGCAAGGCTCCTTTCTCAGGCACGTTGTATCAGGGAGAGCGCATTATCGGCGTTTTTACCAGTGAAAAAACCCTGCATAAGGCCGAGATTACTGGCGACGAGCCGCTGCGTATCGTGATGGACACGGGGTATGAGCCGGGGAGCGCGTTTTACAGCGTGATGACGCGCGGCGTGCCCACCGTGGCTTCGTATCAGCCCGCGGCACAGGGCCTGGCTGTGGAGCAGGTTTATCTGGCCCGCGACGGCAAATCCCTGCCCCAGGAGGGAGTGGCCCAGGGAGATCTTGTTGTCTTGCGCACGCGCGTTAAAAGCCTGCGGACGCCTGTGGCCAATGTGGTGCTTCAGGCGCTGTTGCCCGCGGGGCTTGAGGTGGAGAATCCGCGCCTGGAAAACACGGAGCGTTTGCCGTGGGCTTCGGCCATGGGCGATACGCCCCAGTATCAAGATTTACGCGACGACCGCGTGCTCTTGTTCCTGGATTTGCCCGCTCCTTCGTCCAAGCCTGGAGAAGGCGACCGGGAAACATGGCAGACGTATTACTCCCTGTTGCGGGCCGTGACGCCGGGCGCGTTCGCTGCGCCCCCTGTCCAGGCGGAGGCCATGTACGATCCCGCCTTGTTCGCCTCCGGCACAAGCGGGAGCCTGACGGTGTCGCCCGATGCTCCCGATGCCGTGGTGCGTGAAAATGTAACGAACGCGCCTCAAGGCGCATCAAAAAACGGCGCTGCCGCTCCTGCGTCTCTTGCCACCAATGCTGCGGCGGCAAAGGATAACCCGGGTGGGAGCGCGTCTGTCACGCAATAGCCTTTCCGGACTCCCGTGGCGCGGCATGCGCGTCTGCGCCACGGGAGTCTTGTGTTGCGTCGTTCTGGGGTTCGCGGCGTTTTGGATCTGCAACGCCCGCTACCCCTTTCCTGTGCACAGGTTATATCCGCCGGCCGCGACCAGGATACTGGATCGCCACGGCGAACCGCTGCGTTTTTTTCTGCCTTTGGACGGGCGCTGGCGTTTCCCGGTTGCGCTTGAAGACGTGACGCCGGACATGGTGCGCGTGCTTGTTGCTTCGGAAGACCGCTTTTTTCGCTATCATCCCGGCGTGAATCCCTTTTCCATCATGCGTGCGGCCTGGACCAACCTCATTGCCGGACAGGTGGAATGCGGAGGCTCCACCATTCAGATGCAGTTGGCGCGCCTGGCGGCGCCGCGAGCGCGCACGTTGCGCGCCAAGATCGTGGAGGCGTTCCGCGCCTTGCAGTTGGAGCTGCTGTACGGCAAGGACGAGCTGCTTGAATTGTATCTGAACATGGCGCCGTTTGGGGGCAATATTGTGGGCATAGGCGCGGCGGCGTATTTCTATTGCGGCAAGTCGCCCTCCCGGTTGTCCCTTGGCGAGGCCGCCTTGCTGACGATTCTCCCACGTGCGCCAAAGGGATACGACCCCATCGCGCATCCCGATGTGGCGCGGCGGGAGCGCGACAGGCTCCTGGACATTCTGGCGGCGCGGGGGGTGATCACGCGCGAAGAGGCTGTGAACGCCAAGGCCCAGCCTTTGCCGCAGCGCATGCATTCCCCCCCTCTCAAAGCGCCGCACCTGTGTCAACGGTTGTTCGACGCCTATGCCCGGCCGGGGAGCGCGCAGACCACGGTCATCCGCAGTACCTTGGACATGGACGCGCAGCGCAAGGCCGCCTCCCTGGTGCGCGGACACATGCCGCGATTGCGGGAGCAGGGCCTGGAAAACATGGCCGTGGTGGTTATCGACCATGCCGCGCAGGAATTGCGGGCGCTTGTCGGCTCCGCTGATTTTCTGGACAACGCGCACCATGGGCAAATCGACGGCACGCATATTGTGCGTTCGCCGGGTTCCACCCTGAAGCCGTTTCTCTATGCCTTGGCCATGGAGCAGGGGCGTTTGGCGCCGGAAAGCTATATCCTGGACGTGCCTACGGATTTCGCCGGCTATGTGGCCAAAAATTATGATAATCACTATCAGGGGCGCGTGACCGTGCGCGAGGCCCTGACGCAATCCCTGAACGCCCCCGCAGTGCGCGTGCTGGCGCGTGTCGGCGTTCCGTCCTTTTTACGCTTGCTGCAACGCATCGGACTGCGCACCTTGGATAAGCCTGCCGGACATTACGGCCTGCCGTTGGTGTTAGGAGCGGGAGAAGTGCGTCTTGTGGATCTGGTGAACGCATATGCCATAATGGCGCGGGGAGGGGAGATGCGCCCCTTGCGTGATGTGCTGGAGGTATGGCACGGCGGCGAACGCGAAATTCCTTATGCGGAACAGGGGCGGCAGCAGTCTGTTCTTTCTCCGGAAGTTTGTTATCTCGTGGGGGAGATGCTTTCGGAGGTGGAACGGAGCGATATGCCCCAGGCCTGGAGCTTGACGCGCGACGTGCCCGGCGTGGCCTGGAAAACAGGCACCTCCTTTGGCCACCGCGATGCCTGGGCCGTGGGCTTTTCCGGGACGTACGCCATAGGCGTGTGGGTGGGCAATCTCAACGGCAGTCCTGAACTGGGCATATCCGGGGCGCGGCATGCCGGTCCTTTGCTCTTTGCCCTGTTTCGCGCCCTTGAACCAGCGGGGGCGCGTCCGCCCCGCCCGGATGTGCTGCGATTGGACGAGGCCCTGGTCTGCGCCCAGAGCCGTCAATTGGCCACGCCATTATGCGAGGAGCGCAAACGCATAACCGTGATCTCCGGCGTCACCAGGCTGGAGCGCGACACCATGCATCGCAAGGTGTTTGTGGATGCTGAAAGCGGGGAGCGTTTGGAAGGCGATTGCCTGATGCGCCGTCCCGCTGTGTCGAAAATCGTGCGCGTTGATCCGCCGGAGCTGGTGGCCTGGCGGCGCAGCCAGGGGCGTGAATCGGACGGCATACCGCCTTTGTCTCCATTATGCACGGATGTTCCTGCGGGAGAAGCGCCGAACATCGTATCACCATCGTCGCGTACCCCGTATATCCTGCGCAAAGGGGCGCCGGAAGAGTATCAGCGTATAGCCCTGGTGGCGCGAACAGCCGCGGACGCGCACAAACTCTATTGGTATCAGGATGGTGAGCTTGTGGCCAGCGGAAGTCCGACGGAGCGGCTTTTTGTCACGCCGGAACCGGGCATGCACACCATTGTTTTGATGGACGCCCTGGGGCGCCAGGATGCTCTTACCTATAGCGTGCGCCAAGGCGGCCTTGACTGATGGAAGGAAGAACTGGTGCGGTTATTGGCGCATAAAAAGAGCGCGATCAATGCGACAGAGTCACCTTGACCGCGCCTATATGGAGGAAAAAATTTAATCTTGCTATTTCATAGTGTTTTCTCAATGTCAGAACAGAATGACGGACATTGCGTTGAACATGAATATGAAAGGATCGCCTTCACCAATAGCGATGGCATTAAAACTCCCTCCGGTGACAAGAGCGCACACAGGCGTATCGTCTTCCAGAATACCGCTTACTTCAGTGACTACGCCGTCGCTGACGACTTTGGTTATTGTTCCTGCAAAGGCATTGGCCGTACAGGCTGAATACGGCTGCATGTGTGGTGCGATCATAATGTTGGTCGCTTTAACGTAGGCTTTTACAGTATTGCCTTCGGTAATATCGAGTTCGACGCGGCTGCTGTTTGTGATTGTGCTTGAAATCACATAGCCCGAAGCTGTTTTAAGCGTTACTTCGTTTATGATGGGATTTATGGTGATTTTGATAATTTCACCGGTAAAAGTGTTTCTTGCGCTGGTGCGCATGATGCTCTCCTTGTTGTAATGCTATTGGGCAAGACTGTTTTGATATTGCAGGATATTTAGTTGGCAATGATTTGCAATGATAATAATTATAAGGATATTGAAAAAAGTGGACTGCCTTTGCGCTTAGTGCGGAGGTGAATATTCCCTCTTCGTCATGCTCGTTGCTGCCCGTCACACTCTTTTTTGTTATGTTTATTAAAATAATATTTTCGAATGGTAATGCATATGCAGCACATTTTATTATCTGCCATGTTTTTGGGAAAATGTTAAGTTTTTCTTGTTGTAGTCACTATTTTTTATTTTTTTATGTAGATAAAGCATGTTGCAATACGCTCGGTGAATTTGCCTGACCAGCAATAATTGATTGACTATATGGCGCATCGGGCGCGAAATGACGAAGACCGGGAGCCGGGATACGGAATTGCGACGCCGGATGATCAATCCGTGGGGACGATGCGTCATAGGCGGACGTGCTTTCACCTTGAATCCTTCTTTGCTGACACGGAGTGCGCTATGAATCGGCGTGAATTTGTCAAAGGTTTGGGTTTGCTGGGAGGGGCGGGCTTTGGTCTTTTGGTGAACGGAAAACGTGCCTGGGCTGGCGATCTCCATGAAAAGGAGATACAGGCGGTTTTGGACGCCAATGTCGCTGACGACGCTCTTCCAGGCCTTGTGCTGGGGACCAGGAATTCTTACGGGACTTTTTTTGGGGCGGCCGGAAAAGCGGATTTGGAAACGGGGCGTCTTATGACGCCGGATACGCGGATACGTATCGCCAGCATAACCAAAGTGTTCACCGCCACTTTGATTCTTAGCCTGGTCGATGAGGGACTGTTGTCGTTGGACACCATCCTTGGCAGTCTGTTGCCGGACAGCGTGCCCAATGCTACCGGCATCACTATGGCCCAACTGCTGAATCACACTGCCGGGGTCTATGACCATGAAAATGACCCGGGATTGGACATCCTTTCCCCAACCGGTTTTATCAAAGACTGGACCGAGGAAGAGATTCTAGAGCAAGTCACGTTTGAGATAGTCCATAGCCACAGTTTTTGAACCACCCC